>DATJVT010000109.1:0-3277 GCA_035501695.1 Terriglobia bacterium | reverse complement strand
ATTTTAAACAACTTATCCGGATATCCCCACGTTTTGACATTCTTCTTTTGACGCCTTCTCCTGTCCTCTCACCTTCGGGTGACTGAGGTACGAGAAGGGATTGAATGTCACGCAATTTGTCTCCAACCAGGCGCAAATGTCACCCCGAAGCCGCCCGATTGCGCGGATATGTCCGACATCCCATCGGGCATTATGTCTATGTCTTGTTTGTTTTCATACCCATTCCAGCTTCGAACCGGTGGAGTTTTTTTGTGGAGTGCTTTCCCCTGACTTCGTGCCCGAACAGGGGCTTGCCCCGAAGGCCGGGAGCGGCCAGACTTCCGGCTTTTGCGCGTAAATTAATAACCTACATAAGTGTACATACAACAATAGTCTTTGGCAAGCAAAAAGTGCATGAAACTAGCGGGGAATCTCCGGCTATGCCTCGCCGTTTTCTCGCCCTGTACTTTGACGATATACACACTTCCTTTGAGGACCTGGTGGGGGGGCGGGATGCGGCGGACCATTATCTGGCCGGCGCTATGCAACAGGGAGACCGGGTAGGTGTATTTACATCTTCCGGGCGGAAGCAATTGGACTTCACGGCCGACCTCGGCCAGGTTCATCGAGCCCTCTTCGCACTTCAACCCCGTCCGATGGCACGCCGGACAGGCGCCTGTGTGGACATGCCGCTTACGAGGCGTTTCTGATCTTTTACCAGCACGACCGTGACGCGATCGAGGTGGCCACAAACGAGACCTATAACACGTGTTACGCGGGCCTGCCGAACGGCATGCAGTTAGCTGATCGGGATGCGCAATCCGAGGCCACGCAACGGTTCGAGTTGATGGAAACAGAGTCGCGCGCCGCACTGCGTGGCATCGAGCAACTCTTTCGCTACCTGTCGTTACTTCCCGGCCAGCACAGGAGAAGGAAGATATCCAGGAAGCGGTCTATTCCCAAGAGGAGACCCACGAACTTCCCGTGGACGTTCACACTCAATTCTTCATGAAGACGGAAACCGACGCACGCATTGCCGTTCTGACCAGCATCGATGCGGGCGCATTGCATTTTCGCAAAGAAGCGGATCGCAACGTCGATGACCTGACGATCGTCGCCGCGGCGTTTGACCGCGATGGCCACCTGATCGCCGCCAAGCAAACGGCCCTGCGATTGCATATGCTGGACAGCAGCTTGAAAAAATACCAGCAGACGGGGATTTCGGTCCGGACTCAGTTGGACGTCCATCCCGGAACCTACCTGGTGCGAGCGGTCGTCCGCGATTCCGAAGGCGGTCAGATTTCCAGCCTGAATCGCACCGTGGAAATCCCTTACTAAGGACAGTTCTTCGCAAATGCGGTCTTCACCGCGCCGCTGAGGGCGCGCTGGGGGTTCCGTCCGCGTTGTAGGCGATGACACGGTATTTGGCCGCGAAGAGGTTGGCGGGTGGTTTGGGATCGGGCCACGGCGTGTCGGCGTCGGTGGCGCACTTGTCGCAGACGGTTTCCCAATTGTCCTCTCCCACCTGGCGCTGCACGCTGTAGATGACGGCCCCCGCTGAGCCGCGCCAGGCGATGAAGCCCAACCCCTTGATGGTAATCACCGGCGCCGGCGGCACGCGGTGGGAAGGGGCGGCTGTTCCCGCCATGGCGAAGGCGTGCACTCGCAACTGTTCGGCGCGTGCGCGCATGTCATCGGCCTGGTTGACAAGCGTGTTGATCCCGCCGTAATAAAGCGCCCACCACTGGCCACTCTCCCCCATGTGGGCATAGATCGGATTGCTGACGTTTGCCGGTATGGGCTGCCACCCGTAGTTATCCACATGCGCCTGCAAGGCCCAGAAGTCGTCGCCCGAGATGTTGGGGTCTGTTTCCAGGGTACGCAGCACCGTCTGGAGATCGTCGCGCGTTGGCCAGTCGGTGACGTCAAAGCCGAATTCGTTGATGATGTAAGCCTTGCCATGGCTGGTCACGGCGGCGGCGTCCCGCGGAAAGGTCGCGGCCGTAGTCTTCTGGCCGTTACCTGCCAGGGCATCCCAATGCGGGTAGTACTCAAATGTAATCAGGTCGGGCGTCTTCGCGTCCAGCGCCCTCGGGTCAAAGCGGAAGAAGCCGCTGGTGTCCAGGTACAAGTGCCGCTTGTCGATGGACTTGATGAAGTTCCCAATGGTATCGACCCAGGGAAGGTAAGGCGCAAGATCCTTTGACGGGGAAGTCCAGATGACCCCGATGCCGCACATGTTGCAGTTTTCCCACGCCATGACCGTGGGGTCGTCTTTGTACGGAATTCCGGTGAGCGCATTCTTGTGGTTCAGGACGGCGGCAATGTGCTCCTCAAACGCGGCAATCACGGCCGGGTCGGTGAAGAAGGCTTTGAAATCCTGCTGGTGGTTCCATAGGATGTACTCACCCGGTCCGCTCAGCGCGCAGGTGGCGCAATCCCCCGTCAAGGTCATGATGAGCCTGAGCCCGCGATCGTGCGCGGCCTTGAGGGCATAATCAATGGAGTCAAATGCCTTGGGATTGAATACTCCCAGCCGTGGCTCAATGCATAAATCGCAGCCGACGGAATCTCCCATAGTCTGAGACCGGACGACTCGCGCGCCCATCTCAATTGCCGTGTCCAAAACGTCGTCGACCTCAAAGTGAGTGGGATAGCGGGGGCCGAGGGGATCGTGCGGACCGTAAGCTTCCAAGCCCAGCCACTCGATGTTGGGCCCGCTATAGCGGAAGGGCTTTCCCGCCACTTGCAGTGATGTTCCGGCGCGGGTGACGAACTCTCCCCGGGTGTCGCCCGGTGAAGAAGATTGCTGGCCGAAGGTTATGCTGAACGAAATGGCAAGAGCAACTAAAAGGATGAGGGAACGATGGCAAACACGGCGCATTTCAGGGCCTCCAGGGAAACGGGATGGGTGCCCAAGGTCGCAGGCGCGTAGTGTAGGACTTAACCGGCAGCCGGGGGCGTGGCCGCTGCTTCGGCCGCGGCCGCCTGTTTATGCAAGGCTACTGCACTGGCGAGCAAGCGGGGGAAGTCAAAACTCAGAACCCGGCGACAGTTCCGGCACCTCCACAAGGTGTCCTGCGGGTCGAGATAATTGAAATTCACGCAACCGCAGCTGCACACCACCTGCAATCCGGTGCTACGCCCCTGCACGACCTTGACGTCATCAACCCCCACCGGGAAATTCATCCAGCCTCCTCCGTTCACGCGCCGCAATTGAAAACCGCGCGGCGCTCCGGCTGCTATTGTACCCGATTGGCCCGCGAAACGACGGCCGGCATTCCGGCGGCTTCCGAAT
>DATJVT010000108.1:0-23222 GCA_035501695.1 Terriglobia bacterium | reverse complement strand
ATCCTACTCCACCGGCTGAATTGGATCCCTTCCATGACGGTGCTAACACAAATCTGACCTACTGCCCGATGGGCCAGGGGTCGTGCCGGACAAACAGTCACAATATTACCAAATTGGTTCCCATACCCTGTGAAAGCAATTGCAATAGCGGCATTGGTGTCTAAGATAGCGTCTGCAATTCCCTGAAAACAAAGCGCCGGAAATTCGCTGGCGCGGCCCCCAAAGTGCCATGGAGCAACCGGAACCAGTGTTCCAACTGCTTTCAGCCGTCGATTGATTCATGAGGGTGGGCAGAGGACAAGAAGCGCCAGCCTTGCTGCAAGCCCAACTACTGCCTTTACGCCTGCTCTGACGGTCATAATTCTGGCACCCAGAAACGAGGAGTGTTGCGGAGGGGTTCTGCCGTCGGGAAACGCGACCTCAACTCCGGGTGCAAAAGAGGAGAGAAAGATAGACCCTTATGGGAACTACAATTCTACGCACGGCATTTACCAGGATCATGCACGGACGGTGTTTCAGTCTGGGGTTGGCCTCCCTGTTGATCTTCTTAGGGGCGCAGTCTCAACTGAAGGCCGAAACTCTCGATGTGTCAAGCCTATATGGTGACATTTATCAAGTGGACACAACGACCGGTTCGATCACGACTTTGGTGAATACGCACGGGCCCGCTGTCGACAGCTTGATCTCTGCCCCGAAGGAAAACAGCATTGTTTTCAGCCTCCCCAATAATGGGGAAATCGGAATATTCAACACTGTTACCAACAGTACGCGATACGTGTTTTCTCCTTACGGTTTTGACAGCGAACCTGTCGATATTGCGCTCGAACCGGGAGGGACGAGCGTGCTCGTGAGTGACGCCAATATACTACAGGTAGCGCGGATCGACTTGACGGCGGCATACCCTAATTTCTCCTACCTTTCCAATTGGTTGGACGACATCGATGGAATCACCTATGACCCTGCTGGAGACCTCTTCGTGGTCCGAAGCTGGGATGGCTATGTGGCAAAAATCAGTCCTCTGGACGCTTCGATCTCGCGTCAACTTAGGTGTCCTGGGTGCTCTTTTTATGGCGGGGACCAGTTGGACGGCATGACATACGACCCATACAGCGGCGAGTTATGGGTATCAAACATAATGTGGGGAGGGATCACGGAGTTTAACACGGCGCTTACCTCCACGAATAACTATGCCGTCGGAAAGATTTTAGACCCGGACGGTATTCAGGCGGACGGGAACGGAAACATCTTTGTGGCTTCCAAGCTCACTGACCATATTTATGACTACAATGAGATCACCGGCACAACCACTGAGCTGAATCCTTACATTCCGGGCCTCGATGATATCATGCCGTTGACCGGACTGGGGGCGCCATCTCCCCCCACCGCCACCACCCCGGAACCAGGTACACTGCTAATGGTCTGCATGGGCCTGATCGGCCTGGCAGGAACTCTGAAGGGTAAAATGTTCGCCTGAGAGATCAACTCCTTCGGCGACACACCGCACGGCGCAATTCCTCCCTCTGCGAGGATTGCGCCGTCGCTTTTGCATGTGCGCCAAGAATTCGACGCGCGCGCAGCCGGTAAGTTAAAGGCGCGCGGGCACGCATGCTTCTCCGTACGGCCAAGTCCTTCCCCGTCCGGCCGCCAATTCCGTTGTCTCGTCTATTGGTGGATGTGATCCCTATGACGGTGCTGCCGGTGGCCGGCAACCGCCACGGTCGTGCCCACTGTGACCGTGGGTTGCCACAGATCACGCCGCGTTGCCCCAACTGATGACTCCGATGGCGAGGAAGAGGATGGCGATGCCGGCCAGGCAATAGCTGAGGGCGGTTCGGCTGGCGCCCCTCCATTCGCCGCCCAGAAATCCCCAGCCAATGCCGGTGATGATATCGACGGACATGAACACCGGCCAGCCGATAATGGCGCCCAGCGCTCCGAGCGCGTCGGCGCCCATGCCGTAAGCCACCAGGCCACTGTACCAGAGGATTCCCATCAGCGTGGCGCCCAGAGCATAACCGGGACCGGCGGCGGCCTTGAAGACTCCCCAGGTGTGATTCTTATTCAGAAGGTAAATACAGTAGGCCAGGTTGGCAAGAAATCCGGTGCTGACCGCCAGCGCCCAGATGGCATTGCCGGACATGGCGGTGGACGCTCCGGCCTGGAGCGAGAGTTGCCGCATCTCGTCGCCGAACACAAAGGCGAAGTTGAGCATGGAGGAAAAAACGCCGGAGAGGATGCAAATGATCAGGCCGACTCTGAATCCGGAGCCACCCGCCGCGGACTCAGCGGTGGCGCGTTCGCGTTCGCGCCGTTTCCCAGCCATCCCCAGGAAGACCAGGCCCGCCACCATGACCACCGTGCCGGCGATCAGGGCCAGGCCGTGCCGGGTGCCCAGTTGCTCGGGATGGAGGATCGCCAGGGGCAGAAGCGACCCGAAGGAGGAGGTCATCCCCAGAATGACCGAGAATCCCAGCGCCAGCCCCACGCGCGCGATTCCCTGGCCGAACAGAACGCTGCCGATGCCCCAGGCAAACCCGAAGAGCGCCACCTTGGCCAGCACCGCGCCGGAAGCCTGATGAAGTACCGCCGCCAGATGGGGAACGGTGGCCAGGGCGATGGCCCAGGGGAGAATCAGCAATCCTGCAACCGAGTAAACCAGCCAGGTGTTTTCCCAGCGCCAGGCGGAGAGGCGCTTCATGGGGGCGGCAAAGCTCCCGTTGACCATCCCACCGAGGAACACCAGCGTGAGGCCCCAGCCGAGTTGATGACTCATGAATCCTCCTGCGGAACTCCGGGGCGCGGTTCCCCGCCCACGGCGGGGAAAACCCCGGGATGACCGCAGCAGGCGGCGGCAGGCGTGGGCGAGATCCGCTCCCGCCAGGCGGCGGGCGGAGCCCGGCGAGCGCCCGTTCTCCTCAGCGCTCAGGACGCCGGGCCGAAGGACTTGACGGCGGCTTCGACGCTGTCATACACGTCGAAAACGGTCACCAGCTTGGTGATGTAAAGTTGCTCGTGAATACGCTTGGTCAGGTGGGCCAGCTTCAGGTTGGCGCCCTGGTTCTGCGCGGAGGTATATCCCGCCACCAGCGTGCCCAAACCTGCGCTATCGATGTAGGCAACTTCGCCAAGATCGAGAACCAGGCGCGTTTTGCCCTGGCTGAGGGTTTCCTTCAGCTTGGCGCGGAGTTGATTGCTCTCTTCCCCCAGAGTTACCCGGCCGACCAGTTCCAGGACGGTGACTCCGCTGGTTTCCTTCTCCATAATGTTCAATGCCATATCCTGCCTCCAGTCGATTCATTCCGCGCGGCGGCTGCCGTCCGCATCGGTTTCCATGGCCTCCCGACACAACCCTCCCCGGCAAATTCCCCGGGAAGTGGCCGCCAAACTCGATCCCTCTTCCCCCTTAGCTGGGCGGGGATGGGGGCCATCATTCCCCCTATAGGAGACGCGCATTTTACAAGGCTCTGACGCGAATGTAAATGGCAAGCTCCTGATTTTGTCCGACTTCGGGAAAAAAGTCCAGCGGCAAGAAGCAACCGGGTGCGCGACATAGAAGTTGGAGCAGCTGCTCGCAGGCGACGTAGCGTGTGGCGCAACTTTCGTGTCGCGCACCCGAACCAACCATGATGGCGGTCGGCTATTGTGGGGAGGAAGCGGTACGCCAGTCGGCGGAAATGTGGTCGCTGTCGGCCGCCACCACCAGGGTGGGCACAAGGCCTCCCCGGGGAGGCATCTTGACATCCTTGACCATGTCTCTTCCCCCCGCATCCTTGGTGACCACGCGGATGGAAAGCTCGGATGCCTCGCCCGGCACGGTGACGGTGCTCTGAAATGCAATTTGATGCGAGCCTTTAATCCCCAGGAAGCCTCCCTTCTTTTTCTCGCCCTTTAGAGATTGCTGCAGAAGGGACTGCCCACCGCTGGAAAAGACGATCGTGGCCTCCTTGAACCCCAGATTGCAGTTTACTTTGATGACTTGCGGGATTTTGGCAAGCCGGGCGGCCTCCGCCTTGGCAATGTCTTCAGGGCTGGGCTTGGGAGGCTCGGGCGCGGGTGCGGGCGTCACAACGGCCGGCTCCGGTTGGGCGGCAGGGGGAGCCGGCTCCGGCGCAGGAGCCACCGCCTGCTTCTGCTTGCGTTTTGCCGTTTTCGTGGCAGCAGACGGGGGCGCGCTCACAAGGGGCGAAGGGCTTGTTGCCGCAGAAGCGGCAGCCGAGGTCTCAACCGGGGCGGCGGCCGGCGCGGGAGGCGGAGCCGCCGGCTGGGTTTGCGCCGTCACCGGCGGGGTCGGCGCGGCTGCGTTCCTCGCCTGCCGAACCTTCCAGTAGATCCCCAATGCAACGGCAATCAAGACAATTGCTGCCGCACCGACTGCAACGGGGAAGAGCTTGGACTTGAGAAAGGGAGTAACCGTGCCGGGAACTTCCGCTGGTTCTTCCCAACCAGCCTCGGCTGGCGGAGGAGCCAGGAGGGGCATAGCCGGTTGGGGCTTGGCCGGCTGCGTCACTTCGTAATAGTCCGGATGTTCCCTGTGACGCATTAACCCATCCGGGGGAGAATCGGGTAAAACAGGAGCCATCGGGACTGTACGTCCCGATAACACCGGCTTTCCGCCAGAAGGATCCGGCGCCGGCAGCGGGAGCGTTTGTTCCACGCGGGTGGGCTCCGGCGAGAGGAAGGGCAAGGGTACCGGCGGGCCTGTTGGCGGGGGCGGCGCTGCTGCGGGAAAGCTCAGCGGCGATCCAGCGGCCGGGCCCGGCGCCGGCAGAGGACGCGTCTGCTCCGCTACGGCCGGCCCGTTCGAAAGCAATGGCGGACGTGCCGGGGGCGGAGTGGATGGGGGCGGTGGCGGCCCGGCCGGGAGGTGCGGCACCGGCATGGGAAGAGTTGAGTCCAGTACCGGAGCATCAAGGGAAACGGGCAGAGGCGCGCGACGGGGTGAAGCCGGAGGGTTAAGCGAGACGGCGGAGAGGTCCGGAATGGGCAGAGGGAGCGTCCGGTCGGAAAGCGGCCTCGCCCTCGCCTCAGGCGCGGTGGCCGGCGGGACCGCAGATCTCGGCGACTGCGCAGCCGTGGGCGGAGGCGCGGGGGCGGCGGAAGCCACACCCGGCGACGGCTCCATGGTCCCTTTCATCAAATCCCGGATCGGCAGATCGAGCGTCTGAGGAAATGTGGTAGACGCGACCGGACTTACCGTCTTCGCCGGCACCGCCGGGGGGGGAGCGGCAGGGACCGGCGGCCTCGCTGCCGCGGGCCTGGCCGGGGCCGGCGGGGCGGGAGGCGCCGCAGGCCGTGCCCCAGTTGGTTGTGAAAGCGACCTCATGAGGCCGGGGACCGGCATGGCGCGCGTCTGCTCCAAGGGGGGAGCCGCCGGCGTGACGGCAGGAGCAAGCGGTATGCCCGGTGCCGCACCCTGCGACCGGAGGGGCCGGCCGCGTTGCAGATCGTCCAGGTCATTCAGGAGTTCCCGCGCCGAGGCGTAACGTTGGGTGCGGTCCTTCGCCAGGCATCTTTTCACCACATAATCGTAAGCTGCGGTCAAGCCGGGGTTGAGGCTGCTGGGGGCCGCCGGTTCTTCGTATACAATCTTGAACATCACGGCGGCGGTGTTGCCGGCAAAGGGCTTCTTCCCGGAAAGCAAGGTAAAGAGGATGATTCCCAAGGAGAAGATGTCCGTGCGCCCGTCGACATCGCCACCCTTCACCTGTTCCGGCGACATGTAGGAAGGCGTCCCCATCATTCCGATGGTGCGCCCCATCCCTTCGCGCGCCAGGACCTTGGCAATCCCGAAATCGGTGATCTTGGCGCGCCCATCCGCCGTCACCAAGATGTTCGCCGGCTTCAAGTCGCGGTGAATAACGTTATTGCGGTGCGCGTAGTCCAGCCCTTCCGCAACCTGCCTTACGACGGAGAAGATCTGTTCGACGGTCAGAGGATGACCGGATTCGAGAATCTTCTCCAGGGTCACGCCCGGGACAAGCTCCATGACAATGCACTGAGTGTGCTGGTCCTTGTCCTCAAAGGCGTCGTGGACGGTGACGATGGAGGGGTGCGCCAACCGGCCGGCGGCCCTGGCTTCCCGCATGAACATCTCCTGCGGGCCGCTGGTTCCCTCCCCCGCCGCGGGGGTCAGGGAGAGAACCTTAAGGGCAACTTCGCGGCCGATCGTCGGGTCGGAGGCTTTGTAAACCACCCCCATGGCCCCCCTACCCAATTCGGAAATGATGACGTATCGGCCGATCTTATTCATGGGTCGTCCACGGAAAGATACCACAACTCAGGCCGCGCGGGTAGCCACGGACGACCTGCGGTAAACAGCGCAAGTGCCACCGGCAAGACCTTGCGCTTTGATTGTCTTGGCAGCAGCTTCCGCCGGCCGTTCATAACATGGATGGTGCTGCCACCCCAGGTTCCGGACCCCAGGAATTGCGTACCCGGCCAAACATGTTAACGCGGGCAATCCATGGGCCATTAGGGACTGGGTGTTGTTCGCCGCGTCATTGTGTTTCCAACGTGATGGGAATCTGCATTGCCGGTACATTACTGCCAGCCACCACGAGCTTCCCTTGGATTGGTCCCAAAGTCCCTGTTGACGCAGAAACTCTGATTTCCAGATCTCTCTTCTCACCAGGAAGCAGGTCGAAGTAGTTATCACTGAATAAAAGCAAGTCGGGATTGCCTTCCGCCCGCGTTTCCCAGTCAATGCGGATGCGAACCAGCCGGGCATATTGGGGGCCATTGGCGAAAGTCAGGGGGATCGTGGCCTTATTTCCTGACACCTTCGCTTTAACCTCAGGCGGCAAACCCACCGCGGCGGGGGGGAGATCCTTCAACATCTCGAAAAGTGGCTTGTCGCGGCTGGCGATCAGGGCATCGAAGCCAGCCGCTGGCCGTTCGCCGGTTGCCTCTGCCAGCATCCGCATAAAGAGATCGAAATACGCCTTATTGGCGGGGTCCGCAACCAACTCCTGATCCAGCATGTAGGGATACACGACTTTCGGATCCCAATCGGCGCGTTCCTCCGTGTATGAAGGCGTAAAGCCGGTGAAGATCACGGTTTTTCCTTCGCCGTAATGCCCGGTTACCAGGAGGGGGCGGCCCGCAATGCTCATCGGCTCCTCGCTGCCAGGTTTCAGGTCCACAGCGTTGAATCCCGGCAGGCCGTACGCCCGGAGTAGCGTGACGCTCCACTTCTCAGCGGGCTGGCCTTCAGTCTGAATCTCTTTTATGGGAGCGAACTGCGCAGGGTCCGCCCGGGTCTCCTGACCTGGTCCGTACACCAGGTCGTTGCGTGATTCCAGGTGGACGGGTAGAGCCTCAGCCAAGGGGGTGAAATCCAGGCAGGCGCCACCGCCGAAACCTCCGTGAAAGCTCCCCGGGCCACCGGTGTGAATGAAGCCCACGCCCTGCCGGACCGCCTCCTTCAAACCGTTGGCAGTTGCGTCGTCCAGGAATTTCCACAGGGATTCAAACGAAGCCAGCCACACCGCGTCATACGTTTTGCGGATTCCAGCCGCGTCGCGCAGTTCAGCCAGACGCTGAATTGAATCTTCCGATATAACGTCGACAGAGAGGCCCATGGCGAGCGCCATCTTGGCAAGGGGGAGGGTGTACTTGTTCTCCCCGATCAGCAGCAGGCGGAGTTGGCGGGAAAACAACTTGGGCGTCACTTTGATGAAGGCTGAATCCTCTGCCTTCTCGCCGCCCTCCTTTTCGGACGCCTGACCCCTCAGCACATAGATACCGGACGTGTCAGGCGTGACCCAGCTCACGACACCCATTTCCCGGCTCTCATCGCTTCCAATCTTGCCGGAGAAGGTGCGGGTCCACACGGTCTGACCTTTCAGATCCAGAATCCGGCATTGGACATCAACCGCCATCTCCCGCCGATAGTCATTCACGACCCATACAGGAATTTCCAGGGGCTTGCCTGATACTTGCGATTCCAGTGCTTCTTCGTAAGCAAAGTTCAACGCGAATCTCTCCTGCGAACGCTTCAAATAATAGAAACTCATCTTGGGAACGCGGAAGTAGTCGAGGAAGCACCAGTGAATGCCAGGCCAGACTTCTTTGAAGTCCCAGATCCTCACGCCATTGATAGGCTTGTGCATCTTGCGACGGTAAGCGTCGGTGGCATACTTGAAGAGGAACGATTGGTAGATTTGTGAGTCATCCACCAATTCCTGCGCCGATTTGATGTGACGATCAACAAATTGATTGACCCGCTCCAACGTGCTCCACAACCCGTCATATTCAAAGCTGGTCAGATAAGCATACGCGGAGAGATTGATGGGCAGGTTGAACCATCGAGGGCTGGCAGAGTTTTCGGTCGACCAAAGGTCTTGCGGCGATAACTCCTTCCGCAGGCTCTCGATCACCGGCAAGGATACGCTGCCGTACTCGGAAACGTAGCCGGTTCGGGCATTGAAGTGCTCCTGGTAGCCGCCCCCGAAGAAGCGCATCCCCGCGTCGGCCATCCAGAAGTGTTGCTCTCCCAGATCGCATAGGCTGGGATGGAAGATAGCTCCGGGACTCAGTCTGCCCACCAAATTGCCGATCGCCTGCACAAAGGAGTCATAGTCATAATCTTTGAAGCTCACTGTTCCGATACCCCAGCCCCCGCCTTTTTCATGGGCCTCTGCCAGCGGCGCCCATTCCACAATGGAGGGATGGTTGCGGTGCTCGGTTACGATCTCCCCGACCTGCCGCAATGCACTCCTCATGAAAATGTCTTTGCGCGGATTGGAGGGAGAGAGGACGTCGAGAGGCCCGAACTGATTGAAAGGCATTTGGACAATTATGAGGATGCCGATGTGATCGCACAGGTCGTAGAACTCCGGCTTCTCCACCACGGTGTGATTGACGATGCTGTTGAGATTGGCAGCTCTGTAGTAAAGCAGGTCCTTCTCATAGATCTGGCGCGTGGGTTGGCTGCCATAATAATCCGCCATTGGGTACCAGGCACCCTTCAAGAAAAGCCGTTGGCCGTTCAGCCAATAGCTCATATCCGGCTTTCGCGCGATGGTCCGGATACCGAAAACAACCTCCTGACGGGTCGGGGTACCACCCGCCGGGGAGATCGCAGCTTTTAACCGGTACAAATCCGGTTTGCCAAGATCCCACGTCCACCAAAAGTGAGCCTGGGGCACGATCACTTCCGCTTTGAAACTGTTTTCTCCCGAACGCAGACTTAGGGATTGACTGGCCAGCTTGACCGGTGCATCCGAAAACGTCTCCGGCGCGATTTCCAGATCCAGAGCTGCGGGCCTCTCTTGTGAGCCGGAATTCAGGATCTTGCCTGAGACCTCCAGGGTTGCGCTCCCGTCCGCGTTGATTGCCTTGGTCCAAACAAAGAGGTCATCAATGACCTCGCGCGGGGAAATCAACAGCTTCACGTCGCGAGGGAGCCCCATGGGGAACACCGCGTTCCCGTAACCGGGAACTCCGTCCCATTTGGGCCCGAGGTAAGAGGGCAATCCCGAGAATTTCAGAACTGAATCCGGCACGGTCAGTCCATAGCTGCCCTTCAGGTATTCGGTGAACGCCCGCCCCTCGGGGACCCACGGGCAGGTGACCTTCACCGCCAGAAGATTCTTGTCGCCGTATTTGAGCTTCGAACTAACGTCAAACCAGAAGGCGGTATTGCCGCCCTCGTGCTCGCCCAGCTTCTCGCCGTTGAGCCACACTGTAGCGAAGTAGTCGGCACCGTCGAACCTGAGGCGAACCAGCTTGCCAGCCTGCTCCCGAGCCACGATGAAGCTCTTCCGGTACCACCACTCCTTCTGATTCACCAGGCTTAACGTCTTGCTCTGATAATAGAGGTCCATGCCCTTGAGTCCGAGTTGGAGTTGCACCTCGCCCGGCACCAGCGCGGTACGAAAACTGCTGTCGTCGAAAGTGGGCAGGAAAGCCGCGTGCTTCTCTCCCTCTCCCATTCCCATTGACCCCAACTTCCAGTCTCCGCCACTCAAGAGGGTTTCCTGCACTCCGGAGTCGGACTCGGACCCGCCTCCCGCCTGCACATCTGCGGGATTGGGCAACATGATGGCGACTGCTAAGAGAGCGTAAATGCATGGGCGCATTTGCTCCTCCTTCCTCTGATCCGTTCACTCCTCTCAATCACCGAGCCCCCAGAGCTGATCTCCGGCCTTCGCTGTGACCTCTGTGCCGAATCTCCGCGTGCGGTCCTTAGCCTTTATCAATCGGTCCAGTGAGCTCATGAGTGGACGGGACTAGGTCTCCAGCATGAAGACGGCCACGTCCTGATACGGAACCGTCACGCGGATGCCGTTATCCGCCACTGGGACATCCTTCTGAGTGTGCAGGTTCTTGACCCGGTGGTAGCGGGCGGGTAGTGCAATGTGCTCGGTTTGGTCCTCCGCGCTATCGTTAAACACCGCCAGCAGGCTTCGTTTCAAGCCCGGAATCAGTCGCGGCCGCAGTTTATCGGAGGTTACATCGGGCTTGACCGCAGGAGTAATGATGGCGCGCAGCAGTTCCACTCCGCCCGCATTCCCTGCAGTAATGCTGGCTCCCAGGTTTGTGCCGATGTAATACACCGTACCTTCTCCCACTTTCTTCCGTGCGGCGACCGTGAGGCCGTGGCAGGTGGCGATGGCCGCGGCCGAGGTCAGCACGAGAGGCGTCAGGAAGGTGTTGGCTTTCACGCCCACGCGCAGAGGTTGGGTGAATTCGATTTCGGGCTCGTAGTAAACGCGATCGGAAGCAGCGAGGGGCTTGGGAGGCTGCTCGGGATTCATCATCAAGCTTTCCTTCTCCCGGTAGCCGAAAACTTCGGCGAGGCCACAGGGAGGAACGACCGGGTTCAGGAAAAAGCGCTCATCGAATAACCCGAAGGAAGTCTCAACGATTACGGTTCCACCTTGTTCGGCGAAACTCCGCAGGCCTTCACAAGTCGCCTGCTTGCCAATCAAGTGCCAGGGGACAATGACGACCTTATAGTTGCCTTTGGCCAGACCCGCGAGTTCGACGAAGTCGGCCCAAAGATCCAGGTTCCACAGAGCCTTGTAGTAGCCGCGGAAGGACTGAGTGGACGCCTCCTCATTGCCGCTCATGGCATAGGCCAGCAGGGCGTTATCCTGGTCCGTCAAAATAGCCACCTTCGGTCTGGGTCGATATTCTTTTAGAATGTCCCAGCAGGATTGAATCAGCCGGTTGTTTTTCGCGGCTTCCTGCACCCGGTCCGTGGTGGTGCCGTCCGCCGTGACCAAGCCAAATCCCGTCGCCTCGCGGCCGGTGGACTCCGCCAGGTAGCACCAGTAAATGATCCCCCTGGCGCCGGTGGCCACCACCAGCCAGTTCCACATGCGGATGTCCTGCGGACGCATCTGCGGACCACGGAGCAAGCCGGCGTTCGAGTGGCCGCCCTGCAATTCCGTCAGCCAGAAATCCTTGCCCGCGGCGTTGCTGCGCGTTATTTCAAACTTGGCCGCCACGTCGGAGGCCTGCCATTGCCGCCAGCGTTCTGAAATGGCGGGGGCGTTCCAGCGACGCGGGAACAGCGACAAGCCCCAAACGTCCACCACTTCCGCCAGCCGCCAGCCGTTGGTTCCGCCTTCCACCATGGCGTCCACTGGCGGGTGGTGCGCCGCGTGGCTTTCCATGACATGGGTGGAATCCACGGCACGCACCGAATCGGCGCGGAAGTGCATATACTTGGTGCTGCGGTCGATGATGTAGCGCCGCCAGTCGACCCAGTCCGGGTAGGTCCCCAGTGACCGGGGCGGGTCGATGGCTTTCCAGTCCGGGAACCCCCGCGTCCATGCTTCATTCAGGCGCTCGATGCTGCCGTAGCGTTTCTGGAGCCAAGCCTGGAACTCCTCCACCGTCCTCGCGCAGTAGCAATACAGCCTTTCCTGGGGGGTCGCCCAGATATTGCGCTGCCAGGAGGGCTCGATGTGGGGTTCATTCCAGCAATCGTAAGCATAGAGCGACGGGTGCGGCAGAAGGACCTTGACAAGCTCGCGAACGAACTCTGATGCCGCTTCGCGCACCGGCTCCCAATCCAAACATAATCCCGGCCAGCCGCCGGTCATTTGCGCCGGACTCCCTTCCAGCCGCTGCGGTTGTCCTTTGGCGTCGACGAATCGCGCCTCCGGGTGAGCCTGCTCCAGCCAGTAGGGCGCCGTCTCAAAGACGATGCCCATTAGAACTTTCAGGCCGAACTCGTCGGCGTATTTCATGACCTCGTCAATTTCCTCGAAGTCGAACACGCCGGGCTCGCGGTTGTAATAATCCCACATGGGATAAATGCGAATTATGTTGAACCCGTAAGTTTGCGCGACGTCCCTCAGCATCTTCCGGCGCTCCGCACGCGGGGGGTTGGGCGGACGGTAGAACTGAGCTCCGTAAATGAACTGGTCCGCCGTGCCAGGACTTGGCGCGGCCTGCGGACCACTCGGGGATGGAGCTTCGCCGGCGTAGATCCGCAACCCTCCCCACGCCAGACTGGTTCCGGCCGCGAAGCTTTGAATGAAGTCTCGACGTGAAAAATCCATGGCGCACCCCCCTCTTGGAGTCTCCCCTTTGTGGCCCGTACGCTATGCCTGCCGCAAGGCCAAGTCAAGGGACAAAGCGTCGTCGCGCATCCCGCGTGGGTTGGCGAAACGGCGGCCTCTTCGATATACTTCGGGCTCGTGACGCACCGTTTTCGAAATCGGAATCCGAGGGGCTGATCCATGGGGCTGACGCTTGTCTTGAGTTTGCTTCCCGCCATCGCGCTGCCGAAGGAGGGTCCTCGCACGGTGCGCATTGCCGTATGCCAAATCCTGGCCATTGATGGCGATCGCGAAGGGAATTTCCGCCGCATCGAGTATGCGCTCGAGCAAGCGCGCGCGGGGCGGGCGGACATTGCCACGTTTCCCGAGTCGGCCATTCTCGGCTGGGAGAATCCGGACGCGCACCACATGGCCGCGCCCATCCCCGGCCCGGATAGCGACCGCATCGCCGCGCTGGCCCGCCAATACGGATTGATGATCTCTATCGGAATGGACGAAAGGGACGGCGACCGTCTCTATGATTCCGCCATCCTGGTCGATAAAACCGGCAAGCTGCTCTGGAAACATCGCAAGCTGAACGTCCTGGCGGAGTTAATGGACCCGCCGTATATGGTGGGAACGCCGGCAGGAATCGGCGCGGTGGACACGGAGTTCGGCCGCATCGGCGTCCTGATCTGCGCCGACACGTTTGTGGACGATTACGTTGCCCGCGTCGATAAGCTCCAGCCTGACCTGGTGCTGGCGCCCTACGGGTGGGCGGCCAAGGTTGAGGAGTGGCCGCAGCACGAAAAAGATCTTGAAAAACTCGTGGCGCGCCGCGCCGCGGAGTGGAAGTGTCCCGTGGTGGGCACCGACCTGGTGGGTGTGATCATGCATGGACCCTGGAAGGGCCAGACCTATGGCGGAGCCAGCGTGGTGGCGGACGGCTCGGGACAGGTGCTCGCCGTGCTGCGCGACCGCGATGTGGAAGTGCGCGTGGTGGAGTTGCCGATTCCAAATCACCAAAGGTAATCGTGCGCGGGCGCTTCGGCATGCGACGGCATTGGCGATGACCGGCCAGCATGCATTCATGCCATCTCTATTGGGCCGCAAAAAGTCAGAAAAAAAGTCTGAAAATATGCTTGACACGGAAGGTACGTCAGTTTATGGTAACCCGGGGCTGCATCCTGCTCGTGTGCTGCACTGCGGATTCTCATATCCTGGAATGACAGATGGGAGAACCGAAGCAGGAACAGTATGTTACAGGCCGATAGGATGTCAGGCATGCCCCCACCGAAATGATGGCTGAGATTTCAACCCTCAGGCCCGACCCCCATGGTAACCGCACTATGCTCACCGCTCTAATTCCCGCCCTCTCTGATGGGAGCCAGCAGCCCCCCAGAACTCGGGGAGGGCGGCTCCCCTCATTTCCTCGTCACCGACCATGGTGAAAAGAGGACAGGGCATCAGGTTTCGAGCTTGAACTTCGTCGACGCCAGACCATACAGCCGGCGCCACACCAGGCGATTGATCGTGACCACGATGGCCGCCATGCAGATGGTGGCCGCCAGCAGGACGCGGAAATTGCCCGAATCGGTGGCGCTGCTGATTACCGCTCCCAGACCCACAGTAGACAGGGTCTTCCCTCGAAACCGGAAATATTCGGCGACGATGCTCGCGTTCCAGGCGCCGCCCGACGCAGTGATAAACCCGGTGACCAGGTAGGGGAAAATGCCCGGCAGGAACAACTTCTTCCAGCGTTCCGTTTGTCCCAGGCGGAATATGCTGCACACCTCTTTCAAATCGGTAGGAATGGCCGTCGCGCCGGCGATGACGTTGAACAGGATGTACCACTGCGTGCCGAGCAACAGCAGGGCCATGGCGCCCAGTCCCATGCCCCCGCCGATCCGGATCAAGACCAGCAGGACCACCGGGAACAAGGCCGTGGCGGGCACCGAGGCCGCTATCTGCGCGAGCGGCTGCACCAGGGCGGAAAGTTTCGGCCGCATGCCGACGTAGACGCCGACGGGGATGGTCCAGAGCCCGGCCAGGACCAGCGTTGCTTCCACGCGCAGGAAGGTCGCCCCCGCGCCCCGCGCGATTTCCGCCATCTCCGCGCTCGAGAGGGCCACCAGCATCTGGCTCATGCGGAACACGGCATACGCAACCAAGGCCAGCGCGACGAGCATGACGGCGCGCCACACCCACGGGATGAATGGGTTCGGCCGTGGGCGCTCAACGGCTTTCGTGGCGGCGCGGGCGAAATACAGATTCAACGCCTCGCGCGCCGGCTTGATGGAAACGCGCGCCGCGAGCGGGATTATCTTCGAGCGGCGCAGGAGGTCGAGAATGGGCGAGCGGGTGGGTTCGGCGGCCTCGACCTGCTCGACCTTGAATTTCTCCGCCCAGGCAATGATGGGGCGCCACACCAACTGGTCCGCCAGAACGATGATGGTGATCATGGCCGCCAGTCCCCAGGCAATGGAGCGCATATCACCCGCATTGGCCGCGGTCTGAAGATAAGAGCCCAGACCGGGAAGCCGCAAGTCGCGATCCCCCAGCACAAACATCTCGCACGCCATCAGGAAGAACCATGCCCCCGCCACCGACATGATGGAATTCCAGATCAGCCCGATGGCCGCGAAGGGAAGCTCCATCTGCCACAGCCGCTGCCACCAACTCAAGCGATAGATCTCGGAGGCTTCGTGCAGGTCGCGGGGGATGCTCTTGAGGGAGGAGTAAAAACTGAAGGTCATGTTCCACACCTGCCCCGTCAGGATCAGAAGGATGCACCCCAGTTCCACACCCATTTGGCTGCGGGGAAACAAGGCGATCATGGCCAGCATGACGCCGGGGAGGAAGCTGAGCACGGGAATGGATTGCAGGATGTCGAGCAGGGGGATCATGAAGCGCTCGGCCTTGGCGTTGTACGCAGCCACGTATCCATAGACCAGGGTGAAGCCCAGGCTTAGAAAGTAAGCGATGGCGATGCGCATGATCGAGAAGAGGGCGTACTTTGGCAAGGCGCCAGGGTGCAGACTAATCTCCGCCTGCGTGTTGACCGGCCCGGTGCTATAACGCGCGAAGGTGAGCAAGCCATAAAAGACCGCCCAACCCGCCATCAGGATGGGTAGATCACGCAGCAGGGAGGGGACCGTCGCGGGGAAGACGCCCCAGGGCGGGGCTCCGGAAGAGCTTTTGGAAGATGGTGACATGATCAGTGGTGCGTCAAATCCTGTTGCGGCTCTCCCCGGTGTTCCAGCCGGTGCAAATACAGCTTGTCGCTGTCGGAGTCATAGGAGAAGATCTCGCCGTAGCGTCCCCAATTCAGCGCGGTGTCGATCTGGCGTTCCGTTTCCTCTTCAGGGAAATGCTCGTCCAGGATGTCGCGGAAGAACTCCAGCGGCATAGTGCCGTCGGACTTGCCAGCCAGGCTGTGGTGGATCTGCCGGAGAAACATGACATGGGCAAGGGCGGCTTCGCGGAACATCGCCTTGCGCGCGGGGATGTCGGCGTTGGCAAACTCCCGCCCGTTGTCGGTTACCTCCACGTCGCCTTTCTCGGTTCGCGCAAAACCGAGCAGAGTAGCGGCCTCGACGATGGGCAGCAGGTCATTTACGTCCAGCACCAGTTCATCCGCCACACGATACAGATCGTCCCTACCTCCCCGGTCCACCAGCAGTTCCAGCAGGCCGGCAATGCCGCCAGGCCGCGCGTGGGGCAGCATGGGGTATGGCGCCTTGGCCGTTTTGGCTGCCGCGGCAGGCAGGGCTGCTTCCAGTTCAGGCTGGGTCATCAGCTTGTAGATGTAATCGACGTAAAGCAGGAACTCGGCGGAGTTGCGGTCCCGCGGCCGTTTAAGAGGGATCCGGAAGTCGGCGCGAATGCGGCCGGGATTCCGGCCCAGCACGAGCACCCGGTCGGCCAGCAGGGCCGCCTCTTCGATGTTATGAGTGACCATGAAGATGCTGCGTGTGGGAATCTTCTTCTCCAGCCACAGATCCAGAAGTTCGCCACGCAGGTTCTCCGCGGTGAGGACGTCGAGAGCGGAGAAGGGTTCGTCCATGAACAGTATCTCGGGTTCCAGCGCCAGGGCCCGCGCAATGCCCACCCGTTGCTTCATTCCGCCGGAGAGTTCCTTCGGGTACGCCGATTCGAACCCCTGCAATCCCACTGTGTGGAGAGCACGCAAGGCCCGATGATGGCGTTCGAAGTGTTGCATGCCGCGCGCCAACAGAGGCGTTTCCACGTTCTCCAGAACCGTGAGCCAAGGGAAGAGGGCGAAGCTTTGAAACACAATCGCCAGGTTGGGTGCGGAGTCGCGCAAAGGCTTGCCGTGCCACAGGACCAGGCCCCTGGTGGGCGGCACCAGGCCGGTAAGGATGCGCAGGAGCGTGGATTTCCCCGAGCCGGATGGACCGAGCAGCGCCGTGATGAGGTCGGGTTCCAGGGACAAATCCGTGGGGGCGATCACTTGGATCTGGCGGCCATCGGGTTGGAGAAAGTACTTTTCCACTTGCACGGCCTCTGCGATCGGCTCTACCGCCGCCGACGGTTTGGCGCCGGCGGCCGCCATTTCCGGACTGGGGCCCGCTCCCTCCGCCTCTCGGGTCGCCTGAATATATTCGCCCGAGAGTTCGTCCATCAGCCGTTGCCACGCCTCCCCCGGGAGTTCGTCGAAGAACTGGATCCGCTCACCGGGCTTCATCTTGTCAATGATGGCGCGCAAGTGCTCGGTGGATCGCGTGTGCAGAAGAACGTAGGAGTGGTAGTAGGGGAAGTGGCTGATCAGGGCCGCAGAGAAATCATCCGGCATGACGCGGAATAGAACCCGCTGGTCTTCGAACGGAAGCGCCATAATGACGTCGGCGGCGGCAGCGGGATCGAGTTGCTGGAGTAGCGTGACCGCCTGGTCCCAATGGCCTTGGGACAGGATTTCTCGCACCTTCTCCGCTGCCGGTAGCTTCATCAAACATACCTCTTGGGAATCCTGAATGAATGGAGGAGATAGTTTACACCGCCTCGGGCATTCGGCGATACCTCCCCCGTGTTAAATCCGATGCAACGCGTAACGGGGCCGTCAACCGGAGCCCCGGCCTAAGCGCCTCGCGCATTGTGAAGGGGGACAGAACCTCCGGAAGCAAGCTGGGGCCAACGCCATTCACCGGGTAGGTGTGAATAGCATTCCGCCCAGGTTGTTCCCCGCGCGGCCCCCTATCCAATTATCGCGCCCAGCTAATCACGCGCGCGCAGCGCGTGGAGAAAGGTCAGGACGGCGAGCGCTTCACCGAGGGCAAACAGCGGCCAATGAAAAGGGTTTGGCATTCCGCCGCCCATCACGTTGTGGAAGTCCCAAGTGAAGGCAGCCAGGATCAACAGCGCGGCCGCGCCGGCGCCGGTCCAATGAAGGGCGTTCAAATGCATGGGATGGCCGGTTGACTCGCGCCACAGGTACACGAAACCCGCAAAGACCATGGCCAGCGAAACCAGTACTGGCGCGAGCACCGGCCCGGACCACGGCACGGGAATGAGAAATAGGATGTCCCAAGCCAGGAGCGACCTCGGCCAGTCAATCAAAACCTTCAAAAACGCATAATAGGAAATGTCCCAGGCGCCAAAACCGATGAGGAAGAAAGCAAACCACTGCCGGAAATCGCCGCTTGCGGCCGCGGCCACGGCGCCCAACATAAACAATGTCGCAACCTCGCGGACGACCTCGGTTTCCACCATCCGATCCACCTCCCGCCCGGCTGTTTTGACCTGCTGGAAAGAGAGCAGCGGAAACAAGTCGTCACGCGAGCTTTGGGGGTAAAACCTCGCCCTTACGGCGCCAAATTGCGGCCGCAAATAGGTGACCACCGCCGCTTCGACATATCCGAAGGAAATTCCGAAGAGCAACAGGGCGATGGCCTGGCGCTTCCAACCCACGGCATTGCTGGAAACCATGTCTTACCTCCCATTCTTATAACGATGCGATTCAGACCGGAGCGACCGCCCGGAGTTCCGGCTCTTTCGCTAATATATCGCGATGTGATATTCTTAATGGGGCTCGCTCCAAAACCAGGACAGATTATGGGCATATCGGAACCTTTCATCCGCAGGCCGGTCGCCACAACCCTCCTCACCCTGGCGATTGCCCTAGCGGGAGCGGTTGGCTTTCGCCTTCTCCCGGTGGCCCCGCTGCCGCAAGTGGACTTTCCGACCATCAACGTTTCGGCGTCGTTGCCGGGGGCTAGCCCTGAAACCATGGCTTCGGCCGTCGCCACCCCGTTGGAGCGGCAGTTTGCGCGCATTGCTTCGGTTTCGGAAATGACATCATCCAGCACGCTCGGTTCCACACGCATAACCCTGCAGTTCGATCTCAATCGCGATATCAATGCCGCCTCGCGCGACGTCGAAGCAGCCATCAACGCCGCTCGCGGCTACCTGCCTTCCAATCTTCCCACCAATCCCTACTATCGCCAATCCAACCCGGCGGATGCTCCCATCTTCATGCTTACGCTAACCTCGCCAGTACTGACGAAGGGGCAGATGTACGATGCCGCGTCCTCCATACTGGCCCAGAAACTCTCACAGGTAAACGGAGTGGGGCAGGTCGTGGTGGGAGGAAGTTCGTTGCCGGCGGTGCGCGTGGAGTTGGACCCCCAGGTCTTGAACGGCTACGACATCGGCCTGGAAGACGTCCGCTCCGTCCTGAGCAACGCCAATGCCAACCTTCCCAAGGGCTCCTTCTCCGACGCTCACCAGGCGTGGCAAGTGGGCGCCAATGACCAACTTTTCCAGGCCCCGGACTATCGGCCGCTGATCGTCGCTTATCGCCATGGGTCCCCCGTCCGCATTTCCGACGTCGGCAGCGTCGTGGAATCCGTGGAGGACCTCCGCAATGCAGGTTATGCCAATGGGATGCCCTCGGTGCTGGTTATCGTGTGGCGTCAACCCAACGCCAACATCATCGATACCGTGGACCGCATCCGCGCGCTCCTCCCTTATCTGAAGGCCTCCATTCCCCAGGAGATTAACCTCCGCGTCGCGATGGACAGGACGGTAACGATCCGCGCCTCAGTTCACGATGTGGAAGAAACCCTTCTCATCTCGGTCATCCTGGTAATCCTGGTTGTATTCCTTTTTCTGAAGAACGTCCGGGCGACCCTCATTCCCAGCGTCGCGGTTCCTATTTCGCTGATCGGGACGTTCGGGGTGATGTACATCCTGGGATTCAGCCTGGACAATCTCTCCTTGATGGCGCTCACTATTTCCACCGGCTTTGTCGTCGATGATGCCATCGTGGTCATTGAAAACATCACGCGGTACCTGGAACACGGCATGACTCCGTTCCACGCCGCTATTAAGGGAGCGAGGGAAATTGCCTTTACGGTCGTATCGATCAGTATCTCGTTGATCGCCGTATTCATTCCCCTGCTCCTGATGGGTGGCGTCGTGGGCCGCTTGTTTCGCGAGTTTGCGCTGACCCTTTCGGCAGCCATTCTCATCTCCATGGTGGTTTCACTCACCGCCACGCCTGCCATGTGCGCCCATCTGCTTCGGGCTCACCAGACCCATGGCCCGCTCTATCGAGTCATGGAGCGCGTCTTTCAGGCGATTGTCGATTCCTATGCAAAATCGCTGGCCATGGTTCTGCGTTACTCTGCGGTGACGCTGGGGGTATTGTTGGGAACGATCGCACTCACGGTTTACCTCTATATCCGTGTGCCCAAGGGATTTTTTCCGCAGCAGGATACGGGCCGCCTGATTGGCGCCATTCAAGCCGACCAGGACACTTCCTTTCAGGCGATGAATAAGGCCCTCTTGCAGATGGTCAAGACGGTCAGGGACGACCCGGCGGTGGACACCGTCAACGGTTACGTAGGCGGCGGAACCATGAACACCGGGCGATTGTATGTCTCGCTCAAACCGCTGGCGGATCGGAAGATTGGCGCCGATATGGTGATTGCGCGATTGCGTCCCGAACTCTCCCGGATGCCCGGCGCGTCACTGTACATGCAATCTTCGCAAGATGTGCGGGTAGGCGGGCGGCAGAGCAACGCCCAGTATGAGTTCACCATGGTCAGCGACAATCTCCACGACCTCACCCGTTACGCTCCCCGCATGCTCCGGGAGTTGCTGACCATACCCCTTATCGCTGACGTGAGCAGCGACCAGCAGAATCGCGGCTTGCAAGCCATGGTTGAATATGACCGCCCTACCGCGTCCCGCTTTGGCATCTCGCCCCAACTGGTTGACAACACTCTCTACGATGCCTTTGGCCAGCGTCAGGTATCCACCATGTACGAGCGTTTGAACCAATATCATGTGGTGATGGAGGTGGCGCCCGAATTCTGGCAATCCCCCCGCACTCTGGATTCCATTTATGTAAGAGCCCCCGGAGGCGAGGAGGTTCCCCTGAGCGTCGTCGCCCGGCACGGCCCGGAGGTAGCGCCCCTGGCCGTGAATCACCAAGGCCTGTTTCCTTCAGTCACGATCTCCTTCAATCTGCGAGCGGGCGTTCCCCTGAGTGACGCCGTGGATGCGATCTCAGCGGCGGCAACCCGGGTCCGCCTTCCCGCGTCGATCACCACGGGTTTCTCCGGTACAGCCCGTGCCTACCAGCAGTCGCTGGGCACTGAGCCCCTCCTGATTGCCACCGCGCTCTTTTCGGTTTACATCGTTCTGGGGGTGTTGTACGAGAGCTACATTCACCCCGTCACTATTCTTTCGACTTTACCCTCCGCAGGCGTGGGGGCGCTGTTGGCGCTTATGATCACCCGCACGGAGTTGACCGTCATTGCCATTATCGGGATCATTCTGTTAATCGGCATTGTGAAGAAAAATGCCATCATGATGGTGGATTTCGCCCTGGCGGCGGAGCGGAATGAGGGCAGGAACTCAAGGGACTCGATTTACGAGGCGTGTCTGTTGCGTTTCCGTCCCATCCTCATGACGACGATGGCGGCCATACTGGGGGCCGTGCCTCTGGCGGTCGGCGCCGGGACGGGATCGGAGTTTCGCCGCCCGCTCGGAATTGCCATCATCGGGGGATTGACAGTGAGCCAGATGCTCACCCTATACACGACTCCAGTGGTTTATCTCTATTTTGACAGACTTCAGGATTGGTGGCGGCGCCACCTCCATGCACGTCGGGAGCCGGCAAGGGAGTCCTATAATCACGGGACGTAACGGGGCGGGAGGAAATGCCTTAACCGACCGGAATGAACTTGCGGATCGTGCATCCGCGCGAAGGCTGAATTTCCGGCTGGTGGAAGTCCGTCAAGAGAGAACCGGCTAAGGCAAAGGGCGCGGGCGCGCCCTTTGTCCGTGAGACGTGGGCCGGCTATTAGTCGTAGTACTCCAGACCCAGGTGCGTGATCAACTCTTCTCCACGCAGGTGCCGGAGGGTGTTTTTGAGCTTCATGAGTTGGATGAACACATCGTGCTCCGGATACAACCCCGGCGCGGTCATGGGACTCTTGAAGTAGAAAGACAGCCATTCCTGGATTCCCATCTTGGCCAGGGCCGGGGTGCGCTGCGCGAGGTCCATGAACAGCACCAGGTCGAGCGCCATGGGAGCGGCGAGTATGGAGTCGCGGAACAGGCAATTCACCTTGATCTGCATCGGGTAGCCGAGCCAGCCGAAGATGTCGATGTTGTCCCAGCTTTCCTTGGCATCGCCGCGGGGCGGATAGTAGTTGATCCGTACCTTGTGGTAGTAACCCTTATAGAGCTGGGGGTACTGATCAGGCTGGATGATGTACTCCAGAACCGACGATTTGGTGACTTCCTTGCTCTTGAAGTTGTCGGGATCGTCCAGAACCTCGCCGTCCCGGTTACCCAGGATGTTGGTTGAGAACCAGCCCTTCATGCCCAGGAGTTTGGCCTTGATGCCAGGGGCCAGCAGGGTCTTCATGAAGGTTTGTCCGGATTTGAAGTCCTTCCCGGAGATCGGCACCTTCTTTTTGAGCGCCAGGTTGGTGAGCGCAGGAATGTCCACGGTGATGTGGGGAGCGCCGTTGGCAAAGGGAACGCCCAGCTTCAAAGCGGCGTAAGCATAAATCATGCTCGGAGAAATATCCGGGCTGTTGTTCTTCAGGCCCTCTTCGAAGGTTTGGAGCGTGTCGTGCACCGGCTGGGGCTCCGTGTAGACCTCGGTCGACCCGCACCAGATCATCGACAGGCGGTCGGCGCGCGACTGCTTCTTGAACCGCTGAATGTCCTCCATCACCTGTTCGGCCAGATCCATTTTGGTCTTGCCCGTCTTGACGTTATTGGGTTCGAGGTTTTTCACCCACTTGTGTTCAAATGCCGCGGGCATGGGCTCCAGGCTCTTGAGGAACCCCTTCATCTTGTCGATGTGGCTCTTTTCCAGAACTCCCGCCTTGCAGGCTGCCGCGTAAGCATTGTCCTTGAAGAGATCCCACCCTCCGAAAACAATGTCGTCAAGGTCCGCCAAGGGCACAAAATCCTTGATCATAGGGACCCGCTTCTCCGTGCGCTTGCCCAGGCGAATCGTCCCCATCTGGGTCAGCGAACCAACCGGAAGCGAGATCTTCTTGCGGACCGCTTCCACCCCCGCAATCATCGTGGTCGCCACTGCTCCCATTCCCACGGTGAGAACTCCCAGCTTCCCCTTGGGCGCTGCTATTGGAACTGCTTTTTTTGCCAATTTCTTATCCTCCCTATCCATCGTAAAGATTATTGCATCCAGCCAAATCGGGTATGTTTTACCAACCC
>DATJVT010000107.1:0-5954 GCA_035501695.1 Terriglobia bacterium | reverse complement strand
CCCCCGGCAGCGATTCTATTTCTTCGGGTACGAGCTCATGATCAGTGAGTTCGGCATCCTCTTCATCTCCCTCATGTTCATGATGTTCCTCATTGCCGCCATGGCGATGCTCTATGGGCGCGTCTATTGCGGGTATTTGTGCCCGCAAATGATCTTTAGCGAGGCATCGGTGGCGCTGGAAGTCCGCATTCGCCGTTGGGTGAACAAGCACGTGCCCTGGAAGGCTGGTGCGCGCGACCTGCTGAGCCGCACAGGGTTCTACATGGCGGCCGTGGCCGCCTCCGTCATTTTGGCCTTCGTCTTTATCTCTTACTTTGTTGAACCCCGCGACCTCGCCCACCGCCTCTTCTCGCTGGATGTCCGGACGGCGGGTGGTTTTGCCGGCGCCACGGTGACCCTGATCACGCTGATCGATTTCCTGTTCGTCCGCCAGCGCTTCTGCACCACCGTCTGCCCTTACGGTTATCTGCAAGGCATGCTCAGCGACGGGGAGACCCTGCTGGTACAGTACCGCGACGAGAACCGGGAGTGCATTGAGTGCAAGAAATGCGTCCGGGTGTGCGGCATGGGGATCGATATCCGCACCTCCCCCTACCAGATCGAATGCATCCACTGCGGCGAGTGCATTGACGCCTGCGGGGACGTATTGGGCCGCCTGGGCAAACAGGGGTTGATTCACTACGTTTGGGGTGAGAAAGGCGAAAGGCTGGGGACGGGCGGCAAACCCTGGTACCAGCGCCTGGGCCTGCGGGATGCCAAGCGGGTGGTGGTATTGCTCCTGGTCCTCTGCTATGCGGGAGGGCTTTACACCGCCCTCGCGATGCGGCGCACGGTGCTGGTGCGCATCCCTCCCGACCGGACTACCATGTACCGGCTGGGAAACGATGGGACGGTGTACAACCGCTACCGCCTTCAGGCCTCCAATCGCGGCCGGGAGCAGGCAACCTTGATCATCACCATCGAAGGGCTGCCCAGCGCCCGCCTGTCGGATATGGAGAACGCCTTGGTGCTCAATCCCGGCCAGACGCTGCAGCGGGAGTTTGAAATCGCCGTTTCGCCTTCGTCCGGAGTCGCGCCGGGAGTAAACCATTTCCGCCTGGTGAGCAAAGCCGGCGCGGAGCAGGACAAGTTCGAGGAGACCTTCATTACACCGTTTAAGAATGAGCAGTGAGCAGTATGAATAATGTCACCAACGCCGCCAACCTCTCCCGAAAGCAAGGTTCGCCCCTGTTTTACTTTCTCGCCTTCGTGATGGCCGTCTTTATCGGCATTCTGATCTTCGTATACATCGTCACCAAGCGTACCCACCCCATTTTTCTGGATGAGCACGGAAAACCCACCAACGCCGAGCCTGTCTCCGCAAATAAATCGCGGGGGAAGTGAGCGATGACCGGCCCGGCCTGTGACCTCTGCGGACTAGGATGCGGCAAGCATCCGTGGATGCAACGCATCGCGGACGCCGAGCGCACCTTCTGCTGCCTCGGCTGCCAGAACGTCTTCCTGATCCTCGCCGAAAGCGGCGCCCTTGCCAAGGGGCAAGACCTTCGTCAAACCGACCTTTTCAAGCGCAGCCTTGCGCTGGGGCTGGTTTCCCGCGCCGAAGAAGACGGTGCGGCCTCCGCGCTGGCGGCTCCGCCGCCGGCGCCAGAGGGGGCTCCCACGCAGGAACTGCTCCTGCAGATCGGGGGAATGTGGTGCGCCTCCTGCGCCTGGCTGATCGAACATGCCCTGGGCAAGGTCCGCGGGGTGGCCAGCGCCAGCGCCTCCTTCGCCTCCGACCTGGTCAAGGTCAAATACTATCCGCAATACCTGCCGCCGGAACAGATCATCCGGCGCATCAGCCAACTGGGTTATACCGCCGATGAATACTCCTCCGAAAGCGACGCCGCCACGCGCGAGGAGCGCGACCTGCTCATCCGCCTGGGCCTGGCCGCCTTCCTTTGGCTGAATGTCATGACCTTCAGCACGGCGCTTTACGTCGGCTATTTCGAGCACATTGCCGAAAGCGTCCACCGCGGCATGCCTTTTCTGCTCATGGCCCTGGCCACGCCGGTGGTCTTTTACTGCGCGCAACCCGTCTTCCGGCTAATGTGGCTCGGTTTGCGCAACGGAAGCATTCGCATGGAGGCGCTGCTGGGCCTGGGAATCGGCGTCGCCTATGGGTATAGCTGTGTGCAGGCTTTCGCGGGGGGATCCCACGTTTTCTTCGACACGGCCAGCGGCCTCGTCACGGCGGTGCTGGCGGGCAAGGCGATCGAGCACGGCGCCAAAGAGCGGGCCGTACGCTGGATTGCGGGCCTGCACCGCATGATGCCCAACAAGGTGCGCCTGTTGGTGGGGGGCCAGGAGCGCTTTGTCGCCGTCGGGGCGCTGGAAGCGGGAGAGACCTTCATGGTGAAGGCCGGGGAGCGCATCGTCGCCGATGGCCGGGTGACCAGGGGAGAATCGCATGCGGACGAAGCCCTGCTGACGGGCGAATCCGCCCCCGTCCCCAAGCGCCCCGGCGATGCGGTGGTGGCCGGGAGCGTCAACCTGGACGACGTGCTGGAAGTTCAGGCCACCCGGACGGCGGGCAATTCCACCCTGGCCCGGATTATAGCCCTCGTCAACCAGGCCCTCACCAGCCGGTCTCCCGTGGAAAGAACCGCGGATCGCATTGCGCGTGTCTTTGTGCCCTGCGTCATGCTCCTGGCAACCCTCACGTTCGCTTTTTGCTATGGTTTCGGCGGGGCCGGCCTCACCGTGGCGCTGATGCGCGCCATCGCGGTGCTGATCATCGCCTGCCCCTGCGCACTCGGCCTGGCAACGCCGCTGGCCATCACCGCCGCCATGGGATCGGCGGCGCGGGCGGGAATCCTGGTGAGTGAGAGCCGCGTCCTTGAAACCCTGAGCAAAGTGGACACGGTCATCCTTGATAAAACCGGAACCGTGACGGAGGGGCGCTTCTCACTGCTGGATTTGGAACTGTGCGCGGCGCGTTCCGGGGCGCCGGATGAGGAGGCTGCGGAAAAACGCGGTGCAGCCGCATTCCTAGCGCCGGCATCCTGCCGGCCTTTGCCGGTTCCAAGCCTGATGCCGGCTGGAAGCCGGCGCTACGACGGCACCCCAGGGAGTTTTCCCGCAGCCGGCGAAGCCGGGCCCGGTCGCGACCATGCCCTCCTGCTTCTGGCTTCGCTCGAGCAGTACTCGGAGCACCCCTTGGGCAGGGCTCTAGTGGAATTTGTCCGGCAAAAAGAAACCGCCCTTCATGACGCCTCTGAAGTCCACGTCCACAAAGGACAGGGCATCACCGGCCGGGTCGCGGGAAAGCAGATCTTCATCGGCAACCGCCGCCTGGTCGCGAGCCTGGGAATTCAATTCGATCGCGAGGGTGAGTGCTGTCCTAAACTAAACGTAGCGCCGCCATCTTGGCGGCCCCAGTGCCGGCTGGAAGCCGGCGCTACGGCTCAACTAAGGACAGCACCCGAATGCGAGGCGCGCGCCGCCCAGTGGGAGCAAGAGGGCAAGACCGTTGCCTTCTTCGGTTGGGATGGACGGCTTCGGGGGTTGCTGGCGTTTGGCGATAGGCTGCGCGATGGTGCCCCTGGGGTTGTGGCGGAATTGCGGCGGCGGGGAATGAAGATCCACCTGGTGTCGGGCGATTCCGCCTTTACCACGCGATGGGTCGCCTCTTGCCTCGGGACAGACTCCTACCGGGCCGAGGTCGCGCCTGAACAAAAGGCTGAGTTTATTCGCCAGTTGAAGGACCAGGGGGCAAGAGTGGCCATGGTGGGCGACGGGATCAACGACGCCCCGGCTCTCGCTCAGGCGGACCTCGGCATCGCCATGGGTTCCGGCGCCGACCTTGCCATGCAAGCCGCCGCGGTGGTGCTGGTGACGCCATCGCTGCGGAAAATTCCGGCGGTGTTTGACCTCGCCGCCCGCACCATCCGCATCGTGCGGCAGAATCTGTTCTGGGCCTTCCTTTACAACACGGTGGGAATCAGCCTGGCGGTGACCGGCTGCCTGAACCCCATCTTCGCCGCCGCCGCCATGCTGCTCTCCAGTGCTTCGGTGGTGGGGAACTCCCTCCGCCTCCATCGCGGGCCCGCGGCTCCATGAGAGCGCCCCGGTGCCGGAGGAAAAAGCAGACATTCTGTCCTACGCCACCCTTCCCGCATGCGCCAGGTTCGTTGGTGCTGCGTCCAAAGCCACCTCTTTCGTTCTGGGATTCTCCGGCCCATAGCCCAGGTTCGCGTTGCTTGCTGCGCGGACCCCTTCACATGCGCATGAAGTCGTGCTAAAAGCATGGGACGCTGCATTGGCGGAGGAAGAATGACCGGTAACCCCGGCGGAGGTGCTCATGGCGGATATGACCCGGCGTGACCTATTAAAGACGGGAGGATTGGCGGTTACGGCCGGCATTGTTTCAAAGGTTGCCCCAGCGCGGGATGCCAAAGCCCTGCCGGCGGCAAGCGATGCGCTTACCCCATCAAGTGGAGCCTCCTCAACGGGACGTGAACGCACCTCGCTTGATTTCGGCTGGCGCTTTCATTTGGGCCATGCGAGCGATCCGAGCAAGGACTTCGGATACGACGGCCAGTCCTTGTATTCGAAAACAGGGGGAATGTTCGAACCCTCCAAGCCTGACTTTGACGATCGCCAGTGGACGCCGGTTGATGTCCCTCATGACTGGGCCGTTGATCTGGACTTTGTGAACGATCCGGCGCTGGAGAGCCATGGGTTCAAGCCGCTTGGCCGCAGCTATCCCTCCACCAGTATCGGTTGGTACCGGCGGGTATTCGACATTCCCGGCGAGGATGCCGGCAAGCGGCTGTGGCTCGAATTCGATGGGGTGTTTCGCGACTCAATTGTGGCTTTGAACGGTATCTATCTCGGCCGCCACGCCAGCGGCTATACGCCCTTTCGGTACGACATCACCGCGTTTGCGAACTACGGGGGAGCCAATGTGCTGGTCGTGCGCGTCGACGCCACCCTGGGCGAAGGCTGGTGGTACGAGGGAGCGGGGATTTACCGGCACGTGTGGCTCGCCAAGATGGACCCCGTCCATGTCGCGTGTGACGGAATGTTCGTTACGACCCAGGTCAAGGCGGGCTCGGCGCTCGTATCCATCAGCACCGAAGTGGACAATGACGGTGATTCATCACAGACTGGTGCTGTCACTACAAGCATCATCGACCCATCCGGCAAAACCGTCGCTCACTCCACCTCCGCTTCTGCCTCGATTCCGGCGGGCGGCCGCTCCCGGTTCCAACAGCAGATGGAAGTCGCCAATCCCTTGCTCTGGTCGCTCGAGCAGCCGAATCTGTATCAAGCGGTTTCGGTGGTGGAAACCCCAGGCAGGTCCAAGGACGAATACCGCACGACGTTTGGCATCAGAACCATCCGCTTCGATCCCGACCAGGGCTTCTTCCTGAATGACAAATCGGTAAAGATCCAGGGCACCTGCAACCACCAGGACTTCGCCGGTGTGGGAGTCGCCTTGCCGGACCGCCTGCACTACTACCGCGTGGAAAAGCTGAAGGAGATGGGCGGCAACGGGTACCGCATGTCGCACAATCCGCCGACGCCGGCCCTGCTGGACGCCTGCGATCGCCTGGGCATGCTGGTGATGGACGAAACGCGCAGCATGTCCTCGAATCCAGAAGCGCTGCAAGATCTCGAAACCTTGATTCGCCGCGACCGCAATCACCCCAGCGTGATCCTCTGGTCGATCGGCAATGAGGAAGAGCTGGTCCAGGGAAAGGAGACGGGAGCCCGGATTGCGTCCGCCATGAAGCAACTTATTCGCAAACTCGATCCCACGCGCCCCATTACCGAGGCCATGAATGAGGATTGGGGCAAAGGTCTCTCCTGCGTTGTCGATGTGCAGGGCTTCAACTATCACCCGGCGGAAATGATGGACGCCTTTCACCAGCAGTTCCCGAAACAACCGACTATGGGGACCGAGACTG
>DATJVT010000106.1:0-21872 GCA_035501695.1 Terriglobia bacterium | reverse complement strand
GCCGGGGTCGATACATCCCGATTTTTCCCCACTACCCTTTCACCCCGAGCTTGCGCAGGAAGGTCATCATCGGGCACCAGTTGGTAAAAGCCGACTGCAACAGATTGAGTCCCACGAAAGCGGTAAACAGATACCACTTCGGACTGACCCAGTACCCCAGGGCCAGAGTGGCCAGCACAAGAATTCCGGCGATCATTCTTAGCCAGCGATTGAGATCCATGATGTTTCCTCACACGTCGAAAATCGAAACTCGAAACTCGAGAATCGGTCCGAGTTTCGCTCTTCGAGTTTCGACTCTCTTCTTCGCCTCATACGGCTAAACTCTATTTTTTCCTCCCGTCGCGCTGCCAGCCACGGGACACTTTTCCCTAACCCCTAATTCCTAACCCCTGACCCCTAGCCCCTAGCCCCTGCTCTTCGCATGCAGGTAGTACAGCACCGGCACCGCCAGGCGCGACAGGAACGTCGAAGCCACTTCGCCTGCCATTAACGAGATGGCGAGCCCTTGAAAGATCGGATCGAAGAGGATCACGAACGCCCCGACCACCACGGCTGCCGCCGTCAGGAGCATAGGCCGGAAACGGACGGCGCCGGCGTCCACGACGGCTTCCGCCAGGGGCATGCCCTGCTGGCGGCGCAGCTCGATGAAGTCCACCAGGATGATGGAATTGCGCACGATAATCCCCGCCCCCGCGATGAAGCCGATAATCGTGGTTGCGGTCAGGAAGGCGCCCATTATGGCGTGCGCGGGGATGATTCCCACCAGGGTCAGCGGAATTGGCGCCATGATGACCAGCGGCACCCGGAAGGACTGGAACCACGCCACCACGATGACGTAAATCAGCACCAGCACGACGGCAAAGGCGAAGCCAAGGTCGCGGAAAACCTCATAAGTGATGTGCCACTCGCCATCCCATTTCATACTCACTTTGTCGGTGAGGAATGGCAGGTGGGTGGCATAGCGCTCGATTGAGTAGCCACCCGGTCCGTGAATCTTGTCCAGCGTTTTGGAAAGGGTCAGAATCGCGTAGACGGGGCTTTCTTCTTCGCCCGCCACGTCTCCCGAGACGTAGACGACCCGCTTCAGATTTTTGTGGTAGATGGAGTACTCGATCGTGCCGGTCTCCACGTGGGTCAACTCGCCGATCGGCACGAGCCCGCCGGAAGCCGACGCTACCCGAATTGCCCCCAGTCCGGCTGCGCTGCTGCGCTCGGCGCGAGGCACCTCCAGCATGATATCGACGTCTTCCTTCTCCTTGGGTTGGTGCGCCAGGCCGACGGCTGCTCCGCTCACCGCCAGGCGCAGGGTTTGCGCGATCTGATCGGCGGAGACGCCCGCCAGCGCCGCCTTCTCCTTATCCACCACGAACCGGTATTGCGGTTGCGGGGCCTCGACGGTCCAATCCACATCCACCACGCCCGGGGTCTTCTTGAACTGGTCACGGATCTGCCGCGCAATGTCAATCTGCTGGTTGTATTCAGGGCCGTAGACCTCAGCCACCAGGGTCTGGTAGACGGGCGGGCCGGGGGGAATTTCCGCCACTTTCAGCTTGGCCCCGTATTTCTCCCCAACCGGTACAATGGCCTCGCGCACGCGCTTGGAGATGTCGTGGCTCTGGGCGGAGCGCTGATCCTTGGGAAGCAAGTTGACTTGAATATCGGCCTGGTTCGCCCCCTGCCGCAGGAAGTAATGACGCACCAGGCCGTTGAAGTTATAGGGCCCGGCGGTCCCGGCGTAGACCTGGTAGTTGACCACCTCCGGTTCCTGGGCCACCCGGCGTGCAACTTCGCGGGCCACCCGGGTCGTTTGCTCGAGCGTGGTCCCCTCCGGCATGTCGATGATCACCTGGAACTCGCTCTTGTTATCAAAGGGGAGCATCTTGACGCGCACGATCTTCAGGAGCGGGAGAGTGAATACGGACAGGAGAAGGAGCACCACCCCCACCATGAAGGTGAGGCGCTTGCGGGCATCCAGAAGCAGGGGCATCATCAAGCGGCGGTAAAGACGGGTGGTCCAGCCCTCCCGCCCTTCCTCCTCCGCGTGGCTTCCCTTGGCATTGGCGAGCATGCGCAGCGCCGCCCAGGGAGAAATCACAAAAGCGATGAAGAGTGAAAACAACATGGCGAGCGAGGCGCCGACCGGGATGGGGCGCATGTAAGGTCCCATCAATCCACCCACAAAAGCCATGGGAAGAATGGCGGCAATGACGGTCCAGGTGGCGAGGGTAGTGGGATTGCCAACCTCGTCTACCGCTTCAACTGCGACGTCCGCCAGGGGACGCCCCTTGTTCTCCGGCAGGTGGAAGTGCCGGGTGATGTTCTCCACCACCACAATAGCGTCGTCCACCAGGATGCCGATGGAGAAGATCAGCGCGAAGAGAGTGACGCGGTTGAGGGTGTATCCGTATATGAAATAGATGAACAAGGTCAGCGCCAGGGTGACGGGTACCGCCGCCAGCACCACCATCGACGAGCGCCAGCCGAGCGCCAGCGCAATGAGCACCGTCACCGAAAGCGTGGCAAGCAGCAGGTGCTTCAGCAGCTCATTGGATTTTTCCTGCGCCGTCTCGCCGTAGTTCCGGGTAACCGTGACCTCAACCCCGGTGGGAATCAGAGTTCCTTTCAGGCTCTCAATCTTCTCGAGGGCGCGTTCGGCCACGGCCACGGCGTTCTTGCCCTTGCGCTTGGAGATGGTGAGCGTCACGGCGGGGGACTCTCCCAGCGCGCCGGCGGATTTCATCCTGGCCCCCGCGCCGGTGCCGAAGAGGACGTAGTTGGCGGGTTCCTGGGGGCCGTCACGGATCTCAGCCACATCGCGCAGATAGATAGGACGGCCGGAAGATGCTCCCACCACCACGCGTCCCACGTCCTCCGCATCGCGCAGGAAGTCGCCCGTCTCGACACTGTACTGCCGGTTCGCGGCGGCGAATTCACCGGCTTGCAGGCGTTGGTTGGCGCGGTCAAGCGTGCCCATGACCCGGGCCGGCGCCATGCCGTACCCCGCCAGGCGGCCGGGGTCAAGCAGCACGCGGATCTGCCGCCGCTCGCCGCCGATCAACTGGGTTTGCGAGACATCGTCAATAGTCTTGATTTCGCGGTCGACTTCGCTCGCCACACGGCGCAAGGTGTAGCTGTCGTAGCTGTTACTCCAGAAGGTGAGCGCCATGATGGGGACGTCGTCAATGGAGCGCGGCTTAATGATGGGCTTCGAGGCGCCGGGGGGAATCAGGTCGAAATGCGAGTAGAGCTTGTTGTAGAGCTTTACGATGGAGTCTTCTTCTTTTTCGCCCACCTTGAAGCGCACGATGGCCATGCTGAGGCCCGGCCGCGTGGTCGAGTAGATGTACTCGACACCCGGAATCTCCCAGATGAGCTTCTCCATCGGCGTCGTGACGCGCTGCTCCACCTCCTGTGCCGTGGACCCCGGCATCTCCACAAAGACGTCCATCATGGGAACGATGATTTGCGGCTCTTCCTCGCGCGGCGTCTGGAGAACGGCGAAGGCGCCCAGCAAGATCGAGAAGAGCATGATGAGCGGAGTGAGCTTGGAGTTGATGAAGTAATGGGCGATGCGCCCGGCGAAACCCAGCTTGCGCGTGGTCATAAGCCCTCCACGCGCGCGCCGTCGCGCAAGCGATCGGTTCCTGAGACTGCGATTCTTTCTCCCGCCGCGAGGCCGGAGAGAATCTCCACCCGGTTCCCGAAAACTCTGCCGGTTTTCACCAGCCGGTACTCCGCCCTGCCCGTGGCGGGCAGAACGTAGACGCCTGTTAGTTCCCCGTACTCGACGATGGCGGAGCGGGGGGCCGCCAGGCTCGGAGTCTCTCCGATGGGGAAGTTCGCCTGGCCGTATTCTCCCGTGCGGCATGCGCAGCCGCCGGGTAGATCAATTTTTACCAGAAACGTGTGGCTAGCCACGTCTGCCGCCGGGACGACCTCGGCGACTCGGCCGTCGAATTCGCCGCGCTGGGTGGAGACCGAGACGCTTTGACCGGCCTTGGCGTTGGGCAAGTACTCTTCCGGCAGGCTTGCCTCCAGGCGATAGCGTGAAGTGTCCTCCACAGTCAGGAGGGGCGTGCCGGGCATGACCACGGTCCCTACATCCACGGATTTGGCGGTCAGGATGCCATCCAGGGGGGATACTATGCGCGCGTAGCTGAGATAGGTTTGGGCGGAATCCTGTTGCGAGCGGGCCTGCTGTTGGCGAGCCAGGACCTGCTGCTTTCTGGCTTCCAGGGCGCGCTCGTTGGCCAGGGCGGCGTGGTAGCGGGCCTCGGCGCCATCAAATTCCTGCCGGCTCAGCGAGTTCTTGGCCAGCAGCGCCTGGTAACGCTTGAAGGTGGCCTCCGCAAACTGACGGTCGGCGGTGGCTGCCTGGAGCGCCTGCTCGACCTCGGCCTCACCCTGGGCGGCTTCGGCTACACCCGCATCGGCCCCCTGGGCCTGCGCCCGCGCGCTGCGGTCGTCGAGCACGGCGAGCAGTTGGCCCCGCTGCACGCGGTCCCCCGCCTGCACGTGAATCTCCCGCACCGTGCCACCCAGTTGCGCCGCCAGGGTGGCCGTGTTGGCGGAGCGGACCGTTCCCACCGCCTGGTAAAACTGCGGCACGGATTCCTGGTGCACGGTCTCCGACTGCACCCCGCCGACGACCGGCGCGGCTTCTTCGTGACGTTTTTCGTTCGAACTACAAGCCGTCAGCAACCCCCCCGCCATGGCGATGGTTAGTAATGAATGGATGTTCTTTCGCTGCAGAATCATTTCGACCTCAGTTAGTCTCTCCATGTACGTGGATGGATGCGCGAAGCGTTTTGGAGTGCGGCAACTCGCTGCCGCTTTTGCCACCGGAAGCTCGCTTCCGGTCAAGGTGCCGGTCCCGCGATGGCGGGATCGGCGCGACAACACTACCTACTGTCCACCGTGCACTGTTCACTGTTCTTTCACCGCCGGCGAATCCGGGGCCAGTTCGCCGGTAGCCAATTCCAGCGCCGCGAAGCTGAGGCGGTAGTCGAACAAAGCGTTGAGATAGTTCTTCTGCGCGCCGGTGTGGGCGGTTTCGGACTGGAGCAGATCGGTGATGGTGGCCAGCCCCACCTCGTAGCGATTCTGGATAATGCGCAGGCTCTCCTCGGCTTCCGACTGAGCCTGGCGCGAAACCTCCACGCGGTGTTGGGCGGTGGTCAGGTTCAGGTAGGCCTCGCGCACCTGAAGTTTGACGGCGGCCGCCAGTTGCGATTCCTGGGCGCGCGCCTGGGTCTGTTGATAGCGGGCGGCCGCCAGCCGAGCCCGGTTGGCGCCACCATCGAAGATATTGAAGTTCAGGGTGACGCCCGCCATCCAGTTGTTGTTGCCGCGCGTAAGGAAGGTCTGGTTGTCCTGTTCCCAGGAGCCAAACGCGTTCAGTTTGGGCAGAAACTCGGCACGCGCCATGCCCTGGCCGTTGGCGGCGCGCTGCACGCCCAAGGTGGCCTCGCGCAGATCGGGCCGGTGCTCGAGAGCGTGTTGCTGGCGCTCCGCCAGCGCCCCCGCATCGTAGCGGGTCTCCTTGAGTCTGGTTTCGATCCGGGTGTCGGCGTCCTCCGGCAGTCCCATGGCCACGTTCAGCGCCGCGTGCGCGACGTCCGCGCCATTCTGCGTCTGCAACAGGTTCTCCTGCGCCTGGGCCAATTGCACCCGCGCGCTCAGAAGATCGGAAGGCACCGCCTGGCCCTCCTCCTGGCGCGCCTGGGCGCGGTCAAGATCGGACTGCGCCGCCTTTACGGTTGCCTCCGCCACCCGGGCGTTCTCCCCGGCCAGCAGATCATCGGCGTAGGCCTTTACCACGCTGAAGATCACCTCTTGCTTCGTGCGCTGGCCGTTTTCCCCGGCGCTTTGGGAGTTCAGGTTGGCGTCCCTGACCCTGCGGCGGGTCTGCCCGGCGTCGTACAGGGGCAGGGAAGCGGTGAACTGGGTACGAAAGTTATTCAGGGGAGGCGGGTTGTTGAGGAACCCCAGGTCGAAGTTCGGCGCCATGAATTGCCCCTGGTTCAGGAGACTCCCGAAAACGTAAACGGGATTATTGCCACGAGTAAACCCCTCGGAGAAGTCCAACCGCGGCATGCGCCCCGCCTTGGCCTCCGCGATTCCTTCATGCACGGCGTGAGCGTAGGCGGCCGCCGCCTGCACGGTGGGGTTCTTCTCCAACGCCACGCGGACAGCATCAGCCAGGGTCAGATTCTGCGGGGCGGGTGGAGATGCCTGCCCACCGGCTGACAATGAACAAGCAAGAATTGCCACCAGCATTCCGGTCAACGTCGTGCGTGCCATCAAGGTCCTCACGGCTCCGGGTATCGGCCTTTCCTTTGCCTTCCCTTAGCTCCAACAGCACAAATGCAATTCTCCCTGCCAAGGTAACAGGAAAAATCGTGGGGTGAGGCGACGAGGGGAGTGGCCGTCGGAAAACCCCGGGTCCCCCCCCCGGACAACGATGCGGCAGGGCAGGGCGTCCAACTATGTGGATAGGCCATGAAGGGCTGCTGGCCGGGGTTGGCTTCGCCGGTGGTGAAGGCCACTGGGAACTAGCCTTATGGCGAACAGGTGGTCGAAGGGAGGTATAAGCAACCTATGCCGCGGCGCAAGTCATGGCGCTAAGGTCGCGAGGGGGAATAAGGGGGATTGTTTTCATATGGCTTGAAAGGAGAACAACCCATGAAAGAGAACCGGTTTTCTCGTCCGTTTCCGATGGGAGTGCTCGGGTTGCTGCTTGTCCCCGCGCTGGCGCTCGCCGCACCCTCGCGCGCAACCCAATCACCCGCGCCCGGTGACCAGATTGACGTCATCGGCCACCTTGATCTGGCCAATTCAACCGTCACCCAGATGAAGACTTCCGAACATTGGCGACACCAATTCCTGGAGCTTCAAGACCCGGCGCACCGCACCATCACCCTGGTGGACGTCACAGACGCGGTACATCCTGTAATCGTCAAACAACTCGACCTGCCGGCGGGGGCGGAGAACTCCACCCTGGACATCTTGGTGGGCGATGTGGCGCTTCTGCAGGGGAACAGCGCGCAACCTGCGGCCCAGGAAGCCTCGTCCGTCTCGGTCGTCAGTTTCGCCGACCCCGAGCATCCCAAGACCGTCCGGACCTTCAATCATGTTTCCGCCTTGCACACCGACCAGGGCCGGGGCCTGATTTACCTGGCGAATCGTCACGGGCTGTGGATCCTGCACCAGCAAGCGGCACCGGACAAGCAACTCGAAGACGCATACTCGAAATACGTCCTTTACTACCACTGAACCGGCCCGCGGGCGCCTCGATATCTTGCTTCCATCGCGAGGGAGGGGTGGCCAACCGCACCTTGCCTCTCCCTCCCCGATCTTCGGCAAATTCCGGACGCGACCAGGTCTCAGCCGCATCGGCTGAGAATCATGACAGGCTCACCGCCCATTCTGATGCCTACCACTTTGCCCCTGGGTGTGCGACATGGAACTTGTGGCCCGCGCTACGATTCCTGTGAGCGGCAGCTCCAACTTCTGTGTCGCGCACCCTTTGCTCCTCCAGGGGTTGCCTTCGCCCCCACGACATGCGATATCATCAAGGCCTTGGAGTTTCGGCTTTTCGTGGAGGCACGGTAAGGCGTGAATGCCCAGATTGAACAGGCCATCGAAATCCTGAGGTCCGGCAGCCCCCGGGATGTGGAACACGCACTTGAAACCCTGCAAGGGGTGGTATACGGCTTTGGCATGAAGGTTTGTGGAAGCCACGAAGATGCGCAGGACACTGCGCAGGAAACCCTGATCCGCCTGGCCCGGCAGCTCAAAGACTTCCCGGACGCCCGCGCGCTGTCCGTGTGGCTCTACAAAGTGGCAAAGAGCCAATGCTTGATGAGCCGCCGGAAGAGCAAGTTCGCTCCCACGCAGATGCTCTCGCTCGACGATTTGATGCCTAAGGATGCTATTGCATCACCGGCCGGGCCAAAATCATGGGAGGTCACGCCCGAAGAGATCGTCCTGAACCATGAGTTGCGAAGCCGGCTGGAGGACGCCATCCTGGCCCTTCCCAAGCATTACCGCCTGGTATTGATCCTGCGCGATATGGAACAGCTTGATACCCGCGAGGTGGCGGAAGTGATGGGGATTTCGGAAGATACCGCGAAAATGCGACTCCACCGGGCGCGCGTTTTCGTTCGCAACGCACTGGCGGGGTACCATCGGCAGGGCGCAGAAGGAGGGAGAGAAAGCCATGCATGACCGGCGTTGCAAGCGCATCTTTGCCATGCTCTCCGAATATCTCGACGGCGACCTTCCGGTGAAGAACTGCAGCGAACTGGAGCGCCATTTGAAGGGCTGCGAGCCTTGCATCGCCTACCTCCAGAGCTTGAAAGATACCATGGAGGTCTGCCGGCGCTACCGGGTGGTCAAGGCGCCCCCTCCCTCAAGAAAGGTGCGAGAAGCTCTGCGTCTGGCACTGCGGTAAGTTCTCTCCAGGCTTGTAGCGGCGCCCTTGAGTGTGGGACGCGCCGGGTGCAACAAGCTGCGTTAAGTCTCGCGCCGTAGCGGCGATTCCATGTCGCCACAACCCGATTCAATGCAACGCGCAGGTGGCGGGGTAAACCTGCCGTTACGGGTTTTTCCGCAGGCTCGCAAGTCCGGCCCTACGTCCGAGCCTTAGACTTAGGCATTACAACATTCCCATTTTTGCCCCTTGCGTGGGAATTCTTCCAAGGTAAAATAGGCCGCCGAAAGGCGCGATGGCTTGTCAAGGCGCGCCGGCACGATATTGGTCGGGAGATTCAGCCATGCTACGGGGTCTTCAGTCATTCCTTTTGATTCTTGCTTCGGTACTTCTTTGGACGGTGGGAGTATCGGCAGGCGGCGATCTGGCAGCGGGAGTCCCGGCGCAGGAGACAGGACTGGCGCCGACGCCTCCCATGGGATGGAATAGCTACGACGCCTATTGCGGGGACGTGACGGAGCAGGAGATGAAAGCCAACGCTGACTTTCTGGCCCAGCATCTGGCGAGCTACGGCTGGAAGTACGTGGTGGTGGATTACTACTGGTATTTCACCCACACGGAGGTGAGCGAGCGCCAGGACACCTGGGGCTTCAACATGGATGAATACGGCCGGCTGATCCCCGCTCCCAATCGCTTTCCTTCTTCCGCCAACGGCCAGGGATTCAAACCCCTGGCCGAATACATTCATAGCAAGGGGCTGAAATTCGGGATTCACATCATGCGCGGCATCCCGCGCGAGGCAGTGCGGAAGAACCTGCCGATTCTGGGGACCTCCGCCCACGCGCAGGATGTGGCGGACAAAGGCAACGCGTGCGCATGGTCAACGGCCATGTATGGGGTGGACGTGAGCAAACCCGCCGGCCAGGCCTACTATGACTCGCTCGTGGCTCTCTATGCGAAGTGGGGCGTGGACTATATCAAGGCAGACGATATGAGCGCGGCGGACCCGCCCGCGCGGGAGCGCTATCACGCGGCGGAAATTGCCGCGCTGCACCGCGCCATCGTCAAGTCGGGCCGCCCCATCGTGCTGAGCCTTTCGCCCGGCCCCGCCCCGCTCGCCCAGGCCGCGCATCTGGCAGCGAATGCGAATCTGTGGCGCATCTCCGGCGATTTCTGGGACAACTGGGACTCGCTGAAAAAGCAGTTTGCCCTCTGCCGCGCCTGGGCGCCGTACATCGCGCCGAATCATTGGCCGGACGCCGACATGCTGCCGCTCGGGAGGCTGCGCATCCGGGGATACAAGGAGCCCATGGGGCAAACGCGCTTTACTCCCGATGAAGTGCAAACCCACCTGACGCTTTGGGCGATTTTCCGCTCCCCCTTGATGATGGGAGGCGACCTGCCCACCCTGGACGCCGCCACCCTGGCGGGCCTGACCAATGCCGAAGTATTGAACGTCGACCAGCACAGTTCTCACAACCACGAACTCTTCACGCGCGGAAACCAAGTGGCCTGGGTAGCCGACGCCCCCGAGGGTTCCAAGTACCTGGCGCTATTCAATCTGGACGATCATGCGGCGGCGGCGGTCTCGGTGAGTTGGGCCGAGCTGGGTGTCGGTAAGCAGTGTTCGGTGCGCGACCTCTGGGAAAGGAAGGATTTGGGCGTAATGGAGAGCACGTTCTCGCCCAGGATTCCATCCCATGGCGCGGGACTGTATCGGGTCAGGCCGAAGAAGTCATGATTTCAGTCATCATTCCCACGTACAACGAGGCCGCCGCAATTGAGGAGACGCTTCGCCGCGCGGCGGCGGCGCTGCGCAGCGCGGGCGAAGACTTTGAACTTGTCGTGGTGGATGACGCCAGCGCGGATGGAACAGCGCAACGGGCGGAATCGCTTGCCAGCGATATCCCCGTGCGGGTGCTGCGGCGCCCGGGGCGATTAGGCCTGGCCACGGCGGTGCTTGACGGATGGGCGACGGCGCGGGGCGACGTGTGGGGCGTAATGGATGCGGATTTGCAGCACCCTCCTGAGACTCTCGCTCCGCTCGCGGCCGCCATGCGTGCAGGAGCCGACCTGGCCATCGGGAGCCGCTATGTTCCCGGCGGCGGCACTTCGGATTGGACGTGGATTCGCCGCATGATCTCCCGCACCGCGACGCACATGGCCGCCACGGTCCTGCCGCTGAAACTGGCGGTGGTGGGCGATCCCATGTCCGGCATGTTCATGATTCGGAGCTCCGCCGTCCGCGACGCTCACCTCAACCCGCTCGGGTACAAGATTCTTCTGGAAGTTATCGCCAAAGCGCATTATAAGACCCTGGTGGAAGTCCCCTACGTCTTCCAGGAACGGGACCGGGGCGCCTCCAAGCTGGGGTCGCGCCAATATGCGGAATACCTCCTCCATCTGGCGCGGCTGGCGTTGAGAACGGGACAACTCTGGGGATGGCTCCGCTACGGCTCGGTGGCGATGGTCGGCGCAGCGATTGATGTGGTCCTGGTCATCGCCCTGGTTGAGAAAGCAGGTTGGCCGGCCGCGGCGGCGGTGGTGGCGGCTATCCAGTGCGCCTTGTTGAGCAATTTTGTTTGGAGCGAATTGTTCACCTTTCAGTTGGAGGCCGCTTCCAAGTTCCGCCACGGGGCCGGGAGGAGATTGCGGCGCTACGAAGTGATATGCCTGCCCGGGGCCGCGTTCAATCTCCTGGTCACCCTGCTGTTTTTGTCCCAAGGCGCAAGGCTGCTGACCGCGGCTACCGTAGGCGTCGTCGCGGGAGGCGTGTTGAACCTCCTCCTCAATATCCCCGCTATCTGGCGAACCTGGGGAATTCAGGACTCTCGGGTTAAGCCCATATGAACACCAAAAGTGTGCCGCTCAGTTCCATCAAGCTTTCGGTCGTGGTCACGGTATTCTCGGAGACCTTTTCCATTAATGAAACCGTGGACATCCTGCTGGCCAACAACCGGGGATACATTCAGGAGATTCTGCTCCTGACGTCTCCGCGGGCATCGGAAGAGACCTTCTCCATCTGCCGGCAGCGGGAGGCGCGGGACCCCCGGGTGAAATTGCTAGTCCAGAAGAACAACCCCGGAATCGGCTGGGCCTATCGCGAAGGGATGGAGGCGGCCAAGGGCAATTATGTGGCGCTGATGGCCGCCGACCTCGAAACCGAACCGGCCGCCATCGATCGCATGGTCCGTAAGGTCGAGGAGACCGGCTGCGATGAGGTCATCGCCAATCGCTGGTTGCCCGGCGGCGGATTCACCAACTACGACCCCTTGAAGCTGGTTCTCAACTGGATTTTCCAGAAGGGGTTCCGCGTGCTCTTCTGGACCCGCATCGGAGACTTTACCTTCGGGTTGAAGTTGCTCCGCAAGGAAGTGGCACAGGCCATCGCGTGGGAAGGCACCGGCCATGAAATCTGCATTGAGACCACGGTAAAACCCCTGAAAAAGGGTTATCGTCTGGAGCAGGTCCCAACCGTCTGGGTGGGAAGAAAAGAAGGCGCCAGCGTCAATACGTTTTTCAAGAACTTCCGCTATGTGAAACTGGGACTGAAGGTATTCTTTTCGTAAGGATTCCCCTCTATGCCAAAGCCTTGTCACATTGTCTTCACTACGATTCACCAGCCGGAAATCCTGCGCAGTTTGCACGAAAACATCAGCCGCCACGGCCACCTGGACGAGGTAAAGGTCTGGGTGGTGGGGGATCGAAAGACCCCTTCCACGGCAGCGGCGCTGGCCGCGGAGATTACCGGTCTGGGCTTGGAAACGGTCTACTTCGACGTGGATGCGCAGGACGCGTGGGGCCGACAATTCGCTCTTTACCCCATGATCCCTTACAACACAGACGGCCGAAGGGTGTTCGGCTATTTGCGCGCGCTGGAAGAAGGCTGCCAGCGGATGATCTCCATCGACGATGATAATTACCCTCTGCTGGACGACCTGGTGGGATTCCACAACCGGACGGGGCAATCTTGCCGGCAGCCGCTGCTGAAGGAAGAAAACCGCTTCCACAATATCTGCGAATACCTGGTTTTCGATCCGCCGCGCCTGGTGTACCCGCGGGGATTCCCCTTCCGGCTGCGCGGACAGATGAACCAGGCGCAGCGCGTGCCCTGCCCGCCGGGCGCGGTGATCGGGGTCACGGAAGGAATGTGGCTGAATGAGCCGGATGTGGATGCGACCACCTGGCTCAACGGCAAGGTGAAGGTAACGGATTACCGCGGGCCGGTGGCGCTGGTCCTGGATCCGTCCACCTGGTCGCCGGTGAACACCCAGAACACCAGCGTGGTGCGCGAATTGATTCCCGCCTTTGTGTTTGTCACCATGGCCTGGCCGGTTCCGGGGGGCAAACTGGACCGCTACGGCGACATCTGGGGAGGATATTTCCTGCTGGCCTTGATGCAGGGGACCAAGTACCTGGCCGCCTTCGGACGCCCCCTGGTGGAGCACCGGCGCAATCCCCACAATTACATCGACGACCTGCGCTATGAATTCTGGGGAGTGATCCTGACCGACTGGCTGCTCGACCTGCTGCGCAGTTCCTTCCACCCGGCCGGGAGTGAAATGACGGAACGGGTGCTGGAATTGGCGGATTTCCTGGAGGCCGAAGCCACCCCCCGCCTGCCCACCTGGTGCCCCAAAGAGGTTACGAACTACCTTGCGTACACAGCCGAGAACCTCCGCCAGTGGTCGGCAGCCTGCCGCGAGATTGGGGTGTAGGCCGGGGCTGAAAAAGCAAGGCGTCCCGCCAACTACCTTTCCGCGCTGGCCACTTGGGCATCCGGCTGCGAAGCCCCGCGGCCGGCCAGGAGCAAGCCGATCCAGCAACTGACGGGCCAGGTCAGCAGCCAGGATAACCAGTACCAGTGTGGCCAACCCTTGCTCCAGTTGGGAATCGTCGCGGCGATTCCCATCACTTCCCCCACGATGCAGAACCAGAGCACGTGCCGGCCGGCGCGGCCGGGAGCGAAGCGGGCGCAGAGCCACGCACAAAGGATCGAGACGACAACGAACAGCCCTGTACTTGCGGCGAGAGCCGGGTTGGAGGGAATTCGACCCCTGACGAAATCACCCGGGAAGAGACGGGTGAGCAACGGGTCGGTTGCCAGAACCAGAAGAATAGACAGCACGTAGCTGCCCGCGACGACGGCGATGGATTTAACCATTGACTTGCGCCTCCTGTCATCGACAAAGAGATGTCAAAAGCCACGCTCAACCCGCCCGGGTGGAGTCGCTTTCCGCATAGTGTTGCGTTACGAAAATGCATTTCCTTATGCGGCATGCGGCAATCCATTGTAGCGGCGGGCTTTAGCCCGGCACGTGCCGCCCTCAAGGGCGGCGCTACGGTAAACCTATTTTCGCAACGCAACAATAGCTCTTGGGCATAGCCCAGTCCGAATTCGATCGGGGCGTATGCCGGAGTTGATTTCCGCGATCTTTGCCCTGGTGACTTGCCGCCCGGCGACTTGACAGGCAGACAGCCCGCCATAAACCGGGGGATAAGAATATTGTAGCAGACGTTAGGGGGTTTGGGTGCTCACTTCCGCCGTTCGTAAGTGTACATATAATCGGTGCGGTAGGGATCGCGGGCGATAATTTGCAATGTCTGCAAAGAATCCACAAGACCGTCCCCCGCCAAGCCGGGCAGCTTGTCGTTGGAAAGAACCGATCCGCCGGGTTTCATCATCAGCCCCATGTTCAGGCGCGCCAGCGATTGTTCAAACTCGTCGAAATAGATAAAAACATTGGTGGCGATGATGAGGTCGAAGCCATTTTGCGCCTCCAGCGCGAGATGCTGGAAGACGATATCTGTATCCCAGGGGGTAATCCGAAGCACGATATCGGGGCGAATACTCACCGCGCGCGTCTGCGTGTCCTCGGCCGCGGCTTCCGGCACGGGAATTGGCGAGACAGGTTTCCCAATCTTTTCGCCGAGCCGCTGCCAGTACTCATTGAAAGACTGACGATACTCGTCGCTCATGCGCGCCGTGGTATTCCACGGTAGCTGGACGACGTAGGGACGCCCGGCCGCCGCGTTTTTCCTGGCGCGGGCGATGTGAAAGCTGACCTCCGAACTGATATCCAGCGTGTCCAGTTCAATCGAGGCCGGGTCGGCTAAACCCTGGCGGAAGAGCGAATCGAGCACCGCAAAGGGCTGAAGGGTCTGCCGCGGATAAAAATCATTTCCCATTTGCTTGTTGGCGAAATCGAGTCCCGGGCCCACGATGGCCACGCGATGCACCGACCCTGGGCGCAGCAGACCTTTCTGGACCATGGCGGCAAGGTGCTGATCGAGCAGGAAGTCGGGCCAGAGGTTGGTATCCAGGGAGATGCCACGGTCCTGAAAGATTTGCGCGCGGTTGCTCTCCCGGATCTGGCTGGTGTAGCGCACCATTTCATCCCGCAGCCGTGCCAGATTCGCCAATAGGTAGCTTTTGATTTTGGCGCGGTCCGCCGCCGTCTTGAAAGAGAAGCCCTTTTTCTCCAGGAAGGCGCGCATGTGCGCAATGCCTTCACTGGGGTTCGACGCAGCCATGGCGCGGATGAGGTCATTGGCGCGATTCTCCGCAAAGGAGTTGACCAGCGAGCTTTGGCCGTACTTGCGAAGAAACTCGTCGTCGATCCGGTACTCTTTGGTGAAAGTGACGCCGAAGCGGAGGAGATTGGTGAGAGTATCCTCTTCGCCGCGCTCCAGCCGAGCGCGGATTCCCGAATCCTCTTTGTGCACCCAATCTGCCCACTTCTCGGGTGTGAGCGGCGACAGGCCCTGCAAGCTCGTGGGGAAGTTGCCGGCCATCGCCCGAAGCACCGGTTGCGCCTGCTCGAATGAGAGGAACTGGGCGTTGCCGGGAGATTGAGCCTGGGCTGCCGCCGCGCACCACAACATAAGTCCGATTGAGCTGATAAGGCGTTGGGATTTCAATTGAGTTCTCTAGGGCCACGGGAGACTGCCGGCCCATCACCAACTAAGATATCGCTTTTTATTGATCCCGGATAGCCACTGGCCGGCTTTTCATTGAGCCAAAGTGGGTCTAAGAGCGGCTGAAAACACCTTTCGAGAGATGATGAGGGGACTCATTCCTTCGGATTGCTTCCGACCGGCATGCACGCCCTTTCGCAAGACAACCTCGCTCGCCTCCAACACATCCAACGCCGGGAGCACGCTGGACAATCTCCTCAGGGCCGGTTATGGCGGCCCGTAAGGCGGTGGTGTGGTGTCACTGCTCCCTATTCGTGTGCCTCCTGATCAGCAAGGGATTTCCCGCCCGGTGCTAGTGCGCGATCTCTGGCAGGATTTTCCCCAGAACCCTTTCTCCTGGGCCAATTCGGCACTCATCCACCTCCTGGCACTCGCTGCCATGGTGCTGCCCTTTGCGCTTCGACAGGTGCTCAAGCCCGTGCCCCTTCCCAAGACGCCATTGGACCTCACTCGGCTGGTATTCAAGATGCCGCCACTACATGGCAGAGACGAGGAAACCCACGGCGGGGGAGGAGGCGGGGCACGCGAACCATTGCCCGCCTCACGCGGCGCGCTTCCACCCTTTGCGCGCACCCAATTCACGCCCCCTGAGGTCGTGATCCCCAAGGTGGCGGCCCTAACCATGCCGGCAACGCTGGTCGGCCCCCCGGAACTGACGCTCCCGGCGATGAAGCTCGACATGCCTTGGGGCGATCCTCAAGGATTGACTGGGCCGCTCTCCCAAGGTCCTGGCGTGCGTGGCGGAATTGGTGACGGGACGGGAACCGGTGTGGGGCCCGGCGGCGGAGGGGGGGCCGGCCCGGGCGCAGGAGGAGGGTGCTGCGGAAATGTCTTCACTGTCGGCAGCGGCATCAGTGAGCCCATTGCCATCTACTCCCCTGAACCCGCTTACTCCGACGAAGCACGTAAAGCCAAATTCCAGGGAATCGTGCTGCTCTGGATTGTGGTTGATGCGCAAGGCAACGTACGGAACGTTCAAGTTGCCAAAGCGCTGGGCATGGGCTTGGATGAGGAGGCGGTGAAAACCGTAAGCTCCTGGAGGTTCAAGCCCGCCCTACGCCAGGGTGTGCCCGTACCCGTGCAAGTCCAGGTGGAGGTCAGTTTCCGGCTGTTCTAAGGCGTTGTCCAAGCCTGGAATGAAGTTCGCTATGCGGGCGTGATTTCCGTGTACTCGAGCGTGAGCAATGCCTTGCAAGTCGCACACACAAATTGTCGGGTCTGACCAGCGATCGCGAAGACCCTTGGCTCGTGGCAGCGGGCGCAAGGAGCGGTAGGAGCAGTAGGGTCGGGATCCGAAGGAACGTCAAAAGCCTCGCTAATCTCGCCGATCCGGGTTGTTTCCAGTTCAAAAGTGGTGTAGCACTGGTTACAGACGTGATTGTAGCAACACGCCGGGTTGCAGGAATAATACACATCGCCCGAGCCGCATTGCGGGCAGGTCGCCGAAATCGGAGTAAGCGTCATGGATATTTCAGCATGGCGCAGGCGGGTTTGATGTGTCAAGGCGCGGGCGGCAGGGGACAGGGAACAGATTCCTTTAACTCTTCCTACCGTCGGCAATCCGCCCGCTGTAACCTATCCCCTGTCCCCCGTGACCTCTTGTCACCTCTTTTCTCTTGTCAGCGGAGGAAGGAAGATTGAAAATACGCGCGCATGAGTTCCTGGCGCACCTACTGGACGTTTGCCCGGCCGTTCACGCTGGTCCCTCCGATGACCGGGATTTTCTCCGGCTCGCTTTTGGCATATGGGGCTACGCACGCCTCGCTTCACCCCGTGCGCATCACGCTGGCGGTGTTGGCGGCGGGGGTGCTGAACGCGGCCTCCAACGGATTGAACCAGATTTGCGACCTCACCAACGACCGCATCAACAAGCCGCACCGCCCCCTGCCCTCGGGCCGGATCAACCTGCGCCAGGCCGGGATTTTCACCGTGGCCGTGTATGCGCTGGCCCTGGCGATGGTGGCGGTGGTGAACCAGGAGACGTTTGCCATCTACCTGATCGCCGCGCTCGCGACCGTGGCCTATTCCGCGCCTCCCATTCGCTTGAAACGGCACCCGGTAGGTTCAAATCTGATCATCGCGCTTATTCGCGGCTGGCTGCTTAAAGTAGCGGGATGGGCGGCTGTGGCGACGGTGCTCAAGTCCATTGAGCCCTGGTACATCGGTTCCATCTATTTTGTTTTCCTTTTGGGGGCGACTACCACCAAGGACTTCGCCGATATTGAGGGCGACCGCGCGGCGGGGTGCATCACCCTGCCGGTGAAATATGGGGCTACGTGGAGCGCCCGGGCCATCACTCCCTCATTCATCCTGCCCTGGCTGATGCTGCCAATCGGCCTCGCGCTCCACGTGCTCAGCGGCGACCGGGTGGCAATCCTGCTGTTGAGCATCGTGATGCTGGCCTGGGGAGGTTACGTCGCCTACCTGATCAACAAGGACCCCTACCGGCTCGTTACAGAGGGAGAGAATCATCCTTCCTGGCGCCACATGTATTGGATGATGATGGTTGGCCACCTCGGCCTGGCAGCGGCGTACTTGATTCATGTCGGAGGGAAGGGGATTTAGTAAAATTGAGGCATTGATTCATTGGGTCATTGAGCCGTCGAATCGCTGGCTCGTAGACCCAAGGAGTGAGCGGAGCTTTTGTAATTAAATGACGCAATGATCCGATGACACGATGATCCAATGATTCTCTTGACTGGTGCTACCGGATATCTTGGCTCGGGAATCGCCCGTGAACTCGTGGCACGGCGCGAACCTTTTCGCGTTTTTGTGCGGGACCCCGCGCGCCTCAACTTCCACCCGGCGTCGAGCCGCTGTGAGGTTGTCCTGGGTGACTTGCGCAACCGGGATGCGGTCCGCTCCGCAGTGCAGGGGGTGGAGGCAGTCATTCACACCGCCGCCCTGGTGAAGATGTGGGTGCGCGACCGGCAAGACTTTCACCGGGTTAATGTGGAAGGTTTGCGGAACCTGGTGGAAGCGGCGGAACAGGCGAACGTGCGCCGGGTGGTCTACACATCGTCCTTCCTGGCGCTGGGGCCGTCCTCGGACGTGAACGCCGACGAGACGCTGCGCCCGGCGGGTCCATTCACAGACGCGTATGAGGAATCCAAGGCCCATGCGCTGGATTGGCTTCGCCGTGAGGGAGCACGCCGCTTCCCGGTTATTGTGATGTTCCCGGGGGTGATATACGGCCCCGGACCGAAAACGGAAGGCAACCTGGTGGGAGGGATGATCGACCAATACCTGGGGGGAACATTCCCCGGGTTGCTGGGGTCAGGCGAGCAACGGTGGAGCTTTTCCTTTATCATCCCCGTGGTGAAGGCGCATTTGGCTGCGCTTGAGAAGGGGAAGCCGGGAGAGGAATACCTGCTGGGCGGAGACAACCGAGCGCTCAATGAGTTTTTCCGCGTGCTGTCTTATTTGACAAATATCCGGCAGCGCGTTCGCCATCTCCCCTTTGCACTGGGGAAGTTAGTCGGCGCGATGGAAGTGGCGCGCGCCCGGGCGTTCGGCCACACCCCCCAACTGACGCCCGGCGTGGTAGAGATCTTTAAGCACGATTGGGTCTATTCCAGCGCCAAGGCGGCTCGAGACCTTGCATACCAGGCGCCGCCCCTGGAAGAGGGACTCAGAATGACTCTGCTTAGACTGGTTGAATGACCATGCCGGAAACCAATACCGCGGTGGCGAGTCCGCGTGCCCCGCTCTTCTCCACGCGCAAGATCGTGCACATTTCCATGCTGATTTTTGCGTTCCTTCTGCCCTACCTCACCTGGGAACAAGCTGTGGGGTGCGCGCTGCTGGCCCTGCTCTTCAACCTTATGGTTCTGCCCCGCCTGGGGACGGACATGCGCAAGAGTCGCAGCGATACTGCGGAGGGAGGGGTCTGGACCGGAATCATCCTCTATCCCATCTCCGTGCTGGCGCTGATTCTTCTCTACCGCCACCATCTGCACATCGCGGGCGCCGCATGGGCCATCATGGCTTTGGGCGACGGGATGGCGAGCGTCACCGGCAGTGCGTTGCGCGGCCCGGCGCTCCCCTGGAATCGGGGGAAAACGTGGGCAGGTTTTGTGGGCTTCTTTGTCGCCGGGACCACGGGCGCATACGCCTTAACGCGGTGGGTGGCTCCCGCGGTCCATCCCGATATTGCGCTCAGAATTTGCGCGGCAACGGCGTTGGCGGGCGCGTTCGTCGAGTCCCTCCCCGTTCGCCTGGATGACAATGCCACGGTTCCGTTGGTGGCGGGCGGGGTCATGTATTGCCTCTACTTCGTGGAGCGCAGCGCGCTGGACAGCAATCTGCCCTTTCTGGGAAGGCGGATCGTGATCGCCGTCGCCGTCAATCTGGCGCTGGCCCTGCTGGCGCTGAGCTTGAAATGGGTCAACCGTTCGGGGGCCATTTGCGGGTTTCTGCTGGGCGTGGCGGTCTATCTCGGCTGGGGCTACAAAAGCTTCCTGATGATGTTTGCCTTCTTTTTAATCGGCTCGGTCGCGACCAGGCTTGGTTATGCCCGGAAGAGAGCGCGGGGCGTGGCGGAAAAGCGCGGGGGCGCGCGCAGTTGGCGGGAGGCCCTGGCGAATTCGCTGGCCGGGGCGTTCTTTTCCCTCCTCGTCATCACCACGCATCACGAAGGTGCCTTCCTGATGGCGTTGATCGCGGCATTTGCCGAGGCCACGGGAGACACCGTTTCCAGCGAAATCGGGCAATGGATCTCGGACCGCGCCTATTTGATTACTACCTTCCGACCGGTGCCGGCGGGTGAGGATGGCGGCATCAGTGTGGGAGGCAGCTTGGCGGGGGCGCTGGCTTCCGCTCTCGTCGTGGTGCTCGCCTTCGCCCTGGGCCTTTGCGGGAGGGCGGGAATCATCATTACCCTCTCCGCTGCCATTGCCGGCAATCTCCTCGATAGTATGCTGGGCGCGACGATCGAGCGGCGCGGCCTGGTAACCAACGGCATCGTGAATTTTGCCGGCACCAGCTTTGCCGGCGCAGTGGCGCTGGCCATGGCTCTGGGCATCGGATTCTGACGCCGGTCTCGATCCGTGGACAAAACCCAAGGTAAAATCCCGTTTACAACTTTCCAACTCCAACGCTAGAATGAATTGAAAGCGTACGGTTCAGGCGAGCCGCGAAGCCTTACTGGCAGAGGCTTTTCAACACTGCTTTCTCAAGTTCATGGCGGAGATTCTGGCAATTTATCCCGGGTCGTTCGATCCGATCACCAACGGTCACCTTGATTTGATCGACCGGGGGAGCCAACTCTTCAGCCAGCTCACGGTGGCGGTACTGACCAATCTCGAAAAGGACCCGCTCTTCAGTGTGTCCGAGCGGGTGGAGATGCTCCGGGAAGCAACTCATTCCATCCCCAATGTGTCGGTGGATACCTTCAGCGGGTTGCTGGTGGAGTATGCGCGGCAGAAGCAGGCCAAGGTGATTTTGCGGGGCATTCGCGCCTTTACCGATTATGAGTACGAGCTGCAAATGACGTTGATGAACCGCCGATTGGCGCCGGATCTGGAAACGGTGTTCTTGATGCCGGCCCTCGCGTACACCTACGTGAGTTCACGCCTGGTGCGCGAGGTTTTCCAGCTTGGCGGTTCGGTTACCGGACTGGTCCCCCCGCTGGTGGAGGAAAGGCTTCATCAGAAAGTGTTTCAGGGCAAAGCATAGTGTCAGGTTTGAGGCAGCAGGAGCCGAGGGCTTGGGAATAGTGAATGGCGAATAGTGAATGACAAAAACCCCTCCCAATTCACTATTTACTATTCACCATTCGTAGCTATATACCTGATATTTCGAAATTGATTCAAATGCAACTCTCCGAGCGCATATCCCGGATATCGGTATCCTCCACCGCAGCGGTGCTGCAGAAGGCCGAAAAGCTGCGTGCATCAGGCGCCAAGCTGGTCGACTTCGGCGCGGGCGAGCCCGATTTCCCCACTCCCGATCACATCAAGCAGGCTGCCATCCGCGCCCTGGAAGAGAACTTCACCAAATACACTCCTACGGGCGGCACGCGCGAGTTGAAGGAAGCCTTGATTGAACGCCACAGCAAGGATTTCGAATCCCACTACTCCGTCGAAGAATGCCTGGTGACCGTGGGTGGCAAGCAGGCCATCTTTGAAGCCGTGGCGGCTACGATCAACGCCGGGGACGAAGTGATATTGCCTGTCCCTTATTGGGTCTCGTTCCTCGACATCATCAACTACGCCGGCGGCAAAGCCGTGTTTCTCAATACGAGGGAGGAGGAAGATTTCGCGGTGCGGGCGGAGGCGGTGGAAAAGCTCATCTCGCCCCGAACCCGGATGATCATCGTGAATTCGCCGAACAACCCTACCGGCGCCGTGGTCCCGCGAGAGGATATGGATAAGCTTTTGGAGGTGGCGGCACGGCACAAGATTCTCTTGCTATCGGACGAATGCTATTGCCAGTTTCTTTACGATGATCCACCATTTTC
>DATJVT010000105.1:0-7815 GCA_035501695.1 Terriglobia bacterium | reverse complement strand
TTACGAAGGTCCAGGTTCACCAGCAAGGACTCTACTTACCAACCACCTCGGCATCAAAGCTACCCCACGCTCTGATAAGTATAGACCGGAACCCACACGAGCCGTTAAGAATGCACTCCCTACGCACCCATTTCCCTGCCGGCCGGAAGCGGGCTTTCTCAATCAAGAGAAAATATCGGTGTAACAGTTCCGTAACATAGCACTAATAAACTGAACATGTCGCGTCCAGTTTAATCAGTAGTGCAGACTTTCCCAAAAGGAGAGAGTACATGCGGACTCCCATGCTAAGGTTGGTTCTCATCGTCTCATCGGCAATTCTGAGTCTTAATGCGTGCAGCGGAAACAAGACCGCGAGCGGGGTAAAACTCCAAGGGGCCGGAGCGAGCTTCCCCGCTCCTCTTTATCAGAAATGGTTCAAAACCTATAGCGGCGCTCACCCCGGCGTGGAAATCGATTATCAATCGGTGGGTAGCGGCAGCGGCATCAAGAGCGTCATCGACAAAACCGTGGATTTTGGCGCCAGCGATGCGGCGATGACGCCAGAGGATCAGGGCAGGGTGGACGGGGGCGTACAGCTTCTGCCCATGACGGCCGGTTGCATCGTGCTGACTTACAACCTGGAGGGTGTGAAGGACTTGAAGCTCTCTCGCGCCGCCTATTCCGGGATCTTCCTCGGCCAGGTGAAGAAATGGAACGATCCGCTAATCGCCAAGGCGAACCCCGGAGCTAAGCTTCCCGACAAAGACATCAACGTAGTGGTCCGCGCCGATGGCAGCGGCACGACATTTGTGTTCACCAAGCACCTGAGCGCCATCAGCCCGGAGTTTGCCAAGAATCCGGGGGCCAACACTCTTCCCAACTGGCCCGTGGGCACCCGTTCCAAAGGGAATGAGGGCGTTACTGCGAGCATCATGACCACTCCTGCCTCGATCGGCTACATCGAGTACGGCTATGCGAAAAGCCAAAATCTGCCCATGGCCATTCTGGAGAACAAGGCAGGGGAATATGTTGCGGCCAGCACGGCTTCAGCGCAAGCGGCCCTGGCTTCTGTCCCTCTGCCGGACGACCTTATCGCCTGGGCATCGGATCCCGAGGCCAAGGACGCTTACCCCATTGCAACCTACACCTGGTTGCTCTGTTACAAGCAATACCACGACAAGGCCAAGTTCCAGACCCTGCAGGACCTGTTGAACTACTGCCTGACCGACGGTCAGAAGGAATCGGAAGCGCTGGGTTACATCCCGCTTCCTGCGACGGTTGCAGACAAGGTGAAGGCAGCCATTCCGAACATCAAGCTGGCGCCGGATGCGACCTAAGGTGAACCGTGGCTGAAGAAAACACGATTTCTCGACCCCCGTCACCCTTTCAGGGAGCGACGGACAAGTTCTTTCGCGGGCTCTGTTACGTCTTTGCGTGGCTATCTGTCCTTCTAGTGGTCTACATTGTCCTGCGCATCGCCATGAGCGCCGCACCGGCAGTTCGTCAATATGGCTTGAGTTTTCTCACCACGAAGACGTGGGACCCCAACAAAGAAGAGTTCGGCATCCTCCCGGAGATTTGGGGAACCGTATATACCTCGCTTTTAGCGCTGCTGATTGGCAGCGTCTTTGGAGTGGCCGCTGCGATCTTTTTGAGCGAAGGCTACCTGGGCGGATTTGTCTTTGGGGTGCTGAAGTTTCTCCATCTGGAGTTCCACCCCGTATGCCGCAATCTACCTGATCAGGTCGAGAACTTGTTGAAGAACCTGATCGAACTGCTCGCCGCCATTCCCAGCGTGGTTTACGGATTGTGGGGATTGTTTGTGGTCATCCCGCTCATTCGGCCCGTCTGCAATTGGCTTCATCTGAAGATGGGCTGGTTCGCCTTGTTCGGCACTGACCTCAGTGGGCCCGGGGTTCTCCCGGCCGTGATGGTGCTCTCCATCATGATTCTGCCCACCATCACCGCGATCAGCCGGCAGGCCCTGGTCACAGTGCCGCCTAAGCTTCGAATGGCCGCCTACGGAATGGGGGCAACGCAGTGGGAGACGATCGTGGCGGTGATTCTGCCCACGGCGGCACGGGGAATTTTCGCGGGGATCATTCTCGCCTTCGGCCGCGCGCTGGGTGAAACGATGGCATTGGCAATGTTGGTGGGAAACGCCAACATTTTGAGCATCTCACTCTTCTCCCCCGCCAACACGTTGGCTGCGCTGCTCGCCAATACGTTCCCAGAAGCCCACCCTAAAGAAATCGGGGTGCTCATGTACGCCGCACTTGTCCTCCTGGGCATAACGCTAATTGTCAATATGATCGGTGCGGTGGTTCTGGAGCGTGCCTCGGCCGGATTGGAAGGGGGAAAGTGATGGCGACCCGGAGCGTGACGGGAAACTCTGTGCTCTCGCCGGTGCCCGGAGCTGGGGACGTGAATCCCTTCGCGGATGTGAATTTCTCAGAACTTGAGAAATCGCTCCGGCGCCCCCGGACACTGGTCAACATGCTGCTTGGCACCCTGGTCACTTGCATGACACTACTAGCGCTCATCCCCCTGTTTTCTGTGGTTGGGATGTTGTTTTGGCGAGGGGGAAGCAAGCTGAGCCTGTCTTTGTTCACGCAGTTGCCCCCCGCGCCGTTGGAGCAGGCGGGAGGATTCGGGAACGCCATCCTCGGGACCACGATTATTGTCGCCCTGGCAGCCTTGATCAGCATTCCGCTGGGAGTTTTGACGGCGGTATTCCTGGCCCAGGCAGACGAAAGGAATCGCCTGGCTACCGTGGTCCGGTTTGCCGCCAAGGTGCTAACCGGCTTCCCTTCCATTCTGGCCGGCGTCTTTGCCTACGGGGCCGTAGTGCTGATCACGGGCGGCTTTTCAGCTCCGGCGGGAGCCGTCGCAGTCGCCATCCTGATGCTGCCGACGGTTATGCTGACGGCGGAAGACGCGATCCGCATGGTTCCCTCCAAGATGAAAGAGGCGGCCGTCGGAATGGGTGCAACGAACACGCAGACCGCCCTGATGGTGCTCCTGCCAACGGCATTTCCCGGCATCCTTACAGGCATCATGCTGGCTGTAGCTCGAGCCGCGGGCGAAACGGCGCCATTGCTCTTCACGGCTCTCTTCAGCAACTACTGGCCAACCTCCGGGGGTCATTTGAATCTCATGCAACCGACCGCGTCCCTGGCAGTGCTGATCTATAACTTTGCGGGGATGCCTTTTAAAAACCAGGTGGAAATGGCCTGGGCAGCCGCGTTGGTGATGGTCCTGATGGTATTGATCACAAATTTGATTGGACAGGCATTCGCGCGGCGTCAGATTCAACAATAGGAGCGAATAAACATGGCATCCACCATGCCACAACCCATTCCTGCGGCCCCGATCCCGCATGTGAAGAAAGACCATAACCACAATGTGGTCATCGACTGCCACATCCGGGAGCTTTATTACGGCCCCTTCAAGGCGGTGCGCGATACCGGTCTCCCTGTCCAGAAGAACACCATTACGGCTTTCATCGGTCCGTCGGGATGCGGCAAGAGCACGGTCTTGCGTTGCCTCAACCGCATGAACGACCTGGTGAGGGGCTTTCGCTTCGAGGGCCATGTGCATTTCCGCGGACGGGACATCTATCACCCCTCAGTGGATGCCGTAGCGGTCCGGCGCTTCATCGGAATGGTCTTCCAGCAACCCAATCCCTTCGCCACCAGCATTTACAACAATGTTGCTTTCGGCCTGCGGTTGAACAACTACAAAGGGGATAAGCATGCCCGGGTGGAGGAAGCGTTGAAGCGCGCGGCGCTTTGGGACGAGGTGAAGGATAAGCTCCACAAGAGCGGTCTTTCGCTTTCCGGCGGGCAACAGCAACGGCTGTGCATTGCCCGTGCCATTGCCACTGAACCGGAAGTCCTCCTGATGGATGAACCTTGCTCTGCCTTGGATCCCATCGCCACGCGGAAGATTGAAGAGTTGATGCTGGAACTCAAACAGCGCTTTACGATCGCCATCGTGACCCACAACCTTCAGCAGGCGCAGCGTGTGGCGGATTACACGGGATTCCTGTACGTCGACACCACGCAGGGTGGCCGGACCGGCTATCTGGTGGAGTTCGGCGATTCGAAGCAACTCTTCAGCGACCCCAAAGAGAAACACACCCGGGATTACATTCGCGGCGAGTTCAGTTGACTTGACTTCACGGCTTTGCGGGTGGGCGAAGTGGAGAATGCGGCCCTCAGGAGGATTGGGATGAAGGATTCAGAAAGCAGATCCCTCGCTCAGTTGGGGCGCGTTCTGCTTGCTCTGGCCATCCTGGTTTCTCTCGCGAACCTGGTTGGCTGCAATGCCAACACCCCCGCCAAAATGAAGCCAGGGGTTCCTGCCGGTGGGGTTCTGCTTGCAGGGGCAGGCGCCACGTTTCCCTCCTTGCTCTATAAGGAGTGGTTCGCCACTTATCACCAGGCCCACCCCAATGCGGTCATCACTTACGACGCCGTGGGCAGCGGCGAGGGGATCCGACGCTTCCTCGGCCGGAATGTTCAAGATGAGGAGCGTGTGGATTTTGGCGCCAGCGATGCCGCAATGCAGGACAATGAAATTGCCCAGGTGCCGGAGGGAGTGGTGTTGCTTCCCGCGACTGCCGGGGGAGTGGCGCTGGCTTACAACCTGCCCGACGTGCAGGGGGACCTCAGACTCCCGCGGCGGGCTTATGTGGGCATCTTCCTGGGAGAGATCAAGAGTTGGAATGATCCCCTGATCGCCGCGGCTAATCCCGGCCTGAAGCTTCCCAAACTCACCATCGCCACCGTTGTCCGGGCTGATGCCAGCGGTACTACCTTTGCTTTCAGCAAACACCTCGATGCCATCAGCGATAAATGGCGGAGCCAATTTGGCCCGTCCACCTTGGTCGATTGGCCCGGCGATGCCATGCGGGCCAAGGGGAATGAGGGGGTGGCAGGCGTCCTTCAGCATTCAGTCGGTGCGATTGGATATGTGGGCTCAGAGTTTGCAACCAAGTATGGATTGCAAACCGCCCTTCTGGAAAACAAGAGCGGGAAATACATCCGGCCAACAGAAGATGCCCTTCGCGCCGCGCTGGCGTCGGCCGAAATGCCCACAAATCTGCGGGTCTTCGTTCCGGACCCCGCCGCCCCTGACGCCTACCCCATCGCCACCTTCACTTGGATTCTCCTTCGCAGGAATTACTCCGATGCCCCCAAAGCAGGCTTGATCCGCGATCTCTTTGCATGGGGATTGAGCGAGGGCCAGCAATACGCTTCCAAGCTGGGTTATGTGCCTTTGCCGACGGAAGTAGTTGAGAAGGCGCAGGCCGCACTGAAGACTGTCACTCCGTGATCTTGCCGGCTCGGCTCTTCTAATCAGCCTCACGCACTAATGAAAGGTCGAGGGGACATAGGTCTTCCGCCTCGCCCGTCTTTGCGCTAATCTGAAGCCTTTGTGCAGAATACGATGGCTGAAGCCTCACGAGTATCTACAGGAGTCAAGTGTCATTGGATGAGCTCTCTCGGAATCCGCGCGTGACGGTGCGACGTTCTGGTCCGCCCGACCCGGAGGGGAAGTGCGTCGTCTATTGGATGCAGCGGGGACAGCGGGCCATTGATAACCCTGCGCTGGACTTCGCCATCGAGGCGGCGAATTGCCTACGCAAGCCGCTGGTAGTTTTCTTCGGCTTGGTGCCATTCTACCCTCATGCCAACTTGCGCCATTACACATTTCTTGTTCAGGGAATCCCGGACCTCGCGCGGCGATTGGAGCGGCGCGGCGCGGGCTTTGTGTTGCGGCGCTTCCCCGATCATCATCTGGTGAAGTTCTGCGAAGAGGTTCGCCCCTGCCTCGTGGTCGGCGATGAGAATCCCCTGCGCGAGACGGAGCGGTGGAGGGTGAGGGCGGCGGAACGCCTGCGCGTGCCTCTCTGGACGGTCGATGCGGATGTGATTGTTCCTTCACGACTGCTTGAGAAGGAACATTATGCGGCGCGGACCATCCGGCCCCGCATCCGGGAGCATCTCGACGAATTCCTTGCGCCTCCGGCCAACCCCAAGGCGGAAACCGCATGGAAGCAGCCTCAAAGCGTGGCTTCCCTCCCGTCCCACTTCGACTTTCTAGAGGGCTTTCCTATCGATCGGTCAGTTGAACCCAATGCGACCTTCCGTGGTGGGACAGACGAGGCACTGCACGCTTTGTCGCGGTTTGTCCGGCACCGCCTGAAAGGATACGCCGTCGGGCGCAACCGGCCGGAGATCGAAGGCACCAGCCAACTTTCACCCTACCTGCACTTTGGCCAGATCGGACCGCATACCATTGCCACTAGGGTGAAGCATGCCGATGCACTCCGCGCAGACCGCGACGCATTTCTGGAAGAACTGATTGTGCGGCGGGAGCTGGCCGTGAACTTTGTACGCTTCAATCCCCGTTATGACCGCCTGGATAGCTGCGAACCGTGGGCCCTGCGAACTTTGAAGGAGCACCGGCGCGACGGGCGCGAGCACGTCTATTCCGAGCGCCAGATCGAGAACGCCGAAACCCACGACCCGCTGTGGAACGCCGCGCAGAAGCAGATGGTTCTGGGCGGTTGGATGCACGGCTACCTGCGCATGTACTGGGCGAAGAAGATCCTGGAATGGACACCTTCGCCGGAAGAAGCTTTCGACATCGCCGTCCGTCTGAACGATCGCTATGAACTCGACGGGCGCGATCCCAACGGCTATGCCGGCGTAGCTTGGGCCATCGGCGGCAAACACGACCGCGCCTGGGGACCGGAGCGTCCTTACTTCGGCAAGATCCGCTACATGTCCTATCAGAGCACGTCGCGCAAATTTGACAGCAAACGGTACATTAAGCAGGTTGAAGCCATGACAGACAAAGGAGAGAAAGAGTGACAGTGCCTCGACACACGGCGGGCTTGGCCATCGAGCTCATCCTGAGAAATCACTTGTAAGAGGAAACCAGGCGATCTCCCACCCGCTCTTCATCCCATTGCATTCCTGAGGAATCCGGGCTAAGGCAACACCCTGGCGGTGATACCGGAAGGCATCTGGGCCGAGCGATAGACCCGTTCGGTGGCTTTCTGAAAATCCGACGGCTGCGCTTCGTCGATTTTCATGAATTTCTGCGGATTGCGGTCCACCAGGGGAAACCAGGAACTCTGTACCTGCACCATGATGCGATGGCCGCGACGGAAAGTTTGATAGACATCCGGAAGCTGGAATTCCACCTTGTCCGGTTTGCCAGGCTCAAAGGGGACAGGCCGCGCAAAGCTCTTGCGGAATTTACCGCGGAAGGGTTCTCCTCGCACCAGTTGCTCGTAGCCGCCCATTTTGACTCCCGTAGGATTGGGATCGGGATCGGGATAATCGCCCGGATAAACATCGATCAATTTGACGATCCAATCGGAATCCGTGCCGCTTGTGGAGACATAGAGTGACGCGGTGAGCGGCCCCGCGAAGGTCACATCGCGCATGAGCGGGTCTGTCTGGTATACCAGCACATCGGTGCGCCGTCCCGCGAAGCGCTGGTCGGCGGTCATGTAAGGGGCGCTCATCGATGTGCTGATCCACGGGATGTGTGGAACCGGCTTACTGGGGTCGCTGACGTATTCATCAAATGTCTCTCCGGGAGCGGTAGGAGCCGTGGAACTGAGCCGGCCGACGCTCTCGAAGTAGTAGGTCCTGGGAGTGGCGTTCGACGGTGGCCACTGGTCCAGGGAGTGCCACTCGTTGCGCCCGGTTTCAAAGACATCGGCGGCAGGGAATTTCGTTTCCCCCTCGTCTTTCAAGTAGCGCTGGAAGAAGGGAAATTCGATGTGCTCCCGAAAGTACTCGCTGGTTTTCT
>DATJVT010000104.1:0-3924 GCA_035501695.1 Terriglobia bacterium | reverse complement strand
GGGCAGAAGCCGGAAAGTTGTAATACACCGTCTGAAAGGCGAGCGCGGCCTCGGCCGGCCTGTGCCCCTGAACGTAGGCCTTGCCAAGGAGCAATGCGAGCCCGGGCTGAGTGCGGGATGCGGGCTCGGCAGATAGCATGTCAGCAGCCTGCTGCTGTTCCTGAGCCTCCATCAGGGTATTGGCGCGCAAAGTGAGTGCGAGAATGTGGAGGCGGCTTTGCGGAAAGCGCGAAGCGAACCCCTCCAACAACCCAGCGGCCTTTTGGGGTTGGCCCCCCTGGTCTAACGCCAGGGCTTCATAGTAGATGGCGTAATCCGCCAGGGTGAATCCGCTCACCGCCGCCTGGGCCAGGTCCGTGACCGCTGCGGGGTAACGCTGCCCTTCGTACTCCTTGAAACCCGCCAGGAAGTACGCCCATCCATTCCACTCGGGTTCGGGCTGCGATTGCGCGTAATTGCGAAGGAGTTGCCAGGTTTCCGGGCGGGAGGAGGTTGCGGCGAGCGCCTCGAGGCCGGCGGGAATCAAGTCGGCGGCGCGTGACGACGCCGCCATGGCCACCAGACCCGCGCTCAGGCAGAGGACTCGGGCCCATGATGGAGGTAGGAATTTCACGCCGCCGGTCCTGGGTAATCTGGTCCCAGAACCGTCGAATCATTTCCTGCCAAGGTTCTCACCAGCTCATCATGCATGTAATCAAACTGCTTGTTAAGGGTTTTGCCAAAACGCTTGTCAAAGGTCTGGCGGCTGCGGTCGATGTCAGACTTAAGCCGTTTGTAGAGGTCCCCGTTTTTCCTTCCCTCCGCCACCTTGGCCTTGTTATAGAGCTCGATTTCTGAAACGAGAAGCTTGGCGAACCGCTTCGCGTCCTTGTGCACCTTCTGCTCGGTCTCGCTGAGCTGAGAAACTTCGGCGATGGCGGGCGGCGCCGCGGTTGGGCGCTCGACAAGCGGTGCAGGAGGCGCCACCTCCACAGCCGGTCCCACCCACACGGGCGCCGCTGCAGGTTCGCTCTCAGGGGCAGCCGCCTCTGCCGGCTCTATGACAAACTCCGCCGGGGCTGGGGGCGTTTCCGGCGCGGGCACGGAAGGTTTTTCAGTCTCGATTGCCGCGAGTCCCTCAGCCGCTTTCGCTTCTACAACCCGTTGTGCGGCGACGGGTTCCACCGGAACGGGTTCCTCGGAACGCGCTTCCACAGGTTTTTGAGCGGGAACCTCCGGAACTTCCTCGACGGGTGGTTCTGCCGTTGCGGGTTTCTCCACCTGCACCTCGGCGGGCGCCGATTCCTCTGCGGGAGGTCTCGCCACCTCGGCTTCCTGAATGGGGGCCATTGCCGGAGCGGCTACCACCGGGGGCAGTTCCACCGGCGCGGCCGCCGCGATGACAGGAGGCGCAGGGGGAAGCTCCTCCACCGCAACTTCGGCGGCTTCTTCTACGGCCGCTTCGGGAATTGCGGCCGGTACCGGCTTCTCCTCGGGGACCTCTTCGGCGGACGCCCCGCTGAGCGCAATCAGCCGGTCGATCTGGGCGCCAGCGAATTCAGCCAGAATTTTCAGCGCATTCACCGGCAGCCGTTTGTCCTTTTCACCCGGGTCGGCATAGAGAATAGCTGACACCGTAGCCGTGGAACGGATGGGAAGCAGCAGCACCGGGGCATGAGCCGGGGGCTTGAGCTTATCAAGGACATTGCGATTTTTCTTGAGCGAGTCGGCGCTGGTGTCCACGTGCCCGGCGGTTTCACAGACCAGGCGGAAGGGACTGTCCTGCTTGAGCTGGACGACGAGGCTCCGCAAGCCCTGCTGGGTGAGCGAGGGACCAAAACCGCTGGCCGCCGCGCCCCACGCGGCCTTGCCACGAACATCGAACACCGCGGCACGCACGCCCCACTCGCCCGCCTCCTGGGTGAGGACCTCGAGTACCTGTTCGGGAATGGTGCACGTCATCAGGGCGCGGACAGCGCCCAGAACATCTTCCAAAACCTTCTCCGGGGCTGCCTGCGCTGCCGCGGCGGAGGCGGCCGCCGTCGCAGCCGCTGAGGCCGCGGCCGCGGCCGCGGCTCGCGCCATCTCATCCCACTGACGCGCCGCTTCCTGCTCGGCCCGGTCGTGCAGCGCGCCCAACTCCGCCAGTTGCTGGTTGAGTTTCTGGATCTGTTCGGCCTGCGCGCTCAACTCCTTCGCCAATCGCTCGCGGGCCCCGCGAACTGCTTCCGAAAATGAAAGAGTTTGATCTTCAGCCAAGGGAAACACCTCAGGGAGATAAGCTAACCGCACATTATGAATCACCCTACTTACGGGTGCAACGGCAATATCAAGGTGGGGGGTCGCCGCGCACGCCGCGAGTGTTCCAAGCGAACCGGACCTTAGGCTTGGCAGGCACACGCAATTGCCTAAGTCCAAAGGGAAGTGACCATGCGCGCGCGAACGGCCGGGTGGCCGCCCTCCGGCGCCACAGACAATTTGTCGCTTTCGGCGGCCCCTTACCGCCCAACCTTGCGACCCTCCGCGCCCAAAGCCGGATGGTCGCAAATCTTGCCAGAAAGTCGTTGACATTGATGTTGATTAACTCTAAACTTACGCCGTAATTGGGGCCCATTTAACTACTGCAACTGGTCGGCACGAGGTCATCACATGCACCCACACAGGGGGTGGAGGCCGCGCCATCTACTCTGTAAATCTCTTCAGATGGCGCATCTCCCGTGGGTCACCTTGCTGATGAAACCGTATCCATCTACTGCAGGACAAAATACAGGGCGTTAATTCTCCCTTAAAGACGAACACAAAACCGAACAAGCACCTTACCTGAGAAGACGAACCCCTGCGCAGCACGCCGGATCACGCACCTCTTCTCTCGGCAGAGGCGTCTGACACCAGGAAGGAAAAGGAGGCAACATGGCAGATAAAATCGCTTACCGACTGGAAGTGCCCCTGGACGCGTCATCGATCAAAAACTTCAAGCCGGATCGGGCCGTCAAGGTGATTGCATATGGAGCCAAGGCCAATGGGGAGGCCACGGTGCGGCTGGATGCCAAGGGCAAGGGTGCCGCATCTTTCAGCTTCAAAGAACCCCCCGGATCGTTGAAGGTCGCTCTGGGACCGGAGACGGCGTCGGTGGATGACCTGAAGCACTTGCAAACCATCGCGGTTGACGTTCCCGCCTCCCGCTGGCGGGACAAGAACGAAGTCGTGCTCACTCCCGTTCAGATTACGCCCTACTACTGGAACTGGTGGTGGGAGTGGTGCCGGACCTACACCATCACGGGCCGCGTTCTGTGCGCGGACGGCAGCGCGGTGGCGGGAGCCAACGTTTGCGCCTTTGACGTGGACTGGTGGTGGTGGTGGAGATCCCAGGTGAACGTCGGTTGCGCCACCACGGCCGCCGACGGCTCCTTCCAAATCACCTTTACGCGTTGCTGCGGATGGTGGCCGTGGTGGTGGTGGATCACGCGCGAGTGGCTACTGGACCCGGTTCTGGTGGATCGCATTCTGCCCCTCGTGGGGCGCAACCCCGCAATCGGCCAACTTGCCAATCCCAGCCCCAAACCGAGCCTGGATGTGTTCCAACCGATTCTCAACGCGGCGCAAGGTCGCTCCCGGACCAACCTAGCGGCCAGCCTGCCCCGGGCGACGGCCGCAGCCTCGCAAATCGACCCTTCCGTTCTGAACACCCTGCGGACCCAACTTTTGGAAGTGTTGCCGCGGGAGTTCCCCTACCCGATCTGGCCCTGGTATCCCTGGTGGCCTTGGTGGAATTGCAACGCCAACGTTTTCTTCCAGGTCACCCAGACCTGCAATGGGCAGACCAATACCATCGTCAACCAGACCATCGCCGACACCCAATGGGACATTCCCACCAGCCTGAACGTGACCCTGACCGCCAACAGCCAGGCCTGCTGCTCCTGGGTCTGTCCGGATGGTTGTCCCGAC
>DATJVT010000103.1:0-3335 GCA_035501695.1 Terriglobia bacterium | reverse complement strand
CAGTTTACTGGTGGGCCAGTGATTCGAATGTGGATTGGAACCAGGCGCTGCCCGAGGTCGAAAACTTCGTCTTGAAGAACGGGCTTAAGTCAGAATTTTGTTTTCAATTCCCATCTGCGCGTCCAATCCCCCCAGAAATGTACTTCGATCCGCCGTTTCGATGGCGTGGTCGAACCATTTTAGGGGCAATCACCCGCCCGTGCGCCTCTTAGCGGGAGAGGTGGGAAGAACCGCTGGAGTTAATCGCAGTCGTTTGATGGCTGGTCACCGCCGTGGCTCGAACCAGCATCACGGCTGAGCCTGATGCCATCGCCTCGTAGTAGCTAACGAAACGCTTGGGTTCGGTGGCATCGTAAGGCTTGAGATTCATCGCCCATCGATATCCAATGGGCTGATACCAAAGCTCGGCGTCGACCTGGAATGGAGCCTCACCGCCAGTGTGGGCTGCGGAATACCGAATGATGTCCCCGCCACCCATAAAGTCCGGGTCCTTCTCCGCATTTCCGTGGACCGCAACCTCCTGGCCGGCCGTCTGCTTATCGAAGCCATGGGGAAGCAAACGATTATCCTTGATGTAACGCAGGGCAGTGAGCAGTCCGGTCGTTAGCTTGCCTGCCGGATCAGCCATAATCGCCTCGTAGATCTCCACCTCGTCGGGGCGAGTGATTTCCGTGTAATGAGGTTCGAAGCGGGAGGGGTCCTGGTCGTTGTCGTTTCCTTCGATGGAGCCATCGGCACGGAGCGCCCCGGACTCGAAGAGAACTTTACCGAGGCGATCGCGCACCGTCACGTGCAGCCAGACCCGGCGGGAGGGGTAGGCCGTGGGAAGCTTATGCCCGGCCAGATTCTCGATCGCAATGACCGCTTCGACGCGGCCATTGCGAATCTCCAGGCTCGGGATGGCAATGCGGGCGGCCTCCGATTGCAAGTGGGCGATCGTACGGAGGGCGGCACTATCCAAATCCCCCGGCGGAGTCGAGATGGCCAGGTCGTGCCGATAGAGGTTGAGCAGACGTTGCATGAAAAAGTTGCCGCCCACAAAAGTGTGCTGCGAGAAGCCCGCGCGCGGTTCACCCAGCACCGAGGTGATCGGAACCGCTTCCCGCACCTTGGGCATATGGCAATCCTGGCAACTCCGGTTCTCGTTGTACTTGCTGTGCAGCCATTCCTGATAGGGAACCTGTTCAGGCAATTCCCCCAGCACCTTTCCCTGGGCATCGAGCGCCTGAGTCAAAAGCGTGTGGCAGGTGGCGCACAGTTCCGAGGAGCGAATTACCTTTGTGTTCTCGGTGGGCTGGAATGTGGCCGACGAGCGCATGATGGTCGTAGGGCCCTTCTTGATTTCAAACGGGCCGTACTCATGCCGCTCGCCGGGCGGTTGGGAGGTATCAATCTTGAACCCACCGACGAAACTCGCCCGCGTGCCCAGACCTTCGCCGGTGATCTGATGGCACACGGAGCAGGAAACGCCATCTTCCGCCATAACGTCGGCGCGCGTGTTGTGGCCGGGTGAGAAGTGAAGAAAGGCCTCACCCTCACGGCCAATCAGCTTGGATTCGTAGCGCATCATGGGCATGTGACAGATCGTGCATTCGTCCTGGATGGCTGCCGCCGCCATCGGATGATCGATCGTTTCGCGGCGCACACCGGAAATCCAGTATGGATCGCGACCTGAGTTGGCCATCATGCTGGTACGCCAGTTGACACCGATCGAGATGTCTTCACCGGTCGGGGTTGAGATGCCATTGTGGCAGGCTACACAACGGTCTGAGGTTTCGAAATGCGACCCGAAGGTTTTACCGTAGGAGGAATCGTGGCCATGAACATTCGCGGGCAGGGCGCCTTGCTGGGACCACGAAGCCGGTGCCAGAGCACCCGTGAGGGCGAAGGCTAGCAGCAAGGAGTCAAGCCGAATTATGCGTCGCGCGATTCTCATCTACCAGCCCTGCTTCAAGGTCCCGTCCGCATAATCCCACAGGAAATAAATGAGGAATTGTTTGGGCCGGTCCGTGGTGTTGTTCACGGGGATGCTGACCCCCACATTGGCAAGGATGTGCATCCGCTTGCTGACGGGAATTTGGATTTCCGGCAAAACGTCCCAATTCGTCGTGGCGCCAGAGACCAAATCCCGGTCGGCAATGAACTCCGTCATGGGGGTCCACCACCGGCCGAGTCCGCCGCCGGTCCTGAACGTCTTGCCGATGGCAGTGTGCAGATAGTAGGCGCGAGGGACCCTGTCAGGTTGCGTCGAGAGTTCGTACCCGGTGTGGAGTTGTAGAAAGCTGTAGGCCGGGAGAATCTGCCCGTAAGCCGCGAAGGCCTCGATAACGGGGGAGCCGCCGCCCGTCCCGAGGCGTGGGTTTCCGGTCGGGGCCACCACCTCGCCCCCCACACTGAAAATCGAACCCGCTTTCAGGTTATCGAAGAGCTTGCGTTTGTAGCCGAGGCTTATGTCGCCAAACCCTGAGCGCGCGACGCCGCTGTCTTGCGATATGTTGTAGGGGACCGCGGCCTCAATCATGCCGGAGGGTCCGATGCGCTTCTCGTAGACCACCGTGGCGTTGCCGCCCGGCGGTCCGTGGAGATTAAACCCTCCGGTCAGTACCACCTCGTCTTCGGGGAAGGCTTTCTCGGTCACCAGCGGACGCGGAAGGTTGAAGTTTCCTCGCGGCCACGCCTTCTCCGTACACAAAGTGCGCAGGTATTCAATGACATTCCCGATTTGCTCCTGAGTCAGGGCGTCCCTGAAGGCCGGCATGATTTGAGAAAACCCCCGAGCCGGACCACCGTTGGTAATGACGGCACGCCATTGCAAGTCGGGTTCCGGGGTGGCCCCATGACAATCGGTGAAATCCGGGAAGGTGGACGGCCGCTGAAAGCCCGCAAGGTTTTGTGACTGCCCCTTTCCGTCCCGCCCGTGGCAGGAGGCACACGCCGCCATGTAAATCTCTTTGCCGGTGTCCAGCTTGAGCCGGCTGCCTGACCTTGCCAGGAGTGCAACCTGGTGGGTTCCCAAGGTGGTCATCAAAACGGCGACCAACAGGCAGCAACAAAACCACCCCGGCCAATGCGCGTTGCAACGAGCGGGCAGACAGACGATTCTTCCTGACTGTTCTATCTCGCTGTGGATGGGACTATTAGACCGATCTATCATTTCCACGTTCCAAGGCGTCCCAGCATACACCCACTTATCTTCAAGCGCAAATCAGCATAGTCGACAGTATGAACGCAGTATGAACGCGGTATGTGCCGTTATTGCCGACACCGCAGCGGCAGATGCCTCAACACCAGTTTTGACACTTGTGGCAGGCGGTTCTGCCGCGGGTGGCGCAGAT
>DATJVT010000102.1:0-8822 GCA_035501695.1 Terriglobia bacterium | reverse complement strand
GCGCGTACCGGGGATGAATTCGTTTCAAATACTCCCGCTTCGAGTTCTGACTCATGCGTTACCCAAATCCTCTCTGGGTAACATTCTAAAATTGCACGATGATCCTCCACGGGTAACATTTTAGCTTGCGCGATACGAGGTCTTGACATGGACAACCTCCGGGCGTTTAATACGCATCGCAAAATCATCTGGCGGCTGTGGTCGTGGCTGCGTTGGGTCGACCACAGCGTACAGGCCGGGTAGCGCGAGCAAGGTCGGAAGGCGTTATCAGTCCCTTCTCTTTAGCCCCATTCGCACCCCCCAGAGTTAAGACACGACCGGAACCCGCCGATGAAGCCTGGGGAGGAGTATTTATTTCCGGTAGGCAAGAGATGTAATTGGTGGCCGGGATCAGAGAATGGAAGACTCCTTTGCCGTTCACTGTCCACTAGCCACTGCCCACTATTCTCGGAGGATTGATGCAACTGCGAAAAGACCCCATCTCCATGAATTGGGTGGTCCAAGAGGATGGGGAGACCACTTGGCCGAACATCAAGGTCTGTCCGTTTTGCCCCGGACAGGAGGCGATGACCCCGCAAACTATCTATTCACACCTGAATGGCAACGGTGCGTGGGAAGTACGCGTTACGCCCCATGTGCGCCCGCTCTATCGCATTGAGGGAGATGCGGCGCGGTGCGCCGAAGGGGTGTACGACAAGATGCGCAGCCTGGGAGCGCACGAGGTGGTGATTGAAAACCCCGACCACTCCATGCGCCTATCGCAGCAAAGCGACGAAAACGTCGCTCAGGTACTTCGGGCCTTCGTCTCGCGCCTGGTGGACCTCAAGAAGGACCGCCGCTTTCGCTATGTCAGTGTATTCCGCAACCAAGGCAAGCTGGCGGGGCAGGACCCCGACCATCCGCACTCTCAGATTGCCGCCACACCCTTCATTCCGCGGCGCGTTGTTTACGAACTTCGCTCGCTGCAACGCTATTTCTCCCTGAAAGAGCGCTGCCTGCTTTGCGACATCGCCCAACAGGAGTTTGCCAAGCAGGTACGGACGGTCGAATGGGATGACCAGTATGTGGCTTTCTGCCCTTTCGCTTCCCGCGCCCCTTACGAGATATGGGTCTTACCCCTGAGGCATCAATGTGCCTTTGAAGAGGATTTGACCACTTGGGACCGGCAGCTTCATTTCGCGGGTTTTCTGAAATCCGTATTGTTGCGGTTGGAATCAGTGGCCCAAGACTACCACCTCACCTTGCACACCACTCCGAATCTGAATGCCAAGTTTGAACGTACCGACCATTGGCGGACTCTGCTGGAAGACTTCCACTGGCATTTTGAACTCGTCCCCGTGCATCTTTCCAACTCGCGCTCCTATTTTCTCAAGGAGGTTTACTACAACTCGGTGTTGCCGGAGCGCGCCGCCGAGGAACTGCGCAGAGTTAACATCACGCCACCCGCCCACCCGTAAACGGGTTGCCCAAGCGGTCACTATTCGCCGGCGCCCATCATTACACCTGCACTCTGGGGCGTGCAAATACTCCTCTTGCAGAGATATCGTCTATTACTGAGGTGAGCTGTAGAGATTGAATCCGCTCGTCCCCTCTACTCTGGATCGGCCCCATGAGTCCCCACCCCTCGTAGTTGCATTGCCTGGCCAGGAACCGCGTACCGAAGCTTGGCAACGAACACTCCCAACGCTAGCCAACTCATCCGGCCGCTGACGTGCAATCCTTACCTCCGAGGCGAGATATATAGCTCATCGCTGTGATGAAACGATACCCCATGCATAGCAACGGTTGGATTGGCCTGTTCCTGTCTAGCGCGTGGCCGTACCTTTTCCCAGCCTTCATGCCGAATGCTATCGCATCCGGCAAGGAGAGGTCCCGCGTCGCGTTTTCTTCTCGCGAGGCTCGTCATCTTAGCAACGACCTTTGGATACACTGCCTCAGGCCAGGCTCTCGAACGTGCCCGCTCGAGCGGAATGACGGCCCTTGCCAAGCCGGCAACGACTGCGGATATTTACGCAGCTCTGGCGGGTTTTCCCCACCCGATGACAAGGGGAGCCTACCAGGGCGGATCGTCAGGGGTGGAACGATGGGCGCCGCAGACCACCGGGGTGGCCAGGACGCGGTGAATGTACCGCCCGCGGGTAGGAGAAGAACATGTTCTGTCCCAGGTGTGGCGGTCGCACGGAAGTCAGCGAGAAGCGAGGAGTTTTTCGTGACCGCCTATGCATAAACCCCACGTGCAGTCTGGAGTTTACGACCCGCGAGAACATAATGAGCGTACGCGCGCAGCGGCGTCTCTGCGCCCGGACGCGCGCCACGCAGCTCGATCCGCCGGGACCCGCCGCGAAGAACCGCCAGGCGCGTTCCGCCTCGGCGGGAGGATAAACTCCCCCCGGACGGGGATGGGGGGGGCGGGACGGTGGGCGGCGCGCCGTAGCAGGGCGCCAGTGGCAAGCCGCCAGTGGCCAGAGCCCCCAGCCACATCTTCAAACCTAGTGTTTTCTAAAGTTTAGCCCGCGCCCGATCAGCGCGGGTGAGGGCGGCGGCGGGTGCACACGCTGCCGCTGCCCGCAGTGCCGACTTACACCATTCCTCGTTGGCGGCAGGAAGCAAGCGTCCGGTTCGAGACGCCCCATCAACTTGAACATGTTGGGATGCAGGCATCATTCCCCCCGGCGCGTGCGGCGGCAGGCGGGATTCCCGGCCCGCGGAATCGGGCGGGTACGCCAGTTTGCCAGGTTCAAGGCGCGGAGCGGGAAACTCCGGATTTCGGATTGCGGATTTTGGAACGAGCTTCGCGGAACCCCGGACCGGGATTCCATATTCGCGCGCCGGTTTCACCCCTCCACGCCCCCGGATCAGCGATTCAACCAACGGGCTTTCGCCGCGGTGGCGGAACAAAGCGGGGCTACGCTAGAGACCATTCGGTCCGCAGGATCGTCCGTCAGCCGGCGGAAGCATCGAAGGGCCGGCCTCTCGTGGCCCAAGGCAATCAATTGTCAGCAGTCAGCCGTCAGCAATCGACTTACAACTCAAAGAAAATAAGGAGCGAATCATGAAACGAGCATTATCAGCAATTCTGTTGGCAGGAATTCTGTGGCTCAACGCCTGTGCGGTCCCGGCGTGGGTCAACACGGTGGAGGCGGACGCGCAGGTGGCCATCCCCATCGCGGCCAGCCTGGTGGACGTGATCGACCCGGCCCTGGCGCCGGCGGCCACGCTGGTGGAAAACGGCTTCGACGCCCTGGTGAAGGCGTTGGACACATACAAGGCCTCGCCCAATGCCACGAACCTGCAAGCGGTGCAGTCGGCTTTCGCGGCCATAAACGCCAACGTGGCGCAACTGGAGTCGGCCGCGCAGATCAAGAACCCCAAGACCGCCAGCACGGCGGCGGCCGTGGTGCAGTTGCTCACGCAGGCGGTGACGGAAATTGCCGCGCTGGTGCCGGCGAATTCGGGGCTCGCAACTCGCGACTCGGGACTCGGGAAGCCAAGCACCGAATCCCGGATTCAGAATTCCGAAGCTCACACGGCGAAGGGTTGGAAGGCCAGGGATTTCAAGAAGGCGTTCAACGAGATCGCGCAGCAGGATCCGCGGCTTAAGGAAATCAAGTAATCGGGTCATCGGATCATTGGATCATTGAAAGGCGGTCCTTGGTCCTTTGTCCTTGGTCCCTTGTCCTTGGTCCGTCGTTGTTGTTCATTTGGATTCAGACCTTGAGCAACACGTCGCTGCGCCGCAACTCTGCGCGAAGCTCTCTGGAGTGCGGCAGCTCGCTTCCGCCTTGCGAGCTGGAAGGTCGCTTCCGGCTCCGGTGCCGAACTCAAGGTCGGCGCAACGTTCCGGCCGCCACCGAGCTGGCGTAAGGCAAAGCGGCAGCTTCGCGGCCGCACTCCAAAGCTGGCGCACGGTGGCTGCCGCCCCCGCCGGCGTCCCTGCAAATCGCGCAGGGCGACCCAGGCGGAAGCAAAGGTAGCACGGGTACGGCTTGCCGTACCCGTCTGCCGCGCAGGGCGCCGGCAAGGGTAGGGCGAGCCCTACCCCTACGACGGAGCAAAGGCGGTGCTGCATCCCGCGCCGCTAGGCGATCACATACGGCGGGTTGAAGCCCGGCACTCCGGCGTGGCGGCCGGCGGTCCAGCGCAGCACGTAGACCTGTTTCGGGTCGGTAAGCGTGTGGGTGATGGCGTTCACCACCACTTCCATCAGGAAGTGGGCCCCCAGGTCCTTGTAGTAGTCGATGTCCGGCTCGATCTTGACGCAGTCGATGCCGCCGATTTGCACCATCGGGTCTTTTTCATGGAACGTCAATTGGACGTTGGCTTCGCCGAACTGAATCTGCTTCCAGCTCCGGGTGGCGGTGCCGTGGAAGATCCCGGGGTCCAGTTCGGGGGCGAATTCCCCCTGCTGGGTGGCCAGGATAACCTGGTCGATCAGCTTGGGATCCGCATACCCGAAGAAGCGATCCTGGGCGAAGGTGTTATCCCAGATGACTCCCTTGAGGTAATCGAGCGGCGTGCCGGCGGGCAGGAAGATGGCGCTCATTGCCGTCGCCAGGTTTAAGAAGGAGGCCAGCGAGGCGGGCTGGTTTTCCATGAGTTGCGTGTAGCGGTCCTGGGCGGCCGCGTCGCTCGCGGCGCCCTGGGCCAGCAGGGCGGCGAAGTTGGGATGAGTCACTTTGAGCGTGGGCCAAAGCGCGTCGCGGAAATTGAAGCTCCCGCCGCCGCTGGGCAGGAGCATCAGGTCGATGGACTGCCAGATGCGCGGCGAGATTTTGATGGGGGTGAAGCCGGTATCCTGGAAGCCCGCGCCCGTCACCACCACCGTATAGTTGTCGCCCAGGTTGTTATAGGTGGGCAGTCCGGTCACCGGAATATTGGGGCCCATGCGGGTCTCATTCACGATCTCGTTCTGGTTTCCGTCGCGAACGCGCACCAGCACCTGGGCGTTCGCACCCAGGGGCTGCCGCGTGCCGTCAAACAAGTTGATCATCAGATTGCCGGTTGTGGAATCGGTTCCTGCGTTGGGCATGCGCACCTCCGTCTGCAAAATAGTACGACTAATCTGGTTCTGAGTAGATGGGGTCCTTGCTCCCCGCGCTGGATGAAGGCAGTTAGAACACCAAAACGCACCTGCCCCAATCGGGCCCGGAGAGTGTTAACGGCATTATACGCTAATCCACGGGAAGCCAATGCTCCCGCCTCCTTCGGCTTCGCGGAAAGGCTCCGCCTTTCCCTGGAGTTTCCACATTTGTTTGGCTGGTTTTGCCGTGCGCCGTTCGATGCTCCGTATTGCATTCGTAGGGGCGGCTCGCGAGCCGCCCCTACGACGGCCGTCCCCACCCAAGGGAGGCCCCTGGGCGGGATGGTGGGCGCGCTCAAGGCCGTATCCACCAGTGGGTACAATCGGCAGCGTGGGACCCCAGGCGCGCCTGGAAAGGCCGAGCCTTTCCACAGAGCAGGGGGCGAAGCCTTTTGTGCGGCAATTGGCCACAACCCATGAAAAGTTCCACCAAAACGCAGAATTCTGTCCTGCGACTGCCCTCGGTAGGGGGCGAGAGCAGGACGTGCTGAAAGGATTAAACCTATGACCGACCTTGAATGGGCCAAAGCTTTTGTGGGCTGCAAGATCGAAGGCACCGGGATCCGCTTCAACGACACCGTCGAGGTTCTGGCGAGGAAGCTCGCCCAGGTGCGGGAAGAGGCTGCCGGCGGCCAGCGGACGGAATCATCGGATCATCGCGACATTGAATCAGTGAGAAAACGTCATTAGTCATTGGTCATTTGTCCCTGGTCATTTTGGTCTGATCCCAGGATACTGCCGCGGTCCCTTCGCTTCACTCGGGGGAAGCTCTTCGCCCCAATGAAGTGCATCGGGTCTCAGGATGACAGTGGTTTGCTCAGCATTCACAGGCGCCGTCCCCTTAATAAGGCAGGAACTCTAAACGCAAAGTTCTGCACTAATCCGTTTGCCAAAGGTTGGAAATATCACGGGGGCGCGCACGCGCCAAGAACAATTTCCCTCTCCGCAGGGGAGAGGGGGGACCGCAAGGCGGTGGGTGAGGGGTTTCTTTCAGGCCGTGGTGGTCAGGCCCTCCGGCTTTACAGGCGGAGGATTACGGCCCTCCGGGGAGCTGAGAATCGAGAGATGGAGGCCAACCGTCGTGGCTTGGGGGGACAAAAAATATTTTTGCCGGGCCGCGTCGTGGACTATATGTCTAGCAGAATCGTCTGGGCTCAGGGCCGGAAGCGTCATTTTGGCGCCCCCCGATACACGGGGAGCGCGCGAGCCGAAAACCCATTTCCTACCGGTAGGAAATTTCGAAAAAAGTTTGGGACAATGTGTCCGAAAGTAGGCTATTTGATACATATTTTACTTGACATTGACCAGTTCTGTAGGTTATGATGTAGTCGCGATGAGGAAAGACCGCGAAGCCCAGCAGGTTGCGAGTCCGGCCGCCGCAAGGCAAGCGAGCGGGAGGGGACGTGGCACGGCCATCCTGGCCGTGACCCGGCATGGGCAGGATGCCCATGCCACAACGGCGGACCAGGGCGGCTGGTCCCTACAGGCTTGATTTTAGCTCGCGCCTGATCAGCGCGAGCAAGGGCGGCGGCGGGTGCACACGCTGCCGCTGCCCGAAATGACTTACGGCAATTTCAACCCGGTACCGGAAGTCACCACCCAGACACCAAGGCACCAAGACAGGTGGACAGAAGAAGACCGTCTGGCCGCCCGGCATCTCGACGATTCAACGATCTTTCAGCTTTCCGCTCTCAGCTTCCATCACCCCTCATCCGGCCTGTGGCCGCCCTCACCCCTGCGGGGAGGGTCGGGGTTTACGCCACTCATGTCCCAGGGATCCCCTGACACCCTTTCCATAATAATGATAAAAGGGCTGGCATTCACGGCATCCCCGGACGTGAGCTCCAGCGGAACCTTCCTCCACGGGAGCTCGATAAGGTTTTCGCCCTTCATACCCATAGGAACTCGCGACGCCCTCACATCCAAAAACAGGGTAGGCACATCCGCCGTTCGTGGACATGAAAATCGCGGGACTTTTTTCCCAACGGGGAGTGGGGGGTATGGAGCTGAGAGCAGAAAATTGAAAGAGGAAGAGCGTCATTTGTCCTATGTCATTCGTCCTTTGTCCTTGGCCATTTGGGGCGGTTGGCAAAAGAAAGATGTTGGACCCAGGGCGAATGACAAGTGACCAGGGACTAAGGACAAAGGACTAAGGACAAAGGACCATGAATTCAAACTCGCTACAGATACAAGCTCTCATAACGTTTTTGGCGCCTTTCGTGATTCAAGTCGCGAAGCGCAGTCAGAACTCCGCGTTCGCGTGGATCGACCAGAACAAGCCCAAGGTCTGCATGCTGACGAGCGGCGTGGCGGCGGTCCTGACCTCCATGGGAATCGAGTTTGTGCACGCGCCGCACAGCCTGACGGTGACCTGGCCTGACTCGGCCACGCTGGCGCGCGGGTTGGTGACTTTCGTGGTGTCGGCCGTCCTTCAGTTCGCCGCCCAGCACGCGTTGTACGACGGGTTCTGGAGGCATGTGGTGCCCAGCCCGCATGGCGGGCCAGCTAACAGCTAACAGCTCACAGCCGACAGCTAACAGAAACTGCACGCCCGTACCGCTGGCTGGGAATTGCGGGCAACTGCAAACTATCAGCCGCCGGCTCTGAGCCGTGCGCGCTCTTCTTCTGGACTGTGAGCTGTTGGCTGTGGGCTGTTAGCGCTGTACCCGTGAGCTGTGAGCTAAGAGATGTTCTCTGCCAACGAAATCCAGGCCCTCCTGCTCGGCTCGGGAGGTTTTATCGGCACCTGCATGGCGGGTGTGGGGGCATTCCGGCTCTTCTCCGCCGCCACGCGCGGGGTGTTGCGGGTTCCCGCCAGCCTGGAAAGGGGCGCCGATTCCCTGGAGCGGGTGGTGCAGGCGGTGGAGACGCAGAACGCGGTGTCGGACCAGGTGACGGAGCTGAAAGGCCTGCTGATGGCCACGCGCGAGGAGATCGTGAAAATGTGCGGCGACCGCGAGCAGATCGGCCGCGAGCTGCGCCTGATGTCGCGCAAGATTGAAGGATTTACATGTTATGCAGAAGAAGATCCATAGGGTGGGAGTGATTTGTCCATAGTCCTTTGTCCCTTGTCCCTGGTCACTTGTCATTTGCCCTGGGTCCAACGTCCTTCTTTTGCCAACCGCCCCAAATGGCCAAGGACAAAGGACGAAAGACAAAGGACAAAGGACTAATGACGAAGGACAAGGGACAAGTGACAAATGACTAATGACAAAGGACGAGGGCTGAATATGTCCAAGGCAAAAAGCAAGTCGGAGCAAGAGTTCGACCGCACGGAGATTCTGCGCTACTTGAACGAGTGCGGGCTTCAACCCGTGACGCCGCGCAGCATCCTGATCTACCTGGACGACTGCCTCCGTCCGGTGAGCCCGGCCACCGTGGAGTTCCACCTGCGCTACATGCGCGACCGCGGCTGGGTGGAGCTCGGCCTGGAGAAGAAAACCGGCCTGCCGGAAATCATCCGCTGGACGCGCATCACCGCCAACGGCGTGGACGAGTACGACCGGCGGTGCATGGCGCTGGGAGAAGCAAGGTAATTGAACCATTGAATCATTGATTCATCGGATCATCGGCCCATTGAATCAATCATCCGATCGGGAGGGTTTTCATGCGTCGTAGTCCTGGTAACAAGCTGCAAAGGCTCGGGGTCATTCACCCCGGGTTGTGCGAGAAGGTCCACAGCATGTTTGCGGAAGCCTGGCCCACTCAGGCGGTGGTGCACGAGATTGCGTCCTGCTACGGC
>DATJVT010000101.1:0-2973 GCA_035501695.1 Terriglobia bacterium | reverse complement strand
GACGCCGCTACCCGATTGCGCAGAAGTTTTATGAATAACGAGGCAGGCGGAAGCGCCGTAGGCAGACAACCGGCGGGAATCAGACGCGGGCCCGGCGATTAGGGTTGCTGCTCTAAGGCCGATGTACCCTCTGAGGAGGGTTATCGCATGTCGCCTGAATCTCTCGAGATTTATACCTATCGGCTCGATGGATCAGACCGGCCACCCCCTCGGAGGGGAGGGCATCGAAGCCCCCTGCCCCGGTTCGTGGAAGCCGTCTGCCCGGCTTGCAGTCGCGTGTCGAGGGCAATTCGCGAAATCACGCAATTGCCCATCGCCTGACGAACTGTCCTGCCGCCGCGGTGTGTTAAAATCAAGGTTTGGCTTGGCGCCCCAAGCGGGGCAGAGATTAATAAGCCCGGTCATTCAGGACTGAAACGCGTTGACAATTTGGTCCCCATTCCGCCGCTGCGGCATCGTGTCCCTCGTGCTCGTGGCCTGTAATGTGGGGATGTCCCCATGGCCCGCCGCGGCAACATCGGTCAAGCTTCCCCACACCGAAATCCACGAGGTGAAAGTCGATAACGGTCTGCGCGCCTTGATTGTGGAATCCCACGACGCGCCGATCATCAACGTTCAGGTCTGGTATCACGTGGGCTCGAAGAATGAGGTGGCGGGCAAAACCGGCTTCGCGCACCTGTTTGAGCATCTGATGTTCGACGGAACGAAGAACCTCGGAGCCAACGAATTCTCCGATTACATCGTCCGGTCCGGCGGGACCGACAACGCCTACACCACCGAGGACACTACCGTATTCTGGGAGACCGTACCCAGCAATATGCTGCCTGTCGTTCTATGGTTGGAAGCCGACCGCATGCGCAACCTGGAGATCAACGAAAAGGTCTTCAACAACGAGCGGCAGGTGGTGGAGGAAGAGCGCCGTCTGCGCTTCGACAACCCTCCATATGGCACCGTCGTGGAGACGCTTTACGACCACGCCTACACCGTGCATCCTTATCGCCACATGACCATCGGCAGCATGGAGGACCTTAACCGTGCCAGTATTGCCGACATACAAGATTTCTACGATACCTACTACGTTCCGGAGAACGCCACGGTGGTCATCGTGGGCGACGTGGACTGGCATGAGGCAGCGGTGGAGGTGCAGAAATATTTCGGCGGGGTCAGGACAGGGAAAGGCGCGATCCCGGGCGCCATCCCGCAGGAACCCGCGCAACAGGCCGAGCGAGTGGTGAAGCTCAACCTGGAGGTGGCGCTTCCTGCCTTTGTGGAAGGCTATCATATGCCCGCCGACGGCACCCCTGACGCCTACCCCCTGCGCCTGGCTTCCAAGATTCTCTCTGACGGCGAGAGTTCAAGGATCTACACCCGCTTGATTTACGACAAGCAGATCGCCGTGCAGGCCGAGAGCAGCGGCAACTTTACGGAAGACCCCAACCTGTTCTTCGTCTTCGCCGTTATGAACGGGGGTCACACTCCCGCCGAAGGAGAGAGCCAGGTGGATGCGGAACTGGCGCGGCTTAAGACCGAACCGGTTTCCAGCGCCGAATTGCAAAAGGCCAAGAATCAAATCCTGCGCGATTTCATCCTCAGCCGGCAAACGGTGCAGAGCCGCGCCGAGGAACTGGGTTATGCGGCCGTGGTTCTAAAAGATCAGGATTTGGTCAACACTGAACTCCAAAGATTCCTCGATGTCACGCCGCAGGACATCCAGCGAGTTGCCCGGAAGTACTTCGTGCCGGAGAACAAAACGTTGGTGGAAGTCTATTCCAGCAAAGCCCCCGCCATAAAAGCCGCGATTTGGAGCGGCAGATAGCGGGTTGAAGGTGAATCGTTGAGACCCTTGAAGAACCGATCGAGTTTCTTCCCAAGGCGCCACCGCACAAAGGGCGGGTTGCGGGTTTTGCTGGCCGCCCTGGTATCGATACTCTTCACCTTGCCCGGATGGGCTCGCGATTATCCCCCCGGGGTCCCGCCGCCCAAACCCATCGTAATTCCCAATCCGGTCATCCAAACCCTTCCCAATGGACTCCAGGTGGTTGTGGTGGAGCGTCATACTCTGCCTCTCATTACCTTGCGGCTGGTGGTGAAATCCGGAGCGGAGTGCGATCCGCCGGACTTGCCGGGCACCGCCGCGCTTGTGAATGGCCTGTTGACAGAGGGCACGGAGCATCGAAGCGCCCGCCAGGTTGCTGAGGCCATCGATTCGGCCGGCGGGGTGGCCGACAATGACATCGATTGGGATAGTTCCTACCAGAGCCTGACCGTTCTGACCGACAGCACCGATTTGGCCTTCGATCTGGTGAGCGACATGACGGCGCACCCCGCTTTCGAGCCTGCCGAAATCGAACGCCAGCGCAAACAAGCCATATCTGGGTTGCAAGTGTCCCAGGATGACCCGGCCTACGTGGCAGACACAGCCTTTCAGAATTTGATCTTCGCCGGCACGCCGTACGGCCATCCCGAGGACGGTACTCTGGCTTCTGTCGAGCGCATCACGGCTCAAGACCTCCGGTCCTTCCACCGGCGCTACTATCAACCCGCCAACTGTATTCTGGCCGTGGTGGGGGACATAACCGAAGCGGAAGCTATGGCCCTCGCGACCAGGTATTTTGGGGGATGGCAGAAGGGAAGCCTGCTTGCCACTCCCCCGATCGCCGCCCCCGGCGAGTTCGACAAGCGCCGGGTGGTCGCCATCGACAAGAGCGACGCCGTTCAGACGGAGATTCGAATCGGGACGCTGGGCGTGCCACGAGATAGTCCCGACTTCCTGCCCCTCAGCGTGGCCAACGAAATCCTGGGAGGACCGTCGGAGAATCGCCTGTTCAAAGCTCTTCGCACCCGCCAGGGCTTGACCTATGGAGCCTCGAGCGACCTCGTCTTCCGTCGCCACACGGGCGCCTGGGTAGCCAAGACCTTTACCCGGACGCCGGAAACTATGAAAAGCACACATGTCGCACTGGAACAGATTCA
>DATJVT010000100.1:0-4710 GCA_035501695.1 Terriglobia bacterium | reverse complement strand
CGCGCACCTTGCCGAACCCATATAAAGAATACGACTGGATGGGGCGCGCGGATTGGCAGGGGTCAAAGGACCGCGTTTACGCACGCTATATCCGCCAAACCAGCAATTATGTGAACGCCAGCGGAACCTCGTGGTCGGGTTTCCCCGCCGATGTCCCTGGCTATGGCATGCAAGCCGGGCTTGACTGGACGCGGACCTTCGGTCCCAATATGGTGAACGAGGCACGGCTCAGCTATGGCCGCTCGAGCGCAGAGTTTGGGGGCAACTCGTTTGGGAACACGCTTCCCGACCAATCCAACATTGCCAATGGTGTGGCCACCGTCAGCGTGCCATCAGGTTATGCCGGCATGGGCTACGCCTCGAACCTCCCGCAGGGGCGCATTATCAATACCTACCAGTTTCAGGACAATCTCTCCTGGACGCATGGGGCCCACACCATGAAGATGGGAGCGAACATTACTTACCAGCGTTCCCCCAATGTGTTCCTGTCGAACTACAACGGGAGCTATACCTTCAGCTCGATGAGCAACTACTTTAATGACATTCCCAGTACCGTCAGCATCACCCTGGGGAGCCCCAACCTGGACTTCCGCGAGCACGACAACTTCTTCTATTTTGGCGACGACTGGAAAGTGAAGAAGGATCTGACGCTGAATCTAGGACTTTCCTATGCTTATTATGGCCAGCCCGGCAACCTGTTCAACGAATCGGATACCGAGCGCGAGTCGGGCTCCAGTCCCTACTTTAATCCCGCTCTCCCGCTATCGGTCCGGGTTTTCCCGCATCTCGATTCTCACAAGAACGATTTCGGCCCCAGCATTGGATTTGCCTATGCGCCGGGAGACGGGAAGACCGTCGTGCGTGGCGGTTACCGCCTGACCTACGACCCGGCCTTCTACAACTTTTACCTCAACATCGCGAGTTCCACGCCGCAGGTACTGTCCCAATCCCTCACGGGCGCAACGGCGGCTACCAACCCGCTTCCGGGCAATCCGCTTGGTCCCGTTGTGAGGGAAGAGTTGTCACCCTACTTGACTCTGGGGGTGCAAGACCCTCGTAACTTCAACCAGACCACCGTGGCCCCCAATTTCGGACCGGACCACGTGCAGGGCTGGTCGTTCGGAGTTCAGCGCCAGATCGATCCTCATGTAGTCGTGGAGTCGCGTTATGTGGGTAACCACGGCGGAGGCCTCTTCCAGTCCCTCAACGGGAACCCCTATGTGGCGGGATTGCAAGCGCTGTTCCCCAGTTACCAGGTCAACCCCTGCTCGGCCTCCAATGCGGTTGTCGCTAAGGCGATCGGCCGGGTGAACTGCCAATTGGGTGTGGACCGCTTGCGGTCCAATACCGCCGAGTCGGACTACAATGGGTGGCAAAATGAGGTGCGGGTCAACAACCTGTACAATCAACTGACTTTGACAACCTCCTTTACCTGGAGCAAGACCACGGATAACACCAGCGAGGTTTTCGGCGCCGCCACCAATGAAGGGACCGGGGGTGGTAACACTATTGCCTTCGCGCAGAATCCGCTGGATACGCTGCACGGCGAGCACGGTATTTCAGGAATCGACTTTCCCGCCCAGTGGACCCTCTCGTTCGTTGAATACCTCCCCTTCTACCGCGGAGAAAAGGGATTGGTGGGGCACATCCTCGGCGGTTGGTCGGTCTCGGGCTCCTACATCCTCTCGAGCGGACAAGCCTACACGCCCATTCAATACTGCATCAATTATTGCACGGGCGGGCCCAACCAGTTCGATACGAGCTTTGACACGGCCTTTGTGGGGCTCTATGAAACTGCCCGGCCTTACCTTCTGAATCCCCAGGCTCCCCTCTCATCCGTCGGTATTTATGCGGCGGACCTTTGCGGTTACGATGGCACGCAAGGTTGCAATATGCCGGCCAATACCATCCTGAGCTGGAACGGCTACAATCAGGGCATGGGCGCGCAGGTCATCGGGAACTCGGCGCACTTGCTGGTGAATGCTCCTTATGCCAACTCGATTTACAATTCCCCCTGGGGCAATCTCGGACGCAACACCCTTCGCGACTCCGATTCGAACTTGGCCAATTTTGGGATTGCTAAAGATACCAATGTAACCGAGCGCATCAAGGTGCATTTCGCGGCGTCGTTCCTGAACGTGTTTAACCACCCCAACTACGGTTCCGTCGATCCCTACCTGGACGATGCCGGATACCTTTCGGAAGGCACCGGATTTGGTATTCCGTCTCTCTGGGACGGTGGACACCGTACCATTAAGTTCGGCCTGAAGGTTCTGTTCTAGCCCATTCATGGGCAGCCGGCCGGGCTGCTCGTAAATGAATACTCAAGAACCCCGCAAGCGCCCCGTTGGGCTTGCGGGGTTTGTCTTTAAGGAAGGAAAGCCTGGCGTCCTCGATATCGCCCCTCCGGACAATCAGCGCCAGTCGAGTTCGTCAGATTGCGCGATGCGTGGTCCTGGCCATGGGGATCCTGCCGGCAGAATTGTCACGCGATTGAAAGCGGGCAGGGCAGCGAGATTACGGCGAATCCGCGGACTGGTCCGCTCGCGCCGGAGGCTGCGCGGAGGCTTTGGGCTTACCGATTTTCTCCGTGGCGTCAACGTTGAAAACCTTGTAGTCGGAATACGCGTGCGTGTTCCGCAGTTGGCGGCCATTCCATCCGAGGGTCACGGTTACGGACGCCGGCAGCCAGAAGGCATATTGGGTCTGGTTGAAGTGGACCTCGTTGAATTCGATGTCCATGGTTTCATTTTCCAGGTGGAGTTCGGACAAGGGCGCCAGCAGTTCGGTGTGCATGCGGATAATCTGATAGGTGGAGGCATCGATCCAAGCCAGACCCTGGGAAAAGGTAGTGGCCCTGATTTGCCCTTTGAAGAAATCGCCCTTCAGATGGGCTTTGCCGGGGATCTGCGCAAAGGCCATCACATAAGTACTTCGCCCGTTGAGTGCCATCGACCCAAGATAGACAAAGTTGCTCTCGTTGCGGTAGGAGGGATGGAAAAAGAGCGCGGTGGAGGCAAACCCTTTGGTGAGCATGAAGCCTTCGGAGAGTCCCTTCGGCGCTGCTTCATTTCCCGCAAAGTCGGCACGGTACTCCACGAAGCTCGGCCCCCATGCTTCCTGCGGCACCACGCACAAATAGCGGAACTTCTGGTTCTGGGCGTCGCCCAGCCCGCTCCTGCGAGCCAGCTTCTCCTGGTGGATCGATTCCTGCGAGCTCGTGTTCGGAAAGTTCTTGACCATCTCCTCGATCCGGGAGCCTGCCTTGTTGAGGATGTCGCTCAAGGGGTCCTGGTTCAGGGCGGGGGCGAGCCCGCGGATCAGGTCGGGAGGCGGGTGATGTAGGAATTCCGCATGCTCGGAGCTTTGCGACGATTGCGTCCTGGCGTAGGTGTTTTCGACCTTCTGCCGGTTCTGAAGATTTGCGTAAACCTGCCGGACCCGCACCGGCATCTTTTTCACGTCGCGGCCGTCGAGATAACGGTTCATCTCATCCGTCGCAGCCTGCGGATGTCCGGCGCCCGACAAGGCATCCGCGTAGAGCAACCGCGCCTCGGGGCCGGCTCCCGCGGCCAAGGCCTTGTGCAAATAGTCTGCCGCCGCGTCGCAATTCTGCGTGGCGAGCAGCGCCCGGCCCAGCTCCTGGAGGGCCAGCGAATTCTGCGGGGCGGACTTCAGAGCTTCCAGAAAATAGGGCCGCGCCTTATCCGGTTCGTGCTGCCAACTGACCAGCGTGCCGTACGTGACCAGCAGTTCGGGACAAGCCAGATGCGGATTGCTGAGCATGGCGTTCACGCCCTCGGCTAGCGTGCGATTGGCGCCTTCCCAGTCGCCCCAGCTCAGTTCCGCCAGCCCCAGCATGGTCCGGCATCCCAGACAGGTGGCATCCTTTTGCAGAACCCTGTACAGGAGCGGAATCGCTCGCTCGAAGCGCTGCTCGTCGAGGAATTCCGCCACCCCCCGCGCGTAGTCCTTTACGTTCTTCTCCGAAAGCCCGTCAGCTGGACCCAGTTGCCTCAGTTTGGGCGCCAAGGCGGCAGTCAAGTCGTCCAGAGAGAGCAACCCGGGATCCCCTTGCGGTTCCCGCAGCGTAACCGGGATGACCCAGGTCTTTGCCGAAGTCCCAAAATCCACGTAAGCGTGTGCGGTCTGATAGCCTTTTTTCTTGACCGTCAAGATCAGGCTGAATTCCGCGATCTCTTTGAGATTCACCTGGTAGACGGTGTGAAAACCGCCTTGAGCATCGGTGGGAAGGCTGCGGGGACCTGCCGAGACCAAGGGCATTACCAACACGGTGGCGGCGCGCACGGGATCGCCTTGCAGGGTCTTGACCCTTCCCTCGACTACCCAGTTTGACTGCACCAGATCGTTGGGAATGTTGACCGTGGGATCGACACCTCCCAGGAACTGCGCCGTCAGGGGCTGCGGCAGCAGTCCTGCCCATAGGCAGAAGAGCAAGATAATGGAATAAGCCTTCATAACAGTCAGACAACAAGCACAGCGTCTGCTCGCTCGGCGGCATTACATCTTAACGCCGACTCTTACCCCTCGCCAGTATAATTGCCTGCGGCAAGAGCCTGTTAACTGTTTGATCCAGTTGGTTACTCCTATCCTCGGCCGGGGCTGAGCTGCTTCTAAAATGTGTATATGGTATTGCGTAGAAACGTCGCGGCTTTTCAAGGTTGGATTTCTATCATACTTGTTTTCAAT
>DATJVT010000099.1:0-17433 GCA_035501695.1 Terriglobia bacterium | reverse complement strand
CACCCTGGGGCATCGCCTGGCAGCCGTTCAGAACCAGGTTCAGCAGGGCCTGCTTGATCAGGTCGCGATCGACGCGCACGGCGGGTATGGCTCCGTTGCCCTGGAATACCAGCCGGACGTTATTCGTGCGCGCCTGGGGTTCGGCCAGGGCAAAGACCTCGCGTACCAGGGGCGCCAACTCCGCATCGGCGGGACGAATTTCCACGGGGCGGGTAAAGTCCAGAAAAGTCTTGACCACGCGATCGAGGCGGCGAATCTCCTCCCCGAGTATCTTCACCTGCGGCCGCACGCTCTCGCCTTGATCGCCCAGGCGCGTTTTCAGGACTTCCAGTTGCAGCACCATGGCGTTCAGCGGGTTCTTGACTTCGTGGGCGACGCCCGACATCAACCGGCCGATGGCAGCGAGCTTGGTGGTGGTATCGATCTGGTCCTGAATCTGCGCGCGTGATCCCGTGTCGCGGAGGGTGACCAGGCAGCCGGCGGGTTGGTCTCCTACCCCCACGAACTGCACGTTGACGGCGATGCGGGGGAAAGGCGCTCCCGGCAGTTCCAACGTCTTCCAGAGGAGGGACTGACGGTTTTGAAAAGCCTCGCGCAGCAGTTGGTGGAGCGGCGTCGCCTGGGAGAAAACCTCCTGCGCCGTGCGGTGCGATGTGGTTTCGATCCCAACGCCGAGAAAGCGTTCCGTCGCCGGCGTCGCCAGAACCAACCGGTCCTGCTGGTCGAAGAGCAGGAGGCCGTCACTGAGGTTGCTGAAGAGGTGGCCAAGGTTTTCCTGCAACCGGACGAAGGCGGCCTTTTCCCCTCGCATCTGCTCGCCCAAAAGTTGCAGTTTGGAGGAGAGGATCCCCCACTCATCGCGCCGGTTGAGTTCCAGGAGCCGGGTGGCTTCGCCGCGGGCGATCAAGTCGACGCTCTGCGAGATCTTTTCCAGGGGCCGCAGCGCCCGATAGGACACGGCCCCGGCGGATAGCGTGGCAAAGGCGATCGCCACCAGCGAAAGCAGGAGTGCGGTGCGAAGGCTCGGCGTGATCTCATCGCGCAACAGCACCGTGGAAACCCCTACTCGCACATCCCCCAGGGGATTGGGACCGATGGCCAGCGGCAGGGTAACCTCGTAGACTCGCGGGGGAGGGATATAGACGGTGCGGAGCTGGTGGAATAGCCCCGCCTGCATCAGATCCGAATAGTGCGGCGCCGGAGTGAGGCGATGGCCCACTTCATCCGGGTTGCTGTCCACCAGGATGGTGAGGTTGGTGTCCGTGATGGCGACGTACTGGACGAAGGGCACATATCCTATGGCCGATTCCATGAGCGACTTCAAGCCAGGATCGGTAGAAAGCTGAGTTTGTACGAAGGTTCGCACCGCCTGGAAGTCCTGGGGATTCTCTCCCACCGGCATATGGCTCCCTCGCAGCGCGGTGTCCGCCTGGTGATAGACCTCGTAGGCGACGTAATCACCCTTGGTTTGGACTTCCAGAAGGGCCTGGCGGGTGAGGTTCGAGATATAAACCGTGGAGGTGACCACCACCACCAGGAGCACCAACAGCGTGATGAGTGCGGTGAGCTTAGCTTTGAGGCTCAGCCTCATATTCCTTCAGCTTGTTGTGCAGGGTTTTTAAACTGATCCCAAGGAGTTCGGCGGCGCGTGTCTTGTTATTATCGGTGAATTCCAGGGTCTCAAAGATGAGGCGGCGTTCGGCGTCGCCTACCGTCATTCCCGGCCGCAAGCGCAGATTGTCGCTGGCGCCCGTCACCACCGCCCGCCCGAAGTCCAGCCCCATGTGTTCTTTGCCCAGAACTTCGCCGGAACAGGTCACCAGGGCGCGCTCCAGGGTATTGCGCAGTTCCCGCACGTTTCCGGGCCAGGTGTGCCGGCGCAACATGTCGAGGGCGCTTGGCGATATACTCTTCACGGAACGGCCGTGTTTGCGGTTCAAACCTTCCAGTAGCGAAGCCGCCAAGTCCGGCAGGTCGTCCAAATGCTCGCGTAGGGGCGGCATGGCCACGTGCACAACGTTCAAGCGGAAATACAGATCGCTGCGGAGCTGTCCCTGGGCAACGGCCTCCTCCGGAACCTTGTTGGTGGCGGCCAGAACGCGAACGTCAACCGAAATCTCCGACTTGCTTCCCAGGCGGCGGACTTTCGAGTCCTCGATGACCCGCAGCAGCTTGGCCTGCGTCGCCAGCGGCATCTCTCCGATTTCATCGAGGAGGAGGGTGCCGCCATCGGCCAGCTCAAAGCAGCCGACGCGCCGCTCCACCGCCCCCGTGAACGCCCCCTTTTCGTGACCGAAAATCTCACTCTCCATCAGCGATTCCGGAATCGCCGCGCAGTTGACGGCGACAAAGGGCTTGGCTTGACGCGGGCTGAGCTCGTGGAGGGTGCGCGCCGCCAACTCCTTGCCCGTTCCGCTTTCGCCCGTAATCAAGACCGAGGCGCTGGAGGGCGCAACCATGGAAATCAGCCGCATCACTTCCTGCATCTTGGGGGAGCGGCCTACCAGGCTCCCCAGGACCCCCAGGTCGCGCAGGCGGCGATTGGCGATTTCCAACTGCCGCTCGCCCTCCTGGCGTTCCAGACAATTGCGCACCTCCACCTGGAGCCGCTTGGGATCGACCGGCTTCTCCAGGAAATTGAATGCGCCCAGCTTGGTGGCTTCCACGGCTTCTTCGATGGTGCCCTGGCCCGTCAGCATGATAAAGCGCAGAGAGGGCTGCTCGTCGCGGACCCGGCGGAGAAGCTCCATGCCCGTCAGGTTCGGCATGCGAAGATCGGAAATGATGACGGCCGGATTGAATATGGCGATCTTCTCCAAAGCCTCGGCCCCGTCCTCCGCGCTCTCCGTATCATAGCCCCAGGCACGCAGGAGGTCGGACAAACCCTGCCGCGCGTGGGGGTCGTCTTCCACCACAAGAATTCTGCCCTGCTTTGACACGCTGAACCCCTCCGGTTTCAAGATATATTATACCCATTTCGCGCTCAACAACCGGGCCAACTCGGTCCCTGTGGCATTTGAGCGTAACGCCAGCTTCCGGCCGAAGAAGTCGGCCGGATGGTTACACCACGTTCGGATGGGCAAACTTCGTCAGAATCCCGACTCCATTACCAACCAGTAATAATTTTGACTTTGCCCGGTGTGGACTGTATACTGCGTCATTACTAAGCGCGCCCTCGCAATGGGTGGAGGCCTCGTCCCCCGTGGGCCTGCATCCCGCCGCCATGACCAGGAAAGTATTACTCGCGGACCCCGATTTGGCATCGCAGGAGCAGTGCGCTCGTGTCTTGCGTGACTGCGCGTGCGAGGTCAGGGCAGTGAAATCGGCGGCCGAGGCCCGGACCCTATTGGAAAGCAGACAATTTGACGTTTTTCTGGCGGACCTCGCCTTGGCCACCGGGTCAGAGTGCAACCTGCTCCAACCTGCCCAACAGGGACATTCGGGAGTCAGGATCATCCTGATGCTGGAAGGAAACGGTAATTTTCATCCCCCCCAACTTCTGCACTTGCGCGGATATCCGCTGCTCACCAAACCTTTGAGGATCGAACAGGTGGCGGAGGCGTTGCAGGCCCCGTCCGCCCCATCGCCCGAACCTCGTACCGGCACATCCAGTTCGGTCTCCGAGCAATTTGCCGGCCTGATTGGAGCATCGGAACGAATGAAGAAGATCTACCGATTGGTCTCCAAGGTGGCCTTGCAGCGGCACCCCGTGCTGATCATGGGGGAAAGCGGGACGGGGAAGGAGTTAGTGGCACGCGCCATCCACGCGCTCGGTCCGTGGCACGAGCGCCCTTTTGTGCCGGTTGATTGCGGCGCCCTTCCGCCGACTCTAATTGAGAGCGAGTTGTTCGGGCACGTCAAAGGCGCTTTTACCGGGGCCATTCAATCCCGGCAGGGGTTGCTGGCAGTAGCCGGGTTGGGCACCGTGTTCCTCGACGAAATCGGCGAACTACCCATCGAATTGCAATCGCGGCTTCTGCGCGCGCTCCAGGAACACGAAATCCGGCCGCTGGGCAGCAACGAGCGAACCCGTTTCGAGGCGCGGATTATCGCCGCCACCAATCAAGACCTGGAGGCGGGAGTAAAGAACGGGAGCTTCCGCAAGGATCTGTTTTTCCGCCTTAACGTCGTCTCCATCAAGATGCCACCGCTTCGCGAGCGCAAGGAGGATATCCCACAATTGGCCCGGCATTTCCTGGGCCGACTGGAGGGCGAGACCTCCGGTTCCCGGCTGTCCGACGAAGCCCTCGGCTGCTTGATGAGCTACAATTGGCCGGGCAATGTTCGCGAGCTGGAAAACTGCATCCAGCGCGCCGTTTCCCTGGGGTCGGGAACCTTCATTGAATTGCGGGATTTGCCCTCCGCCATGCTCTATAACGCGGCGCGCAAGTCTTCGTCGCGGCAGGATTTCGGGACACTGCAAGCGCTCGAGCAACAGGCCATCCGCCAGGCCCTCCAAGCGGCCGGCGGGGATCGAGTACGCGCCGCCAAACTTCTCGGCATCGGCAAGACCACCATTTACCGCAAGTTGAAAGAATATGGCATCGATGTGAACTCGGCCGCCTAACCCCCTATTCGACATCCCTCCCATTTCAAGTTAGGATTCTGTGGCGAACCTCAATCACGAGGATCTTTGGATTAACCCGAGCCATGGCCACCATTGCCCTTGATGCTACCTACAGCGCCGAACCCCAACTCAATGGCATTGGTGTGTATTCGCGCCGCCTCATCGAAACCCTGCCCACGCTGGAGACGCCCCACCGATTTCTGTTCTGCTACCGATTGTCACGCCTGGGCAGACGCCAATACTTTCTGCGGCCGGGAAGTGTGCCGGGCGCTCGGGCGCAATTCTCCGTGCGTGTTTATCAGGAACCCCTCACCTTTTGGCTGCCGTGGCAGGCGCAACTCTTCCACAGCCTGGCGCAGCGCCCGCCCGCTTTCCGCTTCCGGAAGGAGATTGTGACCGTCTTCGATATCTTCCCCCTTACGGGAGAGAACTACTCCACCGCAGACTTCCGGGAGAAGTTCTCCGCCCTCCTCTTGCAAGCCGTGGGACGGGCGGAACGGGTCATTACCTCTTCCCATGCCACGGAGAGCCTGCTGGTTTCCCATGCGAACGTACCGCCGGAGAAAATCCGGGTGATCCCGTTGGGCGTCGATCCCCCTTCCTTAGTCCTCTCGCCGGATGATCGCTTACGCGAACGCGAGCGGTTTCTGGGTGGCCAGGGCGAAATGGTGCTGAGCGTGGGAGTAATCCAAACCCGCAAAAACACTCTCAACATGCTCAAAGCGCTGAAAACTCTCCCGGCGAATTTCACCTTGGTCCTTTCAGGGGGAGGGGACGGATATGGTAGCGAGGCCGTGCATGAGTTCATCCGTAAGGAGTCCCTGGGCACACGCGTGAAGTTGCTCGGTCACGTCGACGACGCGCAATTGGCCCGCCTCTACCAATCCGCGAGCGTCTTTCTTTTCCCCTCTCTGGAAGAGGGTTTTGGGATTCCCATATTGGAAGCTATGGCAGGGGGTGTGCCGGTGGTGACCTCCAACGTTTCGTCGATGCCGGAGGTCGGTGGAGATGCGGCCCTTTATGTAGACCCGCGCGACACCGCGGACATCGCGACGCAGGTGATTCGCGCCGTCGAAGATTCAGCACTGCGCGCGACGCTGGTGAGCAGAGGACTGCAGCGCGCGGGGGAGTTCACCTGGCGCCGCACTGCCCAGGCGACGCTGGCGGTGTACAACGAGATCCTGTAGGGGGGCGAGGCACGGCAGTGCTCCGCCGGGGATGGTATTGTGAGGCAAAAAGCGAAAAGCCCCGCAACCAATTGCGAGGCTTAGATTCCCTTCGGGTAATGAGATCGATCTTTAAGGTTGGTGCGGAAGGGGGGATTCGAACCCCCACGCTCTTGCGAGCGTCAGCCCCTCAAGCTGGTGCGTCTGCCAGTTCCGCCACTTCCGCACAGAAGGCAGTTTACAGTTGTCAGTCGTCAGTAACCGGTTGTCAGCTTTCCTCGTCATCCGGCAGACCCGCTTTGGGGGAAAGCATGGTTTTTACTGATGACTGAAAACTGACTACTGACAACTAGTCCTCTACTTCTTCGCCGGACCGGGAACGGCCGGGGCGGACTTGGTCGGCACGTTCTCCAGCACCGAACCGCCACCCCCGCGCGAGGAGTGAATGGCGAGGGTGATCGACGTGGCGAAAAAGATCGCGCCGAGCACCCAGGTGATCTTCGCCAAGAGGGTAACAGCCCCTCGCGGGCCGAACGCGGCCTGACTTGTTCCCCCAAAGGCCGCCGTGATGTCCACGTTTTCGCCACCTTGCAGGAGCACTCCTCCAATCAGCAAGAGGCACACAATAACATGTATTACTTCTACGAGATGGATCATATGTTAGTAGTTCACCAGCGCTGTAAACGAGTCCACCTTCAAACTCGCGCCGCCTACCAGCGCTCCATCAATCTCTTCCTCGGCCATTAACCCGGCCACATTGTCGGGCTTGACGCTGCCCCCGTAAAGAATTCGGACCGCGTTGGCCTGATCTTCACCGAACTTCTCGCGAGCCAGGGCGCGCAGGACACGGTGGCTCTCCGCCGCCATTGCCGGCGTCGCTGTACGGCCCGTGCCAATTGCCCAAACCGGCTCGTAAGCTACTATGATACGGGAAAACTCAGAGGGGGTCAATCCGGCCAAACTCCCCTCGAACTGGGTCTTCAGGACAGCCTGGGTTTGCCCGGATTCCCGCTCCGCCAGGGTTTCTCCCACACAGACGATGGGAGTAAGGTCCGCCGCCAGGGCCGCCTTGACCTTGCGGTTCACCTGTTCGTCGGTTTCCCCGTGATCGTGACGCCTTTCGGAGTGCCCGATGATGACGTGCGTGCAGCCGGCGTCCACCAGCATCGCGGGTGAAACGTCGCCGGTGTGCGCGCCTTCCTTGTCCCAATGCATATCTTGCGCGGACACGGCCACCTTCGACCCCTTGGCCGCCTGGGCCGCGGCCGCGAGCGCCGTGAAGGGCGGCGCTACCACCACCTCACAGTGATCGGCTTTCTCTGCCACGGGTTTGATCTTCTCAATAAAATCCACCGCCTGCGCGATGGTCTTGTACATCTTCCAATTCCCTGCAATGACAGGTTTACGCATGTGAATCAATCCTCTCTGCTTGTTATCGGTCGTCCATCCTCAAATGAGCACTTCGCCGGCGGGCCACTCGCCCCCTGAATGCGGTTAGTCGAAGTACTGAAAGTGCTCCCAGAACTCCGGCCAGCCTTGTTTGGGCGGGCCACAGACAAAAATATCCGGGTTCCAGGTCGTCTCGCCGGTTCTCACCCCATAGCGGTTGAAGGTATGTCCCGCCAGCTTGCAGCCCTCAAACAACTCGTCCGCCACTCGCCGCGTCTGTCCCAGGACAATCAGGGTTTGTGGCGCCGGGTCGCCATACCCTCGCTGCCGAAATGAATTGACCCCGCTGATCGCGCGTGGCAAGCCGTATTGGGGGCCAAACAAGTTAACCGCTCCGGCCTCGCCGTAGGTCGTTCCCAGGATTCCCAACCGTGCCCGCTCTTCCGGCGTGAGCGAGTCGCGAATTCGCGCCACCTCTTTCACTTCTTCCGGCCACCCAAGTTCATCGCGGTAGGTTTCCTGCATGGCGCTGGATTTTTCCCACCACCTCGCTCCCGGATTCACCGGCGCGAGGGGGAGATAATAGACAATGGTGAAGACCACGGCATGCGCAAGTACCGCCCAGGCAAGACCCCAAAGCGTGATTGCCACGGTTCTCCGCCGCATCGCTGCCAACCAACCCTCTCCCCAGACGGCGCCTGCGGCATAAATCATGGGGTACGCCGGGAACATGTAATAACTCTTGCCCTTGGCCACCAGGAAGAGCAGCAAGGTGGCTACGTACATCCACCCCAGCATGCGGAATCGTTTCCCTCGAGGGGAGATCAGATAAAAATACAGGCCCGGCAGAACCAGGAAAAGGAAAGAGTGCCCTATTTGTGCGGAAAGGAACCCGGCGGTTTTCCCGTTCCGGACGTCGCGAGCGTGGATGTGCCGCAACAATGCCAGCGACACAAAGTGATGTTGCACTTGCCAAACGAGGTGCGGCAGAAACATCAGAAAGGCGACGCCCACTCCGGCCCATAACCATTTGCTCTTGAGATAGCGACGCGCCTCGGTCCCGAGCAGCCCTGCGCCGATCCCGACGCCGAAGAAGGCCATGCTGTATTTTGACAGCATGCCGAAGCCAACGCTGGCCCCTACCGCCACCCACCATCTCGGATCTTCGGATTCGAGCACGCATAAGATGAAGTACGCGGTCAGCACCCATGCCGCGTAGTCGAACGATACGTACTGCATCAGCGCACCACCGCCGATACAGAAAGGAAGGGCGGACGCCCCGGCAAGGATCTGCGCCGCGCGCCCTCCGCCCAGTTGGCGCGCCATCAAACCGGCCAGCACCACCGTAAGTGCATGCGCCAGCGACGCGAAGAAGCGGAATCCGACCAGGGACGTTCCAAACAAGCTCAAAGCAACCCGGCCGAAGAAAGGAGTCACCGGCGGAGTGGCCGGATAACCCCAAGCCAAATGCCGGGCATCTTCGACAGTCGCCAACTCGTCAGCGTGCCACCCGTAGCGGTTCCCCACGACCGCGTGGAGGACCACCGTCGCCAACGCCATATAGATCAGAACCGCGGTGTTGCTCGACCATCTTGACGGGTTGGAATCAGAGAGGGAGCCGCCCGTCGCACCGCGGACCGCTACTGGCGCTTCTTCCATTAAAGGCCACTCTCTTCATCCCGGCCACAAACCGGCAGTGTCCTGGATTGGGCGTAACGCCGCCATCTTGGCGGCTCCTCTGACGGCTGGAAGCCGGCGCTACGGCCCAAACTCGGACACTACACAAACCGCCTCCGCCGCCATCGAAATACACGCCAGCGCCTGATCTCGGCCGACTGCCTACCGCCTACTGCCAACCGCCTACTTGTCTGTTAAGGCGGCCACTCCCGGCAAAGTGAGGCCGGAGAGGAACTCGAGTGATGCTCCGCCACCGGTCGAGATGTGGGTGATCCTGGCCTCGACGCCGGCCTTCTTCACCGCCGCGACAGAATCGCCGCCGCCCACCACGGACACCGCAGACGATTCCGCCACAGCGCGGGCGATAGCGACGGTGCCTTCGGCGAACTGGGGAATTTCAAAAACCCCCATGGGACCGTTCCAGACAATGGTCTTGGCCTTGGCGATCGGGGCGGCGTAGTCGGCACGCGTGGCGGGGCCGATATCCACACCCAGGCGGTTGGCCGGAATGCTGCGCCCCGGTGCCACTTCCGCCGCGGCGCTGGCATCGAGTTTCTCTGCCACAATGTGGTCCAGAGGGAGGCGAAGTTCGATACTCCGGCGCTCGGCGAACTTCAGGAGGTCGTTGGCAAGACCAAGCTTATCTTCCTCCACCCTGGACAATCCCACCTCCACGCCCTGGGCTTTCAGAAAGGTGTAAGCCATGGCGCCGCCGACCAAAACCGCGTCGGCAAACTTCATGAGGTTTTGCAGCAGTTCGATCTTGTCGGAAACCTTGGCGCCGCCCACGATGGCCACATAAGGCCGCTCAGGATGTCCCACCGCTTTCCCCAAGTACTCCAGCTCTTTTTCCATCAGCAATCCCGCCGCGCAGGGGGAAAGGTAATGGGTAATGCCCTCAGTCGAGGCGTGAGCGCGATGCGCGGAACCGAACGCGTCATCCACATAGACTTCGGCGAGAGCGGCAAGCTTTTGGGCAAACTCCGGCACGTTCTTTTCTTCCTCCGGGTGGAAACGCAGATTCTCCAGCAAGAGCACGTCTCCGTCCTTGAGCCCCTTGGAAGCGGCTTCTGCTTCCGGACCGATACAATCGGCCGCGAAGGCCACTGGCTTGCCAAGTACTTCCGCCAGGCGCACTGCCGCTGGTTTCAAGCTCATTTTCGGATTTGGCTTGCCCTTGGGTCGGCCCAGGTGCGAAGCGAGAATCAGGCGGCCGCCGTGTTCGGCGATGTGCTTGATGGTGGGAAGCGAAGCTTGAATGCGAGTGTCATCCGTAATCTCACCCGCGTCGTTCAATGGAACGTTGAAATCCACGCGCATAAAAATGCGCTTACCTTTTAAGTCCAGGTCACGAACTGAGAGTTTTGACATAACGCGTCCATCCTTTGTTGGAAGTGCAAATCATGGTCAGGCAAGTGATTTACCCGCTCGAACGCCATCGGAACTGAATTCTAAAGAATGAAGGTTGTCTGCAGTGGAAGTGCTGGGGCACGGCTCACGGCCTTATGCCTGTCGCGAGCACCATGGGCAGAGGCTTCAATTCGCGGCGCAGCGGGTCCAGCGAAAGGCCAAGGGCTTCCAGCGTAAAAGCGCCGGGGAGGGTACAATCTCCCTTTTCGCCGAAAATGACGTCGCCCCCCCCACCTTCTTGCCATGCTTGAAGAAGGCGATGCCCTTCTTCCTGACGATCTTTGAGCCGTCGGCCAGCCGAAATTCCTCCCGTGCATTGGGCTTAATGCCGAGTTTTCTGAGTATGGGTGCGGGCACAATGGAATACACCGCACCGGAATCGATTAGAAACTCCACCTTCGTGGTCTTCTTTGGGGCGGCAGGGTTCCCCACCTCGATTTCGAGAACGGTCAATCCCATTATCACCCTCGGAGCGGGGCGGCTTGGCATGCGAGCCTTGAGCCATCAGTTCTCAGTTTTCCGTATGTGCGGACGCGAACGGAGGTTCGGTTCACTCTGAAAACTGATGGCTGACAACTGACGACTCGCAAGGGACAGCCGCCCGCTGCCTTCTGCCTATTCTTCTCCTACAGACCTTTCGCCGCGACGTAGCTGATCAGGTCGCGAACACGGCAGGAGTATCCCCACTCGTTGTCGTACCATGCGACGACCTTTACCAGCGTGCCATCGATGACCTTGGTGAAGCCGGCGTCCACCATGGACGAATGCGGATTGCCGGTGAAATCTTTGGAGACCAGTTCTTCCTCCACGAACTGCAGGATCCCCTTCATAGGGCCTTCCGCAGCCTTCTTGAGGGCGGCGTTAACTTCCTCCGTCGTGGTGGGTTTCTCGACGAGAGCCACCAGGTCAACCACCGAAACGTCCGGGGTGGGGACGCGCATGGCATACCCATCCAGCTTCCCCTTGAGTTCAGGCAGAACCAGACCAACGGCCTTCGCCGCGCCGGTGGTGGTGGGGATCATGCTCAACGCCGCTGCCCGCGCCCGCCGCAGGTCCTTGTGGGGCAGGTCGAGGATGCGCTGGTCGTTGGTGTAGGCATGAATCGTGGTCATCGATCCCTTGAGGATCTTAAAGCTGTCATGGATGACCTTTGCCGCCGGAGCCAGGCAGTTGGTGGTGCAGGAAGCGTTGGAGAGAACATGGTGTTTGGCAGGATCGTACATGCCCTCATTGACGCCCAACACGATGGTCACGTCTTCGCCCTTCGCGGGGGCGGAGATGATGACTTTCTTCACGGTGCCCTTCAGATGTTTCTTGGCATCCTCGGCCTTGGTAAACAGGCCGGTGGATTCCACGACAACTTGTACGCCCAAGGAAGTCCAGTCGAGTTCGGCGGGATCCTTTACTTTGAAGACGCGAATCGATTTTCCGTTAACGGTGATCGAGTTCTCCCCGAAGCTAACGGCGGCGTCGAAGGTGCCGAAGACCGAATCGTACTTCAACAGATGGGCGAGCGTTTTGGGATCGGTAATGTCATTGACCGCGACGATCTCGATCCCGGGATCGTTCACAGCCGCGCGCAGAAGGTTCCGGCCAATGCGTCCGAAACCATTGATTCCAACCTTAACGGGCATAATTGCTACCTCCAGTTTATTTCGACAGAGTCGACTCGAACCGAAAATTCTATTCGGCCTTAAGAACTAAGTCAAAGCCAAAAGCTCCGTAGGACAGAGTGTCCCCCTGGTGTGTGCGATAAAACTCAACCCACCGGTAGATTACAACGGCGCCGCACCCTGGATTCCAAAGCGAGGCCGAGGTCCGGACTTCTGGATCTAAAGTCGGAGGACAAGAATGAGCCTCGGAGTCGTACGCGCTTCTGACTTCTGACTCCTGTCTCCTGACTACTCATTGCTTTATGGGGGGTCAATACTGTTTCACGTCCACGACTTGATCACCGTCGAACGTGACGAAGAGGACGTGGGGCGGCAGTCCGTAAATCCAATCCTCCTGCTCCGCGCCATTTCGAACCTCGCGCACGCGCCGGTCCGGGGTGCCTTTGGCAGACAAAACCGCATCACGGTCCATTCCGACAATGACCTTGTGGTTCTTGATGGCCTCCTTGACCTGGGGCGTAACATTGGGCGAGTACAGAACGGTGGGTGAATGACGCTCGAAATCGAGGACGCCGGAAAGGACCTTCTTCACCTGGGGGATGGTAAGGTCGGGCATGTTCTTGCCGAAGTCCACGGTGACTGAGGACCCGAACGCGGTAACGGGCTCTTGCTGCGCGCCAATCGGGCTGGTTGCCCCCCCCACACCCACTTCAATGTGCTGGTACCACTTCTTTCCGGTTTTCCCTCCATTGTTAAGCTCGAAGACCATCTGGTTGGCCTTGAATTCGATCTTGGTGATCCGGGCAGGTACACCGGGTTGCATGGCCAGACCGTTGGCGTGAATTTCCTTTTGGGCGTCTCCCACGTCCAACTTCCCCTGAGCATCCACGCGTACACCCTTTTTCCCCCGGGGAAGCGGAACCTTAGTCACGGCCACTTCGGTCAGCATACCCCGGATGATGTCAATGCGCGCATCGCGGTCCATGCCCTCCTTGGAAAACCCCAACGGAATCAGGCAGAAGACACCTGCCAGGCACAATCCCCGCCGCCATTTCCAGCCCGCCTTTTCATTACGGCCATCCATCTTGGAACGCCAGGCAGACATGGGATTCAGTCCCGTTTCCCCGTTTCTTCCGGCGGAATAGAAAAAATGGTAATTGGCGTCTCCGGCATGCGTGCTCTTTCCGGAGCAGAAACCAGGGCTTTCATTTCCTCACTCGTATAGATGCTTTTGGCGCGTGCCAGGTACACAGTTACTAAGAGAATGGCGACCGTTGCGAGCAATCCGCCCTCCGGACCGTAATCGCCTCCGCTCAGCCAGACGGGACCTTGTACCCGAGCCGTGAGAAAACTGGCCGGAAGGGTGATGCCGCTGACGGGCAGACCCAGGATGAAACCCATCAGGAAATTCCAGATCAGGTGCATCCCGATGGGCATCCACAGGGAATGGGTACGCAAGTATGCAATGCACATGGGGATTGCTACCAGGGCGGTGTTGAGGGTGGAAATCCACGTGGGATGAGGGTTCGCAAGGTGGACAAAACCGAAGAATGCACCGTCGACGATAACAGCCCCTGTGGGAGTAATGGACTCGATCAAGCGCTGGAACGGATAGCCCCGAAACACCGTCTCCTCAAAGACCGCGGCCACCGCGAACAGTATGAAGCAGAAGGAACCCGCCCTCATTGTGGGATGAGGGGAAGGGGTGAACCGGGCACAACCGCAAATCCACTCGAGAACGACTGTGGCGGAAAGCATGGCCGCACCTACCCCCAAGCCGCGAACCAGTTCTTTCCACCATCGAGGGTGAAACGCCAGGCCCACTGATCCGAGGGGACGCCTCTCGAAGACTACGGTCATCAGTTTGGAAGCAGCGAGGACGGCCAGCAGGGACATCAGTGATTGCCAGAACATCAGCACGGGGAGCGTGGGGTGAAGGCCCAGAGCGAGAAGGAACGTCCCGACGATCTCTCCGGAAATGACCAACGCCCCAAAAAAGAGAACCACGCAAAGGAAGAATCGCCAGATGGGGCGCAGGCAGTCGTTCTGAAAGAGGATGTCCATCAATTCATCGGGTTTGCCGGCTTCGCTCAACCTGATCCGCGCGCACTTCCAATCCCGTGCTCGAGATGCCGAAGTTGATAATCTGACCGCCCATTTGGGCGAGGGCGTTCTCAACGGCCGGTTTGGTGCCCGGGCGGATCATGAAAACCACGCATCCACCGCCCCCCGCCCCGCAAACCTTGGCGGCCATGGTTCCGTGCTTTTGGGTTTGTTCGATCATCCGGTCGATCTTCGGGGTGGATATGCCTTTGAAATTGCGCTTGCGGTTTTCCCACTCGAGGGCAAGCAATTCCGCCACATCGTTCCAATCCCGGGCCAACAGGGCTTCGCGCATCTGGCTGGAGATCGTGGTGATTTGCTCGAAGTTCTTCAGGACCCGCTCGTCATTGTCGATGTGGGATTTCATAACCTCCCAATTGTTGATCGCGGAATCGCGCGGCTGCCCCGTGTAGCAAAGCACAAAGCGCTTTTCCACGTCGGCGAAAGGCAAGGGCAGGCGCTCCACCTTGACGCCGTCGCGCTCCAGATGAACGGAGTTCGCCCCTCCATACAGCGCGGGAAAATAGTCCTGCCAGCCGGTGGGCACACGGATGACGATGGCCTCCACGTTCTTGGCGATCTCCAGGATCGTCTGGCGCGGGCAGCGCTTGCCCGTGACGCGCGCCAGTCCCCCGCACAAGGCGATATTCAGCGCGGAGGATCCCCCCAGCCCGGCGCCCGCCGGTACTTGCGAGCTGGTCTTGATGTTCAAGCCGCGCCGGGGTTCAAAGAACATCACCAGCTCGCGCAATAAAGGAAGTTGTGACTTGCCCAAAGAGAGATCGGTCAGGTTCTCCCACTTTTCCCGCAATCCTTGGTCCTGCGAAACCAGAACGATGCGGCGGTCGGCGCGAGTCTCAATCACGCAGGATGCGTAGCATTTGATGGCGATATTGACGGTTTGCGCTCCGGGGTGAAAAAGGTAGAGCGGCCAGATATCCACTGTTCCACCTGCCAGGTCAACGCGTGCCGGTGCTCGTGATTCAACGCGCATTTGGTCTCCTCGAGGGTCAGTGTCCTTGGTCCTTTGTCATTCGTCCTTAGTCACATATCCGCAGTCAGATTTCACGGGCAAAGGACCAAGGACTACGGACAAAGGACATCTCTTCTACTGTGTCACCTGCATCGTCTCGTCAATCGTAAGAGTAGGCCAGCCGGCCTTGGCGGGGTCGGAGGGTGTGGCCGTAATCTTGAAATGTTGCCCGTCATCCAACTCCGCCGTGTAATTGTAGCCGCGCCGGTTCGCTCCGGAAAAGGTGATTGAGCCGTCCTGCTGGAGTTGGTCCACCGAGGCGTATGCCCCGTGGCTTGCCAGGAACATCCGCTCGGCCTGGGCGATGGCCAGCAGGTCGCTCTTCACTCCCACAACATCGATCACTTCCTTGGGAGGCTGCCCCCCCGTTGGCCCCTGAGTGTACTGTGTCTTAACGACGAACCAGACGATGGCCACCACGATGATCAAACCCAGAATCGATCCAGCTGCGCGCATAAGAACTCCCTGTCAGTTCCGGTGGCCCTATTCTGACGCTATGCGCGCGCGGATGCAACTGCGGTGAGCTTCCTTGCCCATTCGGTGTAATCTGCGTAATCTGTGGAGGACCAGATCCTTGCAGGGGAGGTGGCGGTGTGGCGGAAACGGCCGACGTGGTGATCATTGGGGGAGGGATTGTCGGCGCCAGCATTGCCTATCATCTCGCTGATGCGGGATGCGCGGACGTTCTGGTGCTGGAGCGCGAACCACACCTGGGCCGCGGCTCCACGGGCAAGAGCATGGGGGGCGTGCGCGCCCAATTCTCCACCGAGATCAACATCCGCCTGTCGCTTTTTGCGCTCGATTTCTTTGCGCGCTTTGAGGACGCCACCGGCTGCCCCGGCGGGTATCGTCCCCAGGGCTACCTGTTCGTGGCGACCAGTCCGAAACACCTGGACTATTTGCGCAACAACTACCAACTTCAGGTGGCCTGCGGGGTCAAGACGGCGGAATTACTCTCGCCTGCCGAAGTCCTCCGCCGCATGCCGCATTTGCGCTCCGACGATATCCTGGGCGGCAGCTTCAGCTCCACCGATGGGTTCGTCGATCCCTACAGTGTCATGACCGGATTCATGCAGCGCGCCATGGAAAAAGGGGTGCGATTGTGGAAGGGTTCGGAGGCTATAGCCATTGGCTGGGACGTGCGAGGCATCGCGGGGGTCGAGACTTCGCGCGGCCGGGTGGCAACGCGCACGGTTGTGAACGCCGCCGGACCCTGGGCGGCGCAAGTGGCGGCAATGGCGGGAGTGCACTTGCCCGTCGAACCCCTGCGCCGCATGCTGGTTCCTTCTGAGCCCTTTCCGCTCATTGCCCGCGAAGCGCCCATGACCATCGAGATGGCCACGGGTTTTCATTTCCGCCCCGAAGGGCTGGGAGTATTGCTGGCCTGGAACGACCCGGAGGAGACGACCGGATTCAAAACCAACTTCGATCCGGCCTTCATTGAGAAGATCCTGACGCGCGCCGTGGACCGTGTGCCTTGCTTCGAGGCCCTGGAAGTGAATCCCAAGCGCGCTTGGGCCGGCCTTTACGAAATGACCCCGGACCATTACCCCATTCTCGGCCCCGTGCCCGAGGTTCCCGGATTGTTTCTTGCCAACGGGTTCAGCGGCCACGGCGTGATGCACTCACCCGCCACCGGCAAGGTACTGGCCGATTTGATCCTCCGGGGCCAGACTGAGTTGATCGACGCCCGCGCGATCAACCTGGCCCGTTTCGCCGAAGGACGGATGATTCATGAAACCGCGGTCCTGTGAACGCGTTTCTCGAGTCCTCCCCCACCAGTTTGCCAGCCAGCAGGGGTTCTTCGCCTCGACACTCAAAGGCACGTTAGATGTGAGCCGGTCATGCCGTGGCGCCGGCCAGCCGGTCGCCCAACTTCCGGGAGGCGGAGAAAAGCGCGCCAATCTCAACCAGTCCCGCGAGCTTGTATTTCCCGAATGAGGCAAGGCCGGCGGAAGCCAAGCACCCGCACTCGGCGCACACCGGACTGCCGCCGAACTGGCACGGAGTGATGGGGGTGGAGAGGTCGGCGGAGACGCAGGCCGTGGCCTGCGCGAACATGCATTCCTGGGGCGTAGCGGGCGGGTGCTCGAACCCCCCCAGGATGCGGTCCCCCATTTCCATCAGCGGGTAAATCCGGCGCAGGCGGCGAAGCTCCTCCAGCACGCGGGCGCGATCCGCCGGAGTCAGGCGTTCCTCGCTCACCTCCCCTTCCTGGGGAGTATAGAGACTGAACCAGATCTTCCTCGTCTCTGGCCGGTGGGACCAGAAAGCGGCGAATTCCTCCAGGTAACCCGGGCGTTGGGTGATCTGCCGGGTTATGGTGCAGTGAACATTGATCCTGTGCCCGGCAATGTGCTTCAGAATGCGGTCGTACGTGGCCGGGGCGCGGCGACGGTCATGTTCGGCCGGGAGCCCGTCAATGGAGACAGCGAGGTAAAGATTGGAAAGATCGCGCCAAGCTGTGGGGATGGG
>DATJVT010000098.1:0-2855 GCA_035501695.1 Terriglobia bacterium | reverse complement strand
CGCACGACCCGCACGCCGCCCAGCACGCCACCGTCACCCGCCACCTGGAGAAAGGGCAACTGCTTCCGCTGGAGGAAGCTGTTGCGGGCGCCGTAGCCGGGCCTTACTGAGTAGGAGTCCCTTGCCGCGCTCCGCATACTCAGTGTTGTGGTGCTACCGTCGCTACCCTTGCTCCGGTTCGGACCCCCTTTGAAAACCTGGCCTCCGCGCGGAGGATGGGTGCACAACTTGGCTGTTGACTTCGTGTTTCGTGAAATGGTAGCTTTCCCGCACTGGGCTGAGCTGAGTAAGGTAAGTCAGCGTAAGAGAGCGGCGGGGGAGTGAGTGTGCTATGAGTCCTCTCGATTTGGTCCGACTCTCTGCGTTGATGGAACGCAGCGAGGGCAGGGCGGAGTTCGCGATTGCACTGATCGACGGGCCTGTGGCCCTCGACCATCCTGACCTCGCTGGGGCAACCGTCCGTACGCTCCCTGACCGCGAGCTTCCAGGAAAGCTCAAAGGGACATGTAGTCTGGCTGACAGTGTGGCGTGCACGCACGGGACATTCGTGGCGGGTATGCTTTTTGCGCGGCGGGGTTCGGTGGCACCGGCGATCGCCCCTGGTTGCACGCTGTTGCTGCGTCCGATTTTTGCGGAAGCACCGAACGTCAATGGGCAAATTCCGAGCGCGACTCCGGAAGAACTGGCGCAGGCCATTATCGAGAGCGTCGATGCCGGTGCGCACGTCATCAATTTGAGTTCCGCCCTCGTTCAGGCTTCACCGAAAGGCGAAAGCAGGCTGGAGGAGGCACTCAGTTACGCCGCCCACCGCGGCATTCTCACCGTGGCGGCGGCAGGCAATCAAGGGACCGTGGGAAGCTCCGCCATCACCCGCCACCGCTGGGTGATCCCGGTGGCCGCCTGCGATATTCAAGGCAGACCGCTGCGCGAAACGAATCTGGGAAGCTCAATCGGCAGGCGGGGGCTGAGCGCGCCCGGGGAGAATGTTACCAGCCTCGGAACCATCGGCAAGCCACAGACATTTGGCGGGACCAGCGCGGCGGCCCCTTTCGTCACCGGCGCCATCGCGCTGCTCTGGTCGGAGTTTCCCGGCGCCAGTGCGGCGCAGATCAAGCTGGCCGTGACCGGAGTCGGCACGCCAAAGCGGGCCACCATCGCGCCGCCCGTACTCGATGCCTGGGCGGCGTATCAGGTGTTAGCCTCAGCTCATAGCGGGAGAAGACTGTCATGAACAGGAAGGCAGCAACCAAGAATGACGCCCAGGAAGCTGAACGTCAGCCTCATCGCGTTCGTCTTCCGGGATTCCTCATCGAGAGGGAAATCGGCCTGGGCGACGCCATCAAACGCGTCACGTACGCGATGGGAATCCAAGCATGCGGCGGCTGCGAGAAGCGGGCCGCTGCCCTCAACCGATGGGTGCATTTCTCGCGATAGCCGATTTCGGCCCGCGATCTTGAGAGGGAGGTCATAACCAATGCGATTACCAGGATTTACCGCCGAGAGAAATATCCGCCGGGTGGTTCCGAGTTACTCCGAAGGGGGCGAGGCAGCCATCAACCGGCTGGCCGGCTCAAGACTGATCGGGCTGGGCTACGTGTGCACGCCGGACAATCGGGCATGCGCTTGCTCAGGCGCATTCGATTGCCTCGCGTGCGGGAGGGACCCCAAAGCCTGCGGTAACAAGACGACTTGCGTTTGCCATGGCGGCGCTGGCTGTGTCTGCTTCTGAGCCGGTACTTGCCAGTCGGGCCTGGGGTAGCAGCGAACGTGACGGCAGGCGTCGGTGCAGGTCAACCGATGGATACATTTCTCGCGATCGCTCGCCGATTTCGGCGCGCGATCTCGAAAGAGGAGGAAGAAACAATGCGATTACCAGGATTCACGGCCGAACGAAATATCCTCCAGGTAGTTCCGAGTTACTCAGAAGGGTTTTCAGCAGTTGGCGAGACAGCGATCAAGCTGGCTAGCTTCAGAGGATTGGGTTACCTTTGCACGCCTGACAATCAGGCATGCGTTTGCTCAGGGCTCATTGATTGCTTCCGATGCGCGTTGGACACCAGAGCATGCGGTGATCTGAGCAAGACCTGCGACTGCAGTCCCCGTACCGGCGCCTGTGGCTGCTCCTAGGCCGTTGCTGCCAGTCCGGGCCTGGGGTGGCCGGGAACGTCGACGGTAGGCGGCGGTGTAGGTCAAGCGACCGATGCATGTCGCGGGATATAGAACCACGGCCAGGTCCGTTGACAGAACCTGTAGAGAAGGCCTCGGTGCGAGCGCCGGCGGCTGCACAACCGCGTCGGGCGCTCAACCGATGGCTGTCATTTGGGGCCGCGACTCAAGGTGAAAGAGGGAGGGGCAGCTCATTGTATTGTGCCTCTGACGGCTGCCTTTGCGAACCTGGCTCCGACTGTGATGATCTGGCTGGGTCAGGTCATTGCGGGGGACGATCGATTGTTTGCCGAAACGGCATATGCGGGTGCTGACAGGACGCCTGTGACACGCAATCGACTTACCAGGAAGAAGTGCGGATGGCTCCGCAACCTTCCACATTACGGACTTTCACGTCCCATAGGAGGAATCAAATGGATCAATCCGAAGTGAAAGAGCAAGTTGCAACCGTAGCAACCGGCGTGAACGACGCCTCGGCGCCGGTAACCGCTGCCGCGAGGCCGGCGGCACGTTCGCTCGCGCCGCAGGCGTGCCCCACCTGCGGAACCGCGCCGGCCGGCAATGGCGCGACCGCCGCGGCTAGCTACATCTACGCTATCGGCAGGATTGAACCCCGCTTCCCAAGAGTCTCAGTGGAGAAGGAATTTGTCCAGGCGGTGGGAAGGGACAAGACCTCAGGTCTCACCGAC
>DATJVT010000097.1:0-4869 GCA_035501695.1 Terriglobia bacterium | reverse complement strand
CCGCCCAATGTCTTTTACGGGCCGATGGCCTGCGTGACCAACCACTATGCGGCGTCCGACGGCGATTTCTTCAGCTACTTCTTCAAGCACTACCAGCTGGGTCCACTCATTGGAACCCGTACCTGGGGAGGTGTCCGTGGCATCCGCGGGCAAATGCCGCTGATGGACGGCGGCTATATCACGCGGCCAGAGTTCGCCCTCTATGGTACGGACAGCAAGTGGCTGATCGAAAATCGCGGCGTCCAACCCGACGTCGTGGTCGAAAACCCGCCGGACCTGGTGGTCAAAGGCCAGGATCCGCAATTGGAGAAGGCCATCGAGCTGGTGATGAAGGCGATCCAGGAGAACCCGAAGAAACTGCCGGCCCGTCCTCCGGACTTGCCGACCTACCCGGGAGGGCCTGGGCTGTAGCCAATGCCCAGAGCGGAGGCGCGGCTTGCCGCGCCTCCGCTCTGGTGCCAGGCTGCAAGTCTATTTCTGCAACTTCTTCCGGATTCGGCGTACTTCAATAAACGTCAGCGCGGTCATCACGGTAATCACGCTAATGAACATCATGAAAAGCACGTCCATCGGTTGCGGTCTCCATTTCCCGCTTGCCCGTGTACGCAGGGCGACTCTCGCGAAAAGCCGGACAGATATGGGTGAAGGGATTGTAAAGAAAATGCCGCCTCAAGCCGATTGGCGGGATTGGTTCGGCGGCACCCCACCTCCGCCCGGCATTACCTGTGCCGTATAATAGTCCTACATGCTCAGGTATTCCATCGTCGTACCACTCCACAACGAACAGGAAAACGTGACCGGCCTCTACGCCCGCCTGAAGGCGGTTATGGAGAGCCACGGTGAACCCTTCGAGATTGTTGTGGTGGACGACGGATCCAACGATGGGACATTCCCGCTGTTGAAAGAAATTGCCGCAGTAGACAGCCGGGTGGTGGTGGTGCGCCTGCGCCGTAATTTTGGTCAAACCTCCGCCTTGGCAGCCGGCTTTGACCACGCCCGAGGCGAATACGTCATCGCCATGGACGGCGATCTTCAACACGATCCGGCCGATATTCCGCTGTTCCTGGAGAAGATTGCCGAGGGCTACGACATCGTCAGTGGCTGGCGCAAGGTACGCATCGATAACCTGTGGATGCGCCGCATCCCGTCGCGCATCGCCAATTGGCTCATGGCCAAGCTCAGCGGCGTCGACATCCATGACTTTGGCACTACTTTCAAAGCTTACCGCCGCGATATTCTGGAGCAGGTCCCACTCTACGGCGAGATGCACCGGTTTATCCCGGCACTGGCATCGTGGCACGGAGCCTCGATCTGCGAAGTGCCAATCCGCAACTTGAACCGCGAGCGCGGCAACTCGCATTACGGCATCACCCGCACCTTCCGGGTCTTCTTTGATCTCATTACCATCCGCTTTCTGCTGCGCTATCTGGCGCGCCCACTTCATTTCTTTGGCGGCATTGGCATGCTTAGTATTTTGGCGGGCTCGGGAATTTCGCTATGGCTGCTGATTGAGAAGTTCCTGAACCACACCGAGATCATGACTCACCACGGGCCTCTGATGATCTTCACCGCGGTGCTGTTGTTGGCAGGGCTCAATCTGCTGGCCGTGGGCTTGCTGGGTGAGATGCAGGTACGCCACTACTACGAGCCGTCGCGCCGCACGCCGTACTCGGTTGACCGCGTGCTGCGGGCGCAGGGCGAAGAATCCACCATCTCCGATCCGTAACATCTTCCTAAGTTCAGTGGAGGCGGGCGTCCCCGACCGACGACAGTGGCGGTTGCCGGCAATGTTGGCACGCGCAGGAATTGGAGAAGATCAGCGTGGGCGAGATGCCCGTGCTCCATGGATTACTGCTTCGCGAAGGCTTCCTTGTTCACCACGTACGGCATCTTCGTCACATCGCCGCCGTAGTTCCTCTCCAGAACATCGATCAGTGCCTGGGCGCATCGTCCCGCCATACCCTTGTCGGGGTCGGTGGATAGCCGCGTAATCCGCGCCGCGCTGGCAAAGTGCGGCATCAAGCGGCAGCGATCTTCAATCGCCGCATCGCGCAACCGCGAATCCGCCGGCAGAGGCTCGTGCTCATAAACATCCAGGGCCGCCCCGCCGATCCACTTCTCCTTGAGCGCCTTGGCCAGGGCCGCTTCATCCACCACGGGCCCGCGCGACGTATTCACCAAGAAGGCCGTCGGCTTCATCATGCGCAGTGTCCGCTCGTTGAAGAGGTGATAGGTAGGTGTGGGGCTTTCTCCGGTGCGGAGCAGCGGGACATGCACGCTGACAAAATCGCCCTGCGTCAACGCGTCGTCCAGTTCCACGTACTTGATCCAGGTCTGGTCCCGGCAAATGCCGCGCGCGTGCCGGAGGTCTTTTTCCTCCTGAATTGCTTTCACGTAGTCATGATTCTGATAAGCCGGGTCGTAGCACAGGATATTCATGTCGAACCCGGTGCATTTCTTGATCATCGCCAACCCAATGCGCCCGGTCCCGATGATGGAAATTGTCTTGCCGGTGATTTCGTCGCCCAGGAATGGCAAATACGGATGCCAGTATCCCCACTTGTTTTCGCGGGTCAGGTGCTCGGCGGTCCACATGCGCCGCGCCAGCATGCCCAGCATGAGAAAGGCGAATTCTGCGGTGGCCTCGGTCAAAACGTCGGCGGTATGGGTGAAGGGAATTTTATAGTGATTGGCGTCGGCGCGGTTGATATTGTCGAATCCGACCGCGATCTGGGCGACGACCTTCAGCGTGCCATTGCCCGCGGCAAAGACTTCCGCGTCGATCTTGTCGCGCAAAGTCGTAATCAGGCCGTCCACGCCGGACTTCACCTTTTCGATGATCAGGCTCTTGGCAGGCGCCTCCGGTTGCGGATAAACCTCAACCTCATAGCCGCGCTTGCGCAGCAGTTCAATGGACTCGCCAATGTCGCAGGTGGCAAAAACCCGAAATGTCTTGCTCATCGTCCTCTCAGCGTGGGCAGTCTTGCAGACACGGGCAGCTGAGCTGCACCCCACATGGGATTCAACAGAGCAACATATTACTCCACCGAGCCCGCGCGCGGGGAACGCGAACCGTCCGGCCCGAATTCCCGGTTGCAGTAGTGCAGGACTGATGCTAATAGGGATCCAGCGACTGCGTTGTCGCACGCTTTGCCGCACGACACCTTGGATCAGGATAGAAGGCTACTTTTAGATCACCGGCACGCCGTACAGACGCGGGTTCTCGGTAATCAGGCTGCTCACACGCGCCTGCGTTCACCACGCTTTCAGCAGCGTTACGGGATGATTTCGAAGGCGACGCCGAAGTTGTACTTGCCGCCCTCGGTGGTGGCGCCGTAGATGTGGCCTTTCTTGTCGAGCGTAACTCCGAGCGGACCGAAGCCGTCCGGGCCGTTGAACTTGTACACCGCACCGTATTTCCAGGTGCCGTCGGGCTGCGGCGTCAGCTTGTAAATCATCCCGCAGAAATAAGCTCCGCCGGAGCAGGTAGCATTGCCGCCTCCATTGGCGCCGTACAGATTGCCAGCCTGGTCGAAAGCCAGATCGCCGAACGGCTCGCAGCCGTGACCGCAGCCATCGGGGAAGTCATAAATTACCGTCATCGTCCAGCGGCCCGTCGCGTTGGGACTCAGCTTGAAGACAATCCCATTGCCATGCGCGCCGCCCTTGTGCCCATGGGGGCCGCCGTGGGCCGTAGTGCCATAGAAGTTGCCGGCGGCGTCCCTCACCAGTCCGCCTTGTGGGCTCTGGCCATCGGTCTGAGAAGAGGCGAAGCGGTGCAGCACATAGTAATCCCAGGTGCCGTCGCCGTTGGGCGTCATTTCAAAAACCACCCCACAGCCATTGCCATTCCAGCACTGGGGGTTGTTGAACTCCCCGAACGTTGTGACCCCGAACATGTTGCCGTGGTCGTCCCAGACGGGCGGGGCGGGCAGAGCAAAGCCGTCGGCGCAGTTATCCTGGCTGCAGGAGCTGTACAGCGCGGTGTAGTCCCAGCCGTTGGCGCCCGGGAAAAGCTCCGCGATCGCGCCGTAGTATTTGTTTGCCCCCGGACCCATTTCCCCGTAAATATTGCCCGCGTTATCGAGCAAAACGCCTGGCCCCGCGCCGTCGGTATATAGCGCGCTGAAAACCCAGCCATCGGTAACGGGGTGTAGCTCGTAAACCTCGCTGTTGCTGACGGGGCCACCCGAGGTTGTACCATAGAGGTTGCCCTCGCGATCAAAGATCAGCGCGCCCCATGGGTTCCCATCTTGGGTGGCAAAGTTGTGCAATACTACCTTTTTCCACCTTCCTGAAGGCTGCGGGATCAATTCAAAGACAGAGCTGTAGGTGCCACCAAAAAGCTTTCCCTTCTTATTCAGCAGCAATGAGCCCGATGGCACATAGCCAGAGTTGAAACTGTGAAGCACTTTGCATTTGGCCCCACGAGTTTGTGGTGGCATGGTCAAGACTGTTGCAATAGCCAGCGCGAAAACAACTTTCGCTTTCATTCATTGCCTCCCCAGACCTCGGATTAGGCACGCCTGACGACGGCAGTCGGGGGATTTCCCCCCGACCGCCCATGATTTCTAGTCATCGTCTGGTCCTCCATCCGGCCCTTGCGGCACCGGGTTCCCGTACGCAGGATTCCCGTAGTAATTCAGGAAGAGACTTGAGTCCTGTCCCGGCAAAGGTGTTATCTGGGTGAAGGTCCGCTGCCAACTCAGGCTGAAGAAGTCCAAGAGCGGAACAGTCGTACTGTGGTCACTAGACCAGTCGGGCGCGTTGTAGTCCACGTAGCCCTTGTGGCCGGTCTGGTCGATGAAATTCATCCCGAAGTTCCATTCCGTGAAGGCTAGAATACTCCCAAAATCGTGCCGGTAAGGG
>DATJVT010000096.1:0-6246 GCA_035501695.1 Terriglobia bacterium | reverse complement strand
TCCTGCTGGATTTCACCCGAAATCTGGGTCAGTTTCGAGGGTAAGCGCATGATGCCCGCGGCAGTGCCCAGGTATTCGCCGGAATTGCCCATGATGGGGTCCACCGAAATGAAAAGCTCATACTTCTCGGTGGGCCAATGTCCGTTGAGTCCTTTGGGAGGAAGTTTCCCAGTCACGATTTGCGGAAAGTAGTGGAGGATGGTTGGCCCATCGGGCCAGGGGTCGCCCGCACGGGCCAGGAGTTGCCCGGAGGAGTCAAAGCACATGGCCGCCAAAGTGCCGGGGTCGGCTGCCACCTCCTGGGTCACCAGGCGCGCCACCGCTGGCGCCTGGTGTTTTTCCAGGGCATCGATCATGTCCTGATTCTGAGCAAGAAAGTTGGAGATATGGTCGGCGCGCTGCGCAGCCTGCAGCTCCAGTTGCCGGACGAGTTCTTCCGAATCCTCGCGGATCAGGTCGAGAGGCACGCTGAACCACTTGTCGATGGTTCTGTTCAACAACCCATAGGCGAAGATGAAAAGGAAGATGACCGGTACGAGCGAGAGGCCCAGGAAGGCTACCACCATCTTGGTCTTGAAGCGCGAACCGAGCAGTTGCTCCTGCCGCTCCACGTAGAGCTTCAACAGAATGCGCAGCAGGATCAGTGTGAAGATGACGAAGGCAAGGAAGATTACGGTGGAAAGCACCAGCAGCAGGATTGTTTCCCCGGAATTGCTGGGATGGATGAAATCCAGTCGTAGCGATGCCTGGCTCCACCCCAGAAAGAAGAGAAGGGTGACGAGGATCAGCAGGACAATCAGGACGATCTTCCGGCGCTGGGTGGGATCGGGATTCATATTTCCAGTTCTTAGGCTTCAGCGATCAGCGCTCTGCCAAAACGAAGGCCTCAACGGCCAAGGGCTTAGAATTGATGGCTGATGGCTTCTCCAGGAAACTTCCCAGAGGGCATTCCTCGCAGCGCGCCACTTTCCGGTGGCAATAGCGCTTTGCCGCCTCCACCAGCAGGGCGTGGAATTCGTTGAAGAGCGCTTCGTCCACCGGCAGATGCTGGTGGAGAAATGACTGGGTGGAGGAGTAATCGGCCTGGGATGGAACGAGGTTGTGGCGCCGCAGGATGCGGCGCGTGTAGGCATCCGCAACAAATACCGGTTGACGGCCGGCGTAGAGCAGAATTGCGTCGGCAGTTTCCGGCCCGATCCCCCTCTGCGCCAGGAGTTGCTCGCGGGCACGCGCGGCGCCCAACGCGAACAGAGAACCCAGGGACCCTTTGTGCTTCCGTTCCATCCACTGGATAAATCTGTGAAGGGTCGCCGCTTTTTGACGGTAGAAGCCCGCCGGACGGATCATCCGCTCTAACTCGCCACGCGTAACGCGGCGCATCGAGCTCCAGGCAAGCCGGCCTGCCTTGCGGAGGTTTCTCAGAGCCAGCCTGGCATTCTGCCAGGTTGTATTCTGGGTCAGAATTGCTCCCCAGATGATCTCCCAGCGCGTGCGCGCCGGCCACCACCCTTGCGGTCCGAATCGGTCCAGGAGCGTTGCATAGATGAGGAGCAGAGTGTCTCCCGTTGACGCGCCAGCCTCGTTAGCCAAATTCATAGGGTTAAGACCAAAAACGAGCTTTAGCCGCCGATATCTGCGGCCAACGCTCGCGACATGCCGGCGGCCGTCTCCATCAGCCGGACCGGAAATTTCTCCATGAATTCAGCCGTGACACGGAACTTCGGCGATGACGCGCTGAGGGCAGCGATGACCCTTCCCTCCGGATTTCGAATGGGCGCACCCAGGCAGTACCCCCCTTCGACAGTTTCTTCCTTGTCCTCGGCGTAGCCTCGCGAGCGCACCGAAGCAAATTCATTTTGAATTGCCAGCTGATCCACCAAGGTGTTCCTGGTCGCGCGGTATATCCCGTACACGTCAAGCAACGTCTGGATGAGCGCCTCATCCTGGAAGGCCGTTATCGATTTGCCCAGGGACGACGCATAAGGTTGCAGGATCCTGCCCACGAAGTTCGACATGCGGATGTTCTGGGGACTCTCCAGCACGCCCACCACCCGGATGTGGTCATGGAAGAGGTAAGCCAGAGAAACCGTCTCTCCACAGTGGCTTTGGATCTCCTGGGAGTGCCGTCCCCAGGTCTTGCGCAAGATCCGCAAGGTCTCGTGCACTCCGGTCGCCGAACTTTCCACCTCGATGCGATAGTGGCTGCCGGCGTCGCGGGAAATGTAACCCAGGCCCTCCAGGGTACGGAGCAGCCGGAGCAGGGAAGGTTTTCCCAGTTGGGTGTAGGCGGCCAGCTCGCCAAGCGTATACGCCTGGCCCTCGATGCGGAGGTAGTTCAAGATTCTCAACCCCAATGCGAGGCCTCGCGACGTGTTAGGGGGAACGGCGGGCTTGCAAGTCGCGGGAGCGGAGATAAACTCACGGAGATTCATGGGTTTTTCCTGCCTAAGGGCTCCAGGGAGGTTATACCATAAAATGCTCGGGGGGGCACCGTGATCGGTGCTTGTAGCAAATCATCTTGACGCGCGGGAAAGCTCGGTGCTAGCTTGCCTGATTTGGGCACCACCAGGGAGCGGGGGGGTGCACCCAGGAAAGGTGGATCGAACCGGACGATGCGACCCATGGGCAAAGGGGGACGACAAGGACTGAAAGGGCTTCTGCTGGCATGTTGCGTGGTAAGCGTGGGAGCAGCGGCGGCCCAGCAGCAGCCCGCCCCGGCGCCGGCGCCTCTGACGCAGCCCACTTCGGCACCGCCTGCTGCGCCCCTTAATACGCGACTGCTGCTGGCTTCCGGCACGGGCGTTCCGGGACACGGCGGGTTGGCCTTCGGCGCTTTCTCCAGCGTAGCCATGAACGGCAATCAGGACATCGTCTTCCTCACCAGCCTACGCAGTCCGCGAGTCGAGATGCGCGCCGTAGTGCGATCCCAGGGAGTTAGCTTCTCCGTGGTGGCTTTTCAAGGCTTGTTAGGCCCCTTTCCCCGCGCGACCTACGACTCCTTCAGCGCCCCCAGCATGAACGACTCCGGGGTAATTGCTTTCGCCGCCACGCTGGCAACCAGCCAGGCGGATGTGCCGAAAGTGGTCATGGTGCGGCAGGAAGGCTCAAAACCCCGCGCCGTCGCCACCAATCTGGACGAGCCTCCGGGACGCCCGGGGGCGAAGCTCGAAGAGTTCTCAGCTCCTCTGGTGACCTCCGACGGCAATGTGCTCTTTGGTGCCCGATGGGGCGGGAAGGCCCCGGGAAGCGGGCTGTTCCTGTGGACCCCGCGGGGTCTTCAGGCGCTACCCATGCCGGCGGGACTGGGACTCGGCCCCTCGGAGTTGCTGGAACCCTTTTTTGTCGGACACGATGAAGCGGCCTTCCTGCGCCGCGGTGCCTCCTCCGAGATCGCGACGGAGCAATTCTTCCGCGCCATCGCCATCCAGAGCTTTCAGGAACTGCAGCCTCCTGCAGACGCCGCACATTCGGGGGAGTTGCTCGCCCCCAAGCCGGACCTGAAACCGGTCCAAATGCTCCTGGTGTACCTTGAGAACGGCAGCATCCAGACGGCGCTGCTGGCCGGCGATCCCACCAAGCCGGTGATGGCCAAGCAATCGCTCAGCACCACGCCCCTCAAAGCCGTGGCGAAGATCGTGGGCCTCACCATTGGCCCGCGAGGCAACCTGATTTTCGCCGCCGCCCCCGTCGACAACTCCACCGACCTGGCGCTTTATTGCAACTGCGACGGTCAGGCAAACCGGCTGACCACGCCCGACGACTTCCTGCCCATTACATCGGCCGGACAGGCGAAGCCCATTGTTTCCCTCACGGGCGATACCCAGCAGACTATCGCATTCATTGCGCCCACGGCCAACGGCGACAATACGGCCATTTACGTAACGACGATCAACTGAATTTGGCCATAGGTCACTCCGTCGCCTCCTCCGTCGCACCGATTGCAGCACTTGGTGACAAATCCGATCATGCCCGCCTCTTGCCCGCACGCGGGAGGTGGCACCAGGAGTGCGGCGCCACAAAAAACGGTTTTCACCATATTCGCCAATCTTCTGTAAGCCCTCCGGTTCTTAGCATTTACGAAAAACCAGTTCCGAACCGCGGGCGAAGACCCCGATCCTGTCGCCCGTGCTCACCTGCCCGGTCGCCATCAGGCGATACAGGGGGTCCTGGAACTCGCACGCCAGGGTGTGCTGGAGGTTGGCCGCCCCGTACTCGGTATCGCACCCATGGTGGAGCAGCAGCGACTTGGCGCCGGAGGTACATTCCACCTCAAAGGGGGTGGTGGGATGACGTAGAAAGATCCGGGAGGCCTTGGCGAGCTCGAGTTCCAGGATGTTCTTCAGGTCGGCGGGGCGCAGGGGATGGTAGACAATTGTCTCCTCGATGCGCCGCAGGAACTCGGGAGGGAAGTGGCGCTTGAGGGCCCGCATTGAAACGCTGCGGAAGTGGCGCGCCTTGGAGTCTTCCCCCGCCAACTGGGGAATAAACCCGGAGGGGGAGGTGGCCCGCAGGCTTTCTTTTGACCCTATATTACTGGTAAAGAAGAACAAGCAGGAGGAGAAGTCAACCAGGCGGTTGCGCCCGTCATTCATCTCGGCGCGGTCCAGCACCCCCAGGAGCAGGGAATAGAGCGCGTAGTGGGCTTTTTCGATTTCGTCGAACAGAATCAACGTATAGGGGAACTCGGGCGTGCGGAAGCGGTCAAGGTTCTCCCGGGTGAAGACGGGTTCCGTGTCCGCGTGTCCAATGTAACCAGGGGGAGCGCCCACCAGCCGGGCGATCTCGTGTTGCTGCTGGTATTCGGCGCAATTGATCTTGAGCAAGGCATGGGGGCTGTGGAGCAGCACTTCGGCCAGCGCCTCAACCGAGTGGGTTTTGCCGCATCCGGGGGGACCGAGCAGGAGCACCGAACCCATGGTGCGGTGGGGGCGGACGGCCTGCACTTCGATGCGCTGTAACAGACGCAGAACGGCCTCCGTGGCTTGGGGTTGTCCTACCACGCTCGCCATCCAGCGCCTGGCCACGTGCTCCAGCCAGGAACTGCGGGCGGTGGGGCGCAGCGTGACCCACTCGCGCGGCTCGTGCTGAACACCTACGCAGGTTGCCATCGGTTGCTCATCACCTCGGACCCCCCGGGTGGGCCGGTTGGCCCCCCAGGCCGGCGGCTTCTTGGTTCATCCTCTTCTATCGGCGCAGACGGGGGCAGGCATGAAGATTTGCGAGGTTCCGGCTTGACTATCACGCAAAACTCGCAATAATTATCACCCTATGAAAAATCTATCGGATCGTCCCAAACCCGCCACGGCCTACACGGTCAAGTCGCTGGTCAAAGCCTTGAATATCCTGGAGGTCCTGGCGGACGAGGAGCCGCCTTACACCCTCACCCGGCTCAGCCACCGGCTGCACCTGCACGTCAGCACCGTGCACCGTCTGCTGGTCAACCTGGTCCGCCACGGATTTGTGGAGGAGGACCCGGTGGCGGGCGGTTACCAGCTCAGCTACCGGATCCTGCGCATGGGCCTGGGCGTGATGGACCGCCTGGATTTTCGCCGCGTGGCCCTTCCGTTGCTGCGCGAGCTGAATCTGCGGACCCAGGAGACCGTTCACCTGGCGATTTTGCAGGGGTCGGGGACGATTTTTATCGAGAAGTTTGACAGCCCCCAGCCCGTCGGCTTGGACGCCCGTTTGGGGCGGGTGATGCCCCTTCATTGCACCGGAGTAGGGAAGACGCTGCTGGCCTATCAGGGGGAGGAACTGCTGCATCAGATTGCCGAGTCCCCCGGCCTCACCCGCTTGACGGGCCACACCTTGACGACGCTGCCGCATCTGCGCAAGGAACTGGAACGGATCCGCGAGCAGGGTTACGCCGTGGACCACGAAGAGGCCGTGGAGGGGTTGCGCTGTGTCGCGGGCCCCATCTTCAATCACCTGGGACAAATTGCGGCGGCCTTCAGCGTGGCGGGGCCGGCGATGCGTTTGACCTCCGCGCGGATCTCCGAAATGGCCCCCCTGGTGCGCGAGACCAGCCAGCAGATTTCCTACCGGCTGGGCAGGCGGGCTGAGTCACGGCCTCCTGAAGGGCCCGCGGACGGCACCCATGCGGAGCGCGGCGCGAAACGCGGGAGCGCCGGATAAACCGAATCCGGAAACATCGGCACCCCTGCTGGGTCCCATGAACCGGAGGGTGAGTTATAGATCTTGTTCCGCCGCCGCGAAGCCTCCTGACGTTCAACCTTTGGAGTGCGG
>DATJVT010000095.1:0-18599 GCA_035501695.1 Terriglobia bacterium | reverse complement strand
GTCCATCAGAGGTTCCCCTTGCGGTACTCCTCGGCAATGTAGTCGCCGGCGCGGGCGGAAATCGCCATGATGGTGAGGGTGGGCTCGTAACAGCCCTGAGTCACAAAAACGGCGCCGTCGGTCACAAACACGTTCTTGGCGTCGTGAAGCTGGCAGAAGCCATTCACCACGCTCTTCTTCGGGTCATTTCCCATGCGCGCCGTGCCAGCCTCGTGAATGTTCTTGCCGAACACTTTCAAATTCGTCTCCGGAGGCTTCGGCGATTCCAGTTGCAGGGCGTCAAGAATTTCCATGACGTCCTGACGCATCGCCTTGGTCATGGCGTGCTCGTTTTCTCCGTGCGACGCGACAATATGCAGCGCGGGAATCCCCCAGGCGTCCTTCTTCTCCGCGTCAAGGGTCACGTAGTTGTCGTAGCGCGGCAGGCATTCACCCTGCGCGGTGATTCCGAAATAGTAGGGGATCTCAGAGCGCACCCGGCGGCGCCAATCGGTCCCGAAACCCGCCAGACCGAAGGCGTGCGCATAGAGCTCCTGGCTGCCGTCGCCGTCAAATCGATAGCCGCGCAGAAAGTTCTTGTTTATCTTTTTCCCCGCATTGACATATTTGGCGATCAGAAAGCCGCAGGGATTGCCGTGCGGCTCGCGCTTCGATGATTTAAGCTGGGGCATCAACCCGCCCGCCCCTTCCAGCGTGGTGTGATCCATCAGGTAGTGGCCAAGCTGATCGGTGGAATTTCCCAAGCCCTGGGGAAACTGCGGCGAGCGGGAGTTCAAGAGAATGCGGGTGGATTCAAGCGCGCTGGCCGCCAGCACCACCACCTTGCCGCGCGCCTCCCGATGCACGTGGCTGAGGCGATCGACGTAGTACACTCCCTCGGCCTTTCCCTGCGCGTTCATCGCCACTTGGCTGACCACGGCGTCGCTCACCAACGTTAGCCTGCCGGTACGGGCCGCCGGTGGCAGCGTCACCGACGGGCTGTTGAAGTACGACGCCGTATAGCATCCGCGCTGGCACTCGTCGCAATAGTGGCAAGCCGGACGGCCGTTGTGCGGGACGGTCAGGTTCGCCACCCGGTCAGGCATCACCACCATGCCGAATTTCTTGCCGATGATTTCCTTCGCACGCAGGCTGCCGCAGGAAAGATGCATGGGCGGGAGAAATCTGCCGTCGGGCATCGATTCCAGGCCCTCCCGCGATCCGCTGACGCCAATGTAACTTTCCACCTTGTCGTAGTACGGTTCCAGGTCGCGGTAGCTGATGGGCCAATCTTCGCCGTAGCCGTCACGGCTGGCGGCTTTGAACTCATAGTCGCTGTAACGGTAACTCTCGCGCGCCCAGCAAAAAGTCTTGCCTCCCACCTGCCGCCCCCGAATCCACATGAAGGGTTTATCGGGAGGAAACGTGTAGGGGTGCTCGAAATCATTAACAAAGAACTGGTGGCTGAATTCGTCGCAGGCGTAGCACAGCCGTTGAATGGGCTGGTGCTTGAGGAGGCCTTGCTGGTTGCCGAAACCGCGATACTTCACCTGATAGGGCCAGATGTGCTCAGTGAATTCGCGAGTCGGAACGCGAGGGGGCCCGGCTTCCAGCATCAGAACCGTCATGCCCTGCTCGCACAGTTCCTTGGCCACCCACCCGCCGCTCGCGCCCGAGCCGACAATCACCGCATCGTAGATTCTTTGGTTGGTGGCCATGAGGTCCGGATCCGAACCGCTGACCCGGACATTGTGTCATAGCTAATCAACCGGTTCAACCGGGCGGAATTGGGGAGATAAGGCCCCACTCGATCGTCCCGACAAACCCCCTTCCCACAAGAAAATGGCGGAAGGGTCCTCTGCGATCCCGAATGGATTTCGGACCGCCGCCGGGGGTATACTGAAAGTTGGTGCTTATCGATCCCGATAGACAATTGGGGTCGCTTTCTGGGCTTAGTTTCTTCCTTCTTATTGGCTCCCTCTTCGCATGCCCAAACTCGAGAGCCAGATTAATCCGGAAACTGAAACGTACGGGCAGAACTTCGCGCGCAACCAACATCTTGCTCGCGAGTTGCACGCCCGAGTAAGTGAAGTTGCCTTGGGTGGCCCTGAGGCGGCGCGCTCGCGGCACCTTGCCCGGGGAAAGCTGTTGCCTCGTGACCGCGTAACACGCCTCCTGGATCCCGGAGCGCCCTTTCTCGAAATTGGCCAGTTAGCCGCCTGGGATATGTACCGGGGCGATGCGCCCTGCGCGGGCGTCATTACCGGCATCGGGCGTGTCGCAAATCGGGAAGTGATGATCGTTGCGAACGACGCCACCGTCAAGGGGGGAGCCTACTTCCCCATGACGGTCAAGAAGCACCTTCGCGCGCAAGAGATTGCGCAGCAGAACCGCCTGCCCTGCATATACCTGGTGGACAGCGGCGGGGCCAATCTGCCTCATCAGGCGGAGATTTTTCCCGACCGGGACCACTTTGGCCGCATCTTCTTCAACCAAGCCCGCATGAGCATGCAGGGCATTGCGCAAATTGCCAGCGTCATGGGCTCTTGCACTGCGGGCGGCGCCTACGTGCCTGCGATGAGCGACGAAACCGTGATCGTTCGCAACGAGGGGACCATTTTCCTGGGCGGGCCGCCGCTGGTGAAAGCGGCCACGGGTGAGGTGATCAGCGCGGAAGAATTGGGGGGCGCCGAAATGCACGGCCAGCGCTCCGGCGTGGTGGATTATGTGGCAGAGAACGACGAGCACGCCCTTTCCCTGGTCCGATCCATCGTTGCCAATCTCAATACGCCGAAAATGACGGATATCGATCGCCGCAAACCCCGGCCTCCAGAATATGATCCAACGGAGCTCTACGGCATAATTCCAAGCGATGTCCGGGCTCCTTATGACGTCCATGAGGTCATAGCACGGGTGGTGGATGCGTCGGAGTTCGACGAGTTCAAAGCGCTTTACGGGACGACTCTGGTCTGCGGCATGGCCCGTATCTGGGGATCGCCAGTCGCCATTCTGGCGAATAATGGCGTGCTGTTTTCCGAAAGCGCCTTGAAGGGGGCGCATTTCATCGAGCTGGCGGCGAAGCGCCGGATTCCGCTTTTGTTTCTTCAGAACATTTCGGGCTTCATGGTGGGGGGCAAATATGAGGCCGGGGGAATTGCCAAGGACGGAGCGAAACTGGTGACCGCGGTGGCCTCAGCCGAGGTGCCAAAGTTCACGGTAATTATCGGAGGCAGCTTCGGCGCCGGCAATTACGGCATGTGCGGGAGGGCCTATTCGCCGCGCCTGCTCTTCACCTGGCCCAACAGCCGCATCAGCGTGATGGGCGGCGAACAGGCGGCGAGTGTTCTCGCCACCATCAAACGCGATGGAATCGAAGCCAAAGGTGAAACCTGGAGTGCCGAAGAAGAGGAGGCATTTAAAGCGCCGATCCGCGAACGTTACGAGGCGGAAGGGAATCCGTATTTTGCCACCGCTCGTCTGTGGGATGACGGCATCATCGACCCAGTCGAGACGCGAGACGTGCTGGGGCTCGCGCTCAGCGCCAGCTTGAACGCCCCCATTCCCGAGACGTCCTTCGGCGTTTTCCGAATGTAATCCCATGATCGGCAGCCTGCTTATCGCCAATCGCGGTGAAATCGCCCGACGCGTTATACGCACGGCTCACCGTCTGGGCGTGCGGACGATCGCGATATATTCCGAGGCGGATGCCGGCGCCCCCCATTGGCGCGAGGCGGATACGGCGGTTGCTATTGGGCTGCCTGCCGCGAGTGACAGCTACCTTGCGCAAGACAAAATCCTGGATGCGGCGCGAAAGTCGGGTGCGGAAGCCATACATCCCGGCTATGGATTCCTGTCCGAGAACGCTGAATTCGCTGAAGCCGCCACGGCGGCTGGGTTCACATGGGTGGGGCCGCCGCCTGCGGCAATCCGCGCTATGGGGCGGAAGGACGCGGCCAAGCGACTGATGGCCGCGGCGGGCGTTCCGACAACGCGCGGGTATCTTGGCGAAGACCAATCTGAAACTGGACTCGCCCGCGCGGCGGCTGCCATCGGATGGCCGGTATTGATCAAAGCCGTCGCCGGAGGGGGCGGCAAGGGGATGCGAAAAGTCGCGACTCCTGAGGAGTTCAGCGCCGCGCTTGCCTCGGCGAAGCGTGAGGCTGCGGCCGCTTTCGGCGACGACCGGGTTTTCCTGGAGAGGTATATCGACCGGCCGCGGCATATCGAGGTTCAAATCTTTGGCGACCGCCACGGTAACGTCGTTCATCTCTTCGAGCGCGATTGTTCCATCCAGCGGCGCTACCAGAAGGTCATCGAGGAAGCTCCGGCACCGGGGATGGACGCCGCGACGCGCCAGCGAGTTTGCGCGGCCGCGGTGGCGGCCGCCAGGGCGGTTGCCTACGAAGGGGCGGGCACGGTGGAATTCATTGCCGATGCCAGCCGGGGCCTGAGCGCTGATCGCATCTGGTTCATGGAAATGAACACACGTCTCCAGGTGGAACACCCGGTCACCGAAGCCATCACCGGTCTGGACCTGGTGGAATGGCAGTTGCGCGTTGCCTCCGGCGAGCCGTTGCCGCTGCGTCAGGAGGAGCTTGCGATTTCGGGCTGGGCGATCGAAGCGCGGCTTTATGCCGAAAACCCTGCCGCTGGTTTCCTGCCTTGCACAGGTCCATTGAGACACTTCCAGCTTCCCGGGGGCGTGCGGATCGATTCCGGAGTGGAAGAAGGCGGCGAGATCAGCTCCTTTTACGATCCGTTGATCGCGAAAATCGTCGTCGCCGCCCCTACGCGCACTGCGGCTGCGAAGCACCTGGCAGAATCATGCTCGCAAGTGGAGGTTTGGCCCCTAAAGACAAACGCAGGATTCCTGGCGCGGACTCTCGCCGACCCTGACTTTCTTGCTGCCGACATCGATACGTCATTCATTGCAGATCGTTTGGATCGGTTGATTCCCCCCAACCAGCCTTCGGAGGAGGTCGTCCAGTCAGCGGCAAGTGCCCGGCTCGCCCGAGAGCGTGATCCGAGCGAACCGTGGCGGGCTCTGGAAGGCTTCCGGCTCAACGCCCCGCCCCATATCCATGTCAACCTTCAGTCGGGTGATACCCGCTACCAGGTGGAGTCAAGTGTGAGTCCGGCAGCCGCGCTACGGAGCTACGACTTCGGGGACGCCATCGTGGTCTTCGCCGCCGGGGAACCTTACACTTTTACGGATCCGAAACCCGCGACGAAAGCCGCAGGACCGGCGTCAAGTGGTATGATCGCTTCGCCCCTGCCCGGCCGCGTCGTCGCAGTTAGCGTCCGGCCTGGCGACCGGGTAGCCAAGGGCCAACCGCTCATGATCGTGGAGGCCATGAAGATCGAGCACACTCTCCGCGCGCCGTTCGGGGGCATTGTTAGTGCAGTTTCCGCCGTAGAAGGCCATCACATCAGCGAAGGAGTGGTGCTGGCGCGAATCAATCCCGAGGGGTGATGAATATGCCGGGACGGACCTTCGAACAATTTGACATCGGGGACCACTTGATCCACAGCATCCGCCGCACCGTGACGGAAACCGACAACCTGCTGATTTCAGTCCTCACGCACAATCCTCAACCGCTTCACCTGGATGCAGAGTACGCCCGGGCTACCGAGTTCGGCCGCATCCTGGTCAACGGCATTTTTACCTTCGGCCTCATGATCGGCCTGTCGGTCAGTGACACCACGATGGGCACGACGATCGCGAATCTCGGCTATGACGCTGTGGTGATGCCTCATCCGGTATTTATCGGCGATACTCTGCGCGCCGAGACGCGAGTCGTTGACAAGCGTGAAAGCAAGTCGCGTCCCACGGCAGGCATCGTCACGTTCGAGCACAAAATGTTTAATCAGCGCGATGAAATCGTCTGCCAGTGCCGCCGGACATCGCTCATCAAGAAGTCAGCAGCCTGACTGCCGCGCTTGCACTGCGTTTCCTGGCACGGGGGTCCCGCCCATCCGCCCGGCCAGGGTGGCCGTGCCACGGTGGGTTACGAGGGGGAATTTGCATGACGCCGAGATCCTGGTTGTTCGTACCGGGTGACCGCCCGGACATGGTGGCAAAGGCTTTGGACTCGGGGGCAGACGCTGTCATCGTCGACCTTGAGGACTCCGTTTTGCCGCAGAACAAGCCTCAGGCGAGAAAGCTCGCCCCGTCATTCGCGAAAAATACTCTTTCGACGCGAGCGCAGTTCTGGGTCAGAATCAACGCGCTCCAAACGACAGATGCCCTCCTGGACCTTGCCGCCGTGGTGCCGGCAGTCCCGGTGGGGATTGTCCTCCCCAAAGCCGAATCCACCTCTGGGGTCATCGAACTTGGCCATTACCTGAGCGCTATGGAGGCCATTACCGGGCTGCCCATCGGGAAGATCCAAATCCTCGCAATCGCGACCGAGACACCGAAGTCGGTCTTTGAGCTGGGATCCTATGCTCCAAGCGGCCCGCGCCTGATGGGGCTGACGTGGGGCGCGGAAGACTTGTCGGTGGCGATCGGAGCGACCGGCGCGCGCGACGGCGGCGGAGCGCTCACCCCCCTGTATGAGCTGGTGCGGTCGCTTTGCATTGCAGGAGCCGCCGCTGCCGGCGTCGCCGCTATCGAAACCATCTACCCGGCCCATCGGGACATCGAAGGCATGCGCGCCTATGCCCAAACTGCGCGCCGGGATGGCTTCCAGGGAATGCTGGCCGTACACCCCGCGCAGGTCCCTGTCATCAATGAGGCCTTCACACCAACCTCCGCTGAATTCGCCTACGCGGAGCGCATCATCGCCGCTTTCGAGGCGAATCCCGGCCGGGGAGCTGTGTCGCTGGACGGCAAGATGCTCGATGCTCCGCATTTGAGTCAAGCCCGGCGGCTCCTTGCGGCCCACGAGAGATTGAAAACATGACTGGGCAGGTGAATGAATCTATTGCGCTTCAGGGGCCTTCCCATTTCTTGCGTATTCGGCGGCGCGGCGAATCTCTTCTATCGCTTCGGGGTTAGCAAGGACTGCGGTGTTGCCGGGAGGCTTTCCCTCATAAACCCTGCGGATAAGGCCCCGCGGGATCTTTGAAGACAAGTTAACAGGAAGGTCATCTACCACGTAAATCTCTTCGGGCTGTGCCAAGGGATCGTAGCATTGCTTGATGTAAGCCTTAAGCCGCGCGCCGAGCCCTTCGGGCGGCTCTACCTCCTCCGGACCTAGCACCACAAAGCAGACGATTCGCTCTCCCTTGACTGCATCTTTGGCCCCGATGGCCACTGCCTCCCTGATGCGGGGCGGGCCCGGGAATGCGAGGAGTTTTTCCTCGAGCCTGGCTGGATCGTGCTTCACGCCTCCGTGAACAATCAGGTCGTCGCTGCGGCCCAGCAAGTACCAGTACCCATCCTTGTCGACGCGGGCCAGGTCTCCGTGGACCCAGCAGTCAGGCCCATGTGGGAAATAGGATTCCAGGAATAACTGGGGGTCTCCCAGGAATCCGCGAGTCATGGAGGGAAACGGCTTGCGGCAGATGAGGTGACCGGTCCCACCCCGCACGGGCTCCCCTTGGGAGTCGACAACTTCCACATCCATACCCAAACCCGGAGCACCCACCGTGGAGGATTTCAGGGGCATAACGGGCAGAGGTGAAACCATGCAGCCGATGAGTTCCGTTCCGCCCGAAATGTTCATGATGGGGCAACGCCCGCGTCCAAAGGTTCTGAAATACCACTCCCAGGTTGCCGCATCAAGAACACTACCGGTCGAGCCAAGAATCCGAAGGTTGGAAAGGTCGTGGCACCCGGAATCCACCTTCCGGCTAGCGAGTTCCCGGAACACGGAAGGCGTACAGCCGAAAATGGAAACACGGTAATTTTCAATGATTTCAAACAAGCGATGCGCCGTCGGGAACAGGTGCGTTCCCTCGTAGAGAACTATCGAGGCTCCGAAAAAAAGCGCTCCGATGATTTCCCATGGCGCCATCATCCAGCCGAAGTTGGTAAACCAGTAAAAGACATCGTCCCCCTCGCAATCAAACACATAACCGATTTCTTTTGCGGCTTGCGCCAGCGCTCCGGCATGAGTGTGAACCAGCGTCTTTGGTTTGCCGGTCGTACCGGAGCTGTACAGAATCAGCGCCGGATGTTCAGAATCGAGATTTTCCGTCACCGCACTGCCGTCTGCCGGCGAGCGACGCATGACTTTTTCCCAGGACAGGCATTTCGGACGGTCGGCCGGGCCCATGCCCATGCGTTCGTTGACAACTATCCACTCTACCGAGGGCGCCGCTTTCAGCACTGCTTCGTAAACACTCTCGCAGCTTATCGCTTTGCCGGCACGAGGGTAGCCGTCATTGACGAAAAAAAGGCGGGGCTGGGCCTGCTGGATGTGAAGGACGACATCCTCCGGGGCGAGTCGCGCGGGTATTTGGACGCAAGCGGCCCCTAATTTAAGGGCGGCAAGCATCACGACAACCGCCTCGGGGGAAATGGGCATGCACATGGCAACGCGATCTCCCTTTCGAACCCCCAGACCCCTCATCGCTCCGGCCAGGCGGTTTACAAAATCGCAGAGCTGGTTATAGCTAACGGAACTTTGCAACCCGTCATCGGATTCAAACCATAAAGCCATGGCCGTTCCCCGACCATCGCGGATGTGCCGGTCAAGACAGTTGTGAACAATGTTGAGCTTCCCCCCCAAAAACCAAGTGGTCCACGGCATCCCCCGCGAGTCGTCGCACAAACGCGTGTATTTCTCGAACCACTCGATCCCAAGGTGCTCAAGAGCGGAGTTCCAGAACCATTCGATATCGAGGGTCGATCGGCGGACAAGCTCCTGCCACGACCGGATTCCATGCATATCCATGAAGCGCCGCACCCGCGATCGGTCGAGATATCTGCCGCTCGGTTGCCATGCAAAGTCGCCCATCGGACTCCTTTGGTCGATATTCCCGCCGCAACTCTACTATTTTAGGTGCTGTCCTAATTTGGGGCGTAGCGCTGGCTTCCAGCGGCACAGGAGCCGCCAAGATGGCGGCGCTACGTTCAAATTAGGACACTACCCTATTTTAGGTGATGTTCCGACACCCGCAAAAGTTGTGTATAATCACAATTAGGGACTTTTCGATACATAACTGCACTGCCTTTACGCATTCATAAGACGGGCGCTGAGGGATTCCGTGCGCCAGTGCGCAATCTTCTCACTCCCAGGGCTGGGGTGGCAGTGTGCGTACACATATGAAGGAGGGGACAACAGGTCTACCGAACCATTTGGGCGGATATTGGCTCTAAATGAAGTAGGGGCGGAGGATAAAATGAGCGGACGCGCAATATTGGCGCAACTCCACGAGGATGACGACTTCTTACTCTTAGCCAAGTCGGTTGGGGAGTTTGGAGATCGTGAACTTTTGCCCTACCTCAGCCGGCTCGGTGCAGAGGAATTCCCGGCACGGTTCATTGCGCTGGCAGCCAACAATGGTTTTGTTGGCTCAGCCGTCCCCGCCGAATACGGCGGCCAGAGCGGAACTCTGGAAGGTATATTGTCCATCATCGAGGGCATCGCAGCGTGCGACGGTTCGTTAGCGCTCACCCTCGCCGCACATGAATCTCTGGCGACCTCGCATATTCTATTAGGTGGCGACGACACGCAGAGACGGAATTATCTTCCCAGGCTGACCCGGGGCGAAGATGTGGGCGCGTGGTGTCTCACCGAGCCCCAAGCAGGCAGCAATATTTTCCATGATATGCGGACACGGATCGAGAAGACACCGGAGGGCTGGAACCTCAATGGCGAGAAGACCTTTATTACGAATGGGTGCCACGCCGGCTTGTTTGTAGTGCTTGCCCGCGCCTCACAGGGCGATGGCAAGGACGGCGGGATAACCGCCTGCGTAGTGGAAATGAGAGGCAACGAGGAACGCATCGCCCGAACTCCCCTCCATGGCAAGATGGGCATGTTGCGTTCGGACACGGCGGCGCTCAAGTTTGAGGATGTACCCGTTCCCGATAAAGCGATTCTGGGTCCGGTTGGAACCGGTGGCAAGGTTGCCCGCCAGGTCCTGTTGCGAGGGAGGGTGGGGATCGCCGCTCTGGCCCTCGGTTTGGCGCGGGACTCGCTCGAGCGCACTGCGGCTTACTCCCAAGAACGGAAGGTGGCTGGCGGATCGCTGTTTGACCAGCCGCTTACGCAGGCCAAGCTGTCCCGCATGGAAGAGAGCCTGTGGGTAGCTTGGCAAGGCGTGCGTAGCGCTGCCCAGCTTGCAGACGCGCATAAGCCATTCAAAGTCCAAGCCTGCATGGCCAAAATTTTCGCCACCGAAGCCGCCCTGCGGATCATCGACGAGGCGGTCCAAATAATGGGCGGCTACGGTTACATGCGGGATTACAGAGTCGAGCAAAATTACCGTGACGCGCGGCTGTTAACCATCGGAGAGGGCGCCTCCGAGATTCTGCGCTTTGCTATCGCCGCGAATCTTTTGGACAAGGAGCGCGGCGACATGGGGGATGTTCTTCCCCATCTTGCTAGTCTGGAAGGTTCGGCCGGGGCTTCCCAATGCTCCATGAATTCACTATGGGGACCTGGCTGGCAGGCCCTTCAACTTGCCTCCGAAAGTGTGCGCCTGGTGCGAGAGGAATTCAGGAAGGGATGCCAGGCGACCGATTGGATTTCCAGCCGCCAATGCGAAGCAGCAGGGTTTGCTGACCTCGCAACCTGGCTATGGATCACAATCCAGGCGGTCCTCGGTGGCACCCGGCTCCTTGACCGTGGAACCGCTTCCCAAAGGCCTGTGGGTCTGGTCAAAGAGTTCCTCGTCTCTTCTTCGATCGAGATTTGCCGCCGAGCCACGGAGCTTCTCCGGGCGCTCGGCCTCGCGGATAACAGGCCCAGCCGGAATTACCTCGAGGCGCTGCAGATCGGTACTGCCGTTAAACCTCCCAACCCTGTGCCACTCTTCGTTGAACGTTCATAGTGGAAGCTTCGTATTGCGTCCCTTCGTTGACAAAGGGCTTGCGCATCCCGGTGGTGAGGATAGAATTTGCACGATGCATAGCGCAGCGAAACGGATGGCACGGCCCTCCGATACAAATTGGACCCTTAGGGCACACTTCCTGCTTGCCCTTCTGGCATTTGGGGAGGGACCCTGGAGCCCGTGCCTTGCCGGGCAGTCATCGGACCCCGCCCAGGAAATCCAGCAATTGCTGCAATCAGGGGATACATCAACAGCGCAAACATTACTTTCGGAGGCATTAAAGGGATCTCCAAATCGCGCCGGTTTGCACAATCTTCAAGGCGTCCTGGACGCCCAGAAGGGAGATGTCGTCTCGGCCGAGGCGGAGTTCAAGGAGGCCATGGCGCTCGATCCGCACTTGGACGGCGCATATTTAAATCTGGGCCATCTCTACCAGGAACAAACTCCGAAAGATCCCGCCGCCCGCGACAAAGCTCTGGACGCTTACGCCGCTCTCCTCCGTTTTGCCCCCGACCACCCGGAAGGGAACTACCAGAGTGCCGTGCTCCTGATGCAGAAGGGGCTCTATGCGGCGTCGCTCCACCACCTCTCCAAGCTGCCTGCCGAAATGCGCAACCTCCCTCAGGTCCTGTCGGCGGAGTGTGGCGACTATGCCGGGCTGGGCCAACGCGATAAGGCCGAACGCGCGGCCGAACAAATGCTAAAGAGCCCAAATCTAGCCGAGCCGGACGTCACGAGTATTCTGCCCATCCTGGCGAGCCAGAAAGACACCTCGCTACCCCTTCAATTGTTGCAGGGCATTGCAACCCGGCAACTCGCCTCTTTCGAATCTTTGCACACCCTGGGACTCCTCTACATGAAGACGGGGCAACTGGCGGAGGCGCGCCGGACTCTGGAGGCGGCCGCGCAGCTCCAGCCCGGCTCCGTCTCCAACCTGCTCGATTTGGCGCGCGTGGCCAACGACCAGAAGGACTACACGGGGGCCTTGGGATACCTGGCTCACGCGCGCGAGCTAGAGCCGGGAAACGCGTCGATTCATTTCTTCTGGGGAATTGTTTGTATCGAACAGAACCTCGCGGAAGAGGCCTACCAGGCGCTGAAGAAGGCTGTGGCGCTGAATCCCGAGAACGCATATTACAACTACGCCCTGGGCGCGGTGGCCATGCAACGCCAGGATGCCAGCGAGTCGATTCCCTATCTCAAGAAATATTGCGAGTCGAAGCCCCACGATCCGCGAGGCCGTCTGGCATTGGGCGCTGCCTACTTCTATAGCCGGGACGACGATTCCGCAGAAAAGGTACTCTCCACTGTGGCCCATGGTTTCCCGACCGCCGCCGAGGCGAATTTCTACCTGGGAAGAATCGCGAACCGTCACGGTGAATATCCGGAAGCCATCCGTTACCTGGGGTTGGCCTTGCAGGCGCGCCCGGACTACGCGGATGCTTATGCGGAGTTGGGCCTCGTGCACCTGAAGCAAAAGGAATACGGGCCCGCGGAGAACGAACTCGAAAAAGCAATCCGGCTGCGTCCCGACAGCTATGCCGCCAATTTGAACCTGATGATCCTCTACCAACGCACGAAAAACCCCAAGGCGGACGAACAAGTCAAGAAATTTAGTCAGGTCAAGGAAGAAAGGGAGGAGCTGGGTAAAGAATTCCTGCGCACCATTGAGGTGAGGCCAAATTAGCATGGTCGTTATCGTGGGGAGAACGATGAAGCAAGCAGGGGGCCGGGATCGAAGGCGCGGATGGGGGACGGTCGGCGCGTTCCTTTTGATCATGGCCGGCGCCCTGGTAGTGCCCTCAAGAGAGAGCGCGCAGGGGGCGCCCGAGCTCGCGGAAGGGACTAGAGCCCTTTACCAGGGTCAATTCGCCAAAGCTGCGCAAGTGGCATCGGGATACCTGCGCACGCATCCGCAGGACGCGACCGCCTACACTCTGCTTGCACGCGCGGAGATTTCTGAGGGCCAATATGAGGCCGCCTATGAAGCCTTGCGTACGGCACTGAAGTTGGCCCCCTTCAATGTGGATGCCCTGTACTACCTGGAAAGACTGTGCAATCTTCTTTCGAAAAGGGAACTCCAGCGATTGCTTGAGACCTCACCCGATTCCCCCCGCAGCCATCAAATTCGGGCGGAAGCGTACCTGGCCCGCAATGACAAGCAGGCGGCGGGCAGGGAGTACGAAGCAGCGCTTCAGGCAAACCCGACGTCGGTGGAAATTCTGGACGCTCTGGGCGACCTGCGGCGAGACGAGTACCAATTCGATTCGGCGTTGGGTTACTACGCGCGCGCCCGTCAACTTTCCCCGCGCGATTACGCCAGCGCTTATGGCACCGGCTCCTGCTATCTCTTTCAACATGAAACGAAGCGGGCCATCGAAAGTCTCAAGCGTGCGGTCGAAATCGATCCCGAATCCGCTGCCGCGCACCTGGCCTTGGGCGACGCCTTGTTGCGTGACGACGACACGAAGGCGGCGATCAATGAGTTGAATGCAGCGCTCGAGATCAAGCCTGAACTTCGCCAGGCCTACACTCTTCTGGCCCTCGCCTACCGGAAGCTCGGCATGGAACCAGAAGCCCAGCAGGCTCTCGCCAAGGACCGAGAGTTGGCGCGGGAGGAGGCGAGCGGAGCGGAAGCCCAGACGCTCGAGGAAAGCCGGACTCCGGCCCAGCCGGAGTAAGGCCTGCGCAATCCTTTGGGGCCTGTGCAGTGTGCCCTTGGGGAGAAATAGAGGCTATCCAGCCAGGACAATGTTATGTGCGGCGCGTCGACTGGTCCAAATCGCAGAAGAAATGTCGGTCTGGCGTCTCTTCTGGCGTGCATCCTGAGTGCCGGCCTCTGGGGCGCTGGCACGGGCATGGCTCAGCAGGACTTGCCGGAGTCGCTTCGTGACCTCTTCGAAGCGGGAGTGATGGCCGAGAAGGCGGGCCGCCTGGACGAGGCGGAAAAGGACTTCCAAAGCGTAGTGCTCCAGGGAGGCGGCGTTGCCTTCGTGCGCCACAACCTCGGCACGATCTACCAGCAACGTGGGGACCACACCCGGGCCATAGCTGAGTTTCGAGCAGCAATCCGTATGCAGCCCGGATTTGCCCCGTCCCATATCCTGCTCGGCGCGAGCTTGCGGGCCACAGGGGCGCTTCCGGAGGCCATCCGGGAACTCGAGCGCGGTTCCGAGCTCGCCCCCCGGGAGCCAGCGGCCCACTTGGAACTAGCCAAAGTCTACGACCAGATCGGGGATCGTTTTGGAGTTGTGAACCAATACCAGATCCTGTGCGCCCTCGCGCCGGGCGACCCCGAGTATACCTATCAGATGGCCCAGGCATACTTGCGACTCTCCCAGTGGTGCATCAAGGAGATTCGGCGTGGCGCGCCCGAGTCAGCAAGAATGTATGAGATTAGAGCGGAGGTGCTTCTGGGCCAGGGGCAGGCTGAGCGAGCAATTCACTTCTACCAGCGAGCCGTGCAAGTAGACCCCAGCCTTCCTGGATTACACCTGGCTTTGGCGCAGATTTATCTCGACCAGAACCGGCCCGGGGAGGCCCAACGCGAAATCACCCAGGAACTTGCGTTGGTCCCGGAAAGCGTAGCGGCCAAAGCCTTGGCAGGGCGAATCGCTTCTCGCCAGGGCCCATGAGTGCTAACCATGTTCTTTGGTTCAGGACCAACCATCGGCGGAGGAGAACCCTACCCGCGGTCCTGGCGGTGGGGCAAATGTCCGGTCGAATGAGCCGGTTAAGGGGGGCGCCCTTGCGGGCTTTCTTGCTTTAGTTTTGCAAATGCCTGTTGTTCGGCCTCAGCCCTTGCCTTCTGCCCGTTTCTCGCGTAGATCCTTGCCAGGAGGTAGTGCGGCTCGGGGTAGGTGGGATCGTCCCGAGCCGCCTCTGCAAGCTCCAGAAGCGCCGCGTCGTCCTGCTTCTGTTTTTCCTGCAGCACGCCCATTTGGTAATGGGCTCGGGAGAACCGGGGGGCATACTTCAACGATTCCCCCAGGTACACCTCCGCGTCGCCCAGCTTTCCCAGCTTCACCAGCAGCGTACCCAGGTTCAAGGGAGGCCAGGGTGAAGGCGCCGGTGCGGAACGGTTCATGAGGATCGCCTGCTGATAGACGCGTATCGCATCGTCGTATTGCCCCAGGGCCTCGAACGTCAGCCCAAGGTTGTCATAAGCTTTCATGAACCTCGGGTCCAGCTTCAAGGCCGTTTGGAGGTGTGCCTTCGCAGCCTTGTACTGCATGGCATCGTAATCAATGCGTCCCAGCCAGTAGGGATATGACGGGTTGTGCGGGTCCGCATCGGCCAATTTCTCCAGTTCCGGCCGCGCCCAGTCCCCATGGTTCAGGATGATGTAACTCAAGGCCAGAGTGAAACGGTCGCGGGAGGTAAGCGGAGCGATGACCTCCGCCTTTTTCAACGTCACAGCGCAATTCAGGTATTTGCCGTCCAGAAAAAAGACCGCCGCCGCGGTGGTCAGGAGTGCCTGCGATCCGGGTTGTCGCGCCAACTCGCCCGCGAGCAGCGCCTCGGCCCGCGCATAGTCGCGTGACTGGACGGCCTCCCGAAGGGTGGTTCGACTTTCCTCGCTGATCGGCAATTGCGCGTACGTGTCTCGCGCGGGTTCGGCTCGGGGGACATCTTCATGACTGATCGTCTGCCCTCCCCCTGGGGGGGGAGTTCCGAGCACCAGGAGCAGCAAGGCAAGAATGAGGGTTCTCTTGTTCGCCAGTAACAACCGTTTCTCCTCATGCCAGCCGGCGCGGAGTTCCGCGGCGGGCCTGGTTTACGCAGTACGCCTGAAGTATCCACCAATTTTCGCAACGCCTGCAACCCGTGCCTCGCCCCGCGGCGGATGACCCTCCTCGGACCAGGCAGTGGGGAGGCTGGCCCTATGCCGGCTACCTCACGCTCTTGTCGGCCCTGGTAGCAGCCGGAAGTTTGCCATCGCGGCTTCAGCCTCATGGACGGCGGAGCGCGGATGCAGTGTTCTTGGGAATTCAATTACCCGGCCGAGGGGGAGCGGTCGACTGACGTACGATAAGTTCGGGGTCAATTTGTATTTCCCGGCCCAGGAGGGTGGCGTCCGCCGCCCCCGATGCCAGGGTTTCAAAGGTCAGCTGGCCAATTTGGTCGCGAGGAATGTTGACGGTGGTTAGTGCCGGGATGCTGAATTGCGAGAGCGCGATATTGTCAAACCCCGTCACCGACATTTGCGCAGGAACCGGGATGTTATGATCCCTGAGGGCCTTGAGGACTCCCACGGCGGTTATGTCATTGACGCACAGGATGGCAGTTGGAGCAAAGGCAGATTTCAGCAGTTGGAGGACGGCGTCACGCCCCCCCAGGAAGCCGTCAGAGCCTGGCACAACAACGTGTGGCTCTGCGCAGTGGCGCTTCATCACCGCCAGGAACGCATTCCGCCGATCATCGGTGGACTGGAGATGGCCGGGGTAAGCGACGAAGGCCATGCGGCGATGTCCAAGCGAATAGAGGTATTCAACGAGCTGCTCAGTGCCACGGCGAAAGTCGCATTTGATGCTGGTAACCCTTTTGCCTGACTGGCCAACGTCGAAGAAGACGACGGGGGGGCCGGCATGGGATAGTTCGTGGGCGACCGAGGGATCCATTTCGGAGACAATGGCGGCGATCCCCGCCACCCGGCGGCCAAGCATCGACTTGATGCAGGCGTGCAGCCGCGCGGAGTCATAATGAGTGGCCGCGAGGATGACCTCATAGCCTTGCGCCTCCGCGAGCGATTCGATTCTCTGGAAGATGTCTACGAAGAAGGGATTTTCGAGGTTGGAGACGATGACGCCGAAAGTGCGGGTCCCGCCTCCTGCCAAACTGCGAGCGTGGAGGTTTGGATAGTACCGCAATTCCTTCATTGCCCGCAGGACTCTGGTGCGGGTCGTGGCTTTTACGTATTTCCCACCGTTTACTACACGCGATACTGTGGCAGGGGAAACACCGGCTTTATGCGCAACATCCCCCAAGTTCATGTCACTTTTCCAGGCCAAGCATAGCACGTCTCCGGCGCCTCCGCTGCAGCCCAACATGAACAGGCCAGGCCCCGGTCGGCAGCATCAATAATCGATCGGAGCTACGGCAATCGGTTACGGGAAGTGCGGATCGTCGGAAGGGCAGGAGTCACCTCAGAATCTGAAAGCGCTACCACACTACGCCTCGCGCCTGCCTGCGTCAAGCCGATTGTCCGCTGAGTGCCGAACCCCGCCGAGATCACACTTCGGGGAGGAATAGTCAGAAAATGGGAAGAAAATGCTTGACAATACCCATATCCTAATATAAATTTCGCCGCGCTGGTAGCGCTTACATATTAGGAAGCCTCCAATGCCAAAAGTGTATTACATGAAGGCTTTCTATAGCGGTCGGCTGCGATTGATTACGCCGAACTATTTTCCTCCCCCTACTGCGTCAGGTCTTGGGTCGAGGGAATTTCCGGCGAAACGAAACCTTAAGTGCTGAGCACCTTTTTTTATGCCCAAATTCCGGGCTGGCTTGTTTGCGTCGGGTCTGGACATCTTGAAAATTCTTAAAGGAGGTTCAAATGACCAAAAAGAGAAAAGTGGAAAGCATTCTACTTCTCGCACTTTTGCTGATTCCCCTTTCCCTTTGGAGTCAAAGTTTCCATGCTACGATCAGCGGTACCGTGACCGATCCGACGGGAGCGGTTCTGCCCGGGGCAGACCTCACGCTCAAGGCGGTCGCGACGAACACGACCGCTACGGGCAAGAGCGATCCGACCGGCCTTTTTGTCTTCGCAAACCTCGCCCCGGGCGCCTACGAACTGACCGTCGTAGCGCAGGGTTTTCGGGACTTTGTGCAGCGCGGCATCGTCGTCAATATGAACGATACCGCCCGCGTGGACGTCAAGATGACGTTGGGTTCGGCGGTTCAAACCGTGGAAGTAACAGCCAACGCTTCTCCTCTCAATGTGCAAACGCCCGAACTCAAGGGAACAGTGACGCCGGATCAGGTCCAGGAACTTCCCTTGATCGTGGGCGGCGCGGTTCGCTCCGCGGCGTCCTTCGTCATCCTCCAACCCGGAATAACCACCGGTGGTCAGGGCAACCCCTATGACGCTAGGATTAACGGAGGGTTGCAGTCCGGCGACGAGGCCATACTTGACGGCGCCACTTTGCAGGAAGGCCTGCTCAACCAGAGCGGCATGGTGGCGATTTTTACCGACTTCCCGGTCTCTCCGGCGGCAGTCCAGGAAATCAGCGTTCTGACCTCCAATTATGACGCCCGATACGGCAACACGACATCCGGGGTCATTACCGCCGTAACCAAATCCGGCACGTCTTCCTTCCACGGCGGTGGGTATGAATTCAATCGCAACACCTCATTGAACGCGCGGCAGTGGGGCGTCGCAAATCGGCCGAAGGACATCGAGAACGACTTTGGAGCTTACATTGGCGGCCCCTTCAAAGTGCCCCTCTTCTGGTCCAATAACAAGAAGACTTATTTCTTTGTAAACTTTGAAGGCTACCGCTTTGCCGGCGCAACCACGACGCCCATCCAAAGTTACCCCACCCAACAAGAACGTCAGGGTGACTTCTCCGACTGGAAAGACACTAAAGGCAACCTGATCCCGATCTACGATCCCGCCACAACTATTCCGGACCCGGCGAATCCGGGCAATTTCTTGCGGACCCAGT
>DATJVT010000094.1:0-3005 GCA_035501695.1 Terriglobia bacterium | reverse complement strand
GAGCTTCGGGGCGATCGGTCGCGTTGCCCGAAGTGGTACCCCCCAAACATGGCTGCCACCTCGACCCGTGTCAAGAGGCGGGGCACTCCGGCATGGAGAGCGGACGGCCACTCGATCTATCCCTCCATGCACGTTCGGTGGTAGGATGCCAAGTAGTAAGGGAGAGGGGCGATGGGTACAAAACAACAAATATTGAAAGCTATTGAAGAGCTTCCGGACAATGCGGGCGTGGAAGACGCCTTGGACCGACTTTATTTGCTCTATAAGGTCCAACGGGGCCTCGAGCAAGCGGACCGTGGCGAACTCCTCAATCCAGAAGAGGTCCGGCAGCGCATGGCGAAATGGCTGAAGTAAGGTGGACACCCCAAGCGGCCGACGATCTCGAGGCCATTTGCCTGTTTATAGCTCGGGATTCCCCGCATGTGGCCGCGGCGTTCGCCGATCGCGTGCTCCGCACCACTGACCGCCTGGCAGACTATCCGCGCTCGGGGAGGGTTGTTCCAGAACTGGGAATCGAGAACATCCGGGAAATCCTCGTCGGCAGCTACCGAGTCATCTACCGGGTCCGACAAGACATCGTTCACCTTCTTACCGTTCACCACGGAGCACGTCCTCTTGATCCGCAAGGATTCGAAGTCGAAAACTGACGCGACTCGCGTAGACAACACCCCTAATATCGGCGTTCCAGTCAATCACATCGCTTCCTGGCGAGCCCGGTGTTCACGACAAGGCCATCAACGGTTTGTCCGGAGTGGTTGGTGCGCCGGAACCCCTCAAACCCTTTCGACGAGTCTCGTCATCTGCTCTTCTTGTTGCTCAATGGATTCAACCAGTTTGAACTGGGTACGGGTGCGGTCCAGGTTGTGATTCTCGCGGTGAACTTTGTAATACGTATCCCCCACCAGGAAATCGGTCAGGAAGCGAAGGCCGTTTTCGAACGTAATGAGTTTGCCGGCCAAGACAAGATGCCCCTTCTCGGCGGGCGTCAGGAAATCCGAGGCGGATGCAAGGTAACCCCGCACCAGAGCCTCAAACATGGGGAACTCCGCCACAATCTTGGACAGATCGCGCTCGTCCTCTTTTGCTTTGCTGACGCTGGTGCGCACCATGTCGCCGAAGTCATACAGCACCAGGCCCGGCATGACGGTATCGAGGTCGATGACGCAGATTCCCTCCCCCGTGGCATCGTCAAGCATCACGTTGTTGAGCTTGCAGTCATTGTGCGTGGCTCGCTCGGGCAATTTCGCTTCCAGCAAGGTGGACGTCATGGCCCTATGATCAAGCGCAAATTCAATCTCGGGCTTTGCCAGGGCCGCCCGGTTCACGGGATCGACCGCCACGGCTGCTTCCAGCGCCGCGAAACGTTTGGGGGTGTGGTGAAAATCCCGGATCGTCTCCGCCAGCCGGGGTGGAGGCAGATCCGCCAGGAGCTTTTGAAAGGATCCAAACGACTTGGCCGCCTCGCAGGCCTGCTTGGGCGAATCCACGGCGTCGAAAGTCCTGGCCCGCTCGATGAAGATGTAAGCGCGCCAGTAGTTCCCTTCCTGATCCAAGTGGAAGCATTGCCCGTCGCGGGCGGGGATCAGGGTCAGCACCCGGCGGCTGCTCCCTGGCAGTCCCACCAAGCGCGCGCTCAGATGCGCCGTAACACGCCGGACGTTATCCATCAGCGCGGCGGGGTCCTTGAAGACGTGCTGGTTGATCCGCTGAAGGATATAGCGCAGGCTCGAGCCACCCTGGTCAAAGACGGCACAGTAGGTATCGTTGATGTGACCGGTTCCGTAAGGCTGGGCATGCAAGAACTGGCCGTAGATCTGAAAGTTCGAGGCAACTGCTCCCACATCATGCTTCAAGTTCATCCCCAAAGGTCCCCCGGATAAGTACCGGATTCGATTGCGGCGCGGATGTAATCCACAACCTCGGCATGGTCTTCGCGGCAGGTCATTCCACACCACCGGTCGGGGGTTTCGAGAACCCTGCAGCGCTCGCGCCCCTGCTCGACCAGGTTGTTGACCGCGGTCGGAATAAAGAACTCCGCCCCGGCTTCCTGCCCTCGCGCTTCGAGAAACGCCGCGAACTGCTTGCGCAAATAGCCGAACACACCTGGGTTGAAACCCCACAGGTTCATCGAAACGATGGTCCCGCCGTTCAGGACCTGCACTTGTCCCTGGTGGTCCGTGTATGCAGCATCGGCGCCGTGCATCCGCAGGCTGGTCATTTCCGTCACCCTCGAGAGGTAACCCTCCGGGTTGACATGGCACACCCCGCGGGCCACGGTGCCGGTTCGGGAAAGTGTATTGCGCAGAATGAAACCCACCATGGCATAGTCGGGGCTGCCGGAACCGAGCTGTTCCCCCAGTGCGCGGAGTGAATGCACTCCATACAAGTCGTCGCCATTGACGACACCGAAGGGCTCCTGGATGACACCCGCAGCGGACAGGATAGCGTGCCCGGTACCCCAGGGCTTGGTGCGTCCCGCGGGAACGGAAAACCCTGCCGGAACGTCGCCGAGTTCCTGGAAGATATATTGAACCGGCGCCTGTTTCTCGAAGCGCGCGCCGAAGGTCTGCTTGAAGGGTTCCTCGATGTCGCGACGGATGACGAATACGAGACGGCCGAAGCCCGAGCGCAGAGCGTCGAAGACGGAGTAGTCGATCAGGGTCGCGCCGTGAGGTCCCACGGGGACCATTTGTTTAAGCCCGCCGTATCGGCTTCCCAGGCCGGCAGCCAATACCAGCAGCGTAGGTTTTACCACTCGGTGAATTCCCTCCACATTTCCAATAGTCGCCATATACGGCAAGGCCGCGATCCCCTTTGGAGTGGGGAGCCGCAGATCCCGCCTTCTCCCGTCAGTTTATACGGCCGGGTATGAAGCGATGGAGGAAAACGGGAGCTGCTGCTCCCGCACTCCAAAGGGTGGATCAGTCCAGATTAACCCGGTATTTCTCAAGCGCCTCCCTATCCAACTCCACGCCCAGGCCTGGCCCTTGCGGCACACGCGCGCG
>DATJVT010000093.1:0-4598 GCA_035501695.1 Terriglobia bacterium | reverse complement strand
GCCATCCCCGTTTCCTAGCAGAATGCTCACGGACCCGTTGAGGCATTGGGTTGTGGCGCACATGTTAGCGACCGCCAAGTCTAACTTCCCATCCCCGTTGAAGTCTCCCACCGCGATCGAACGTGACCACACGCCGCCCGTCGCTGGAAACGAGGCTGCGCCCGTGAAGGTGCCATCGCCGTTTCCCAGCAGAATGCTCACCGATCCGCATTCCTCACAATCGCCGCCAGAATTGTTCGCGACCGCCAAGTCCAGCTTCCCATCTCCGTTGAAGTCTCCTACCGCCGCCGCCACGCCGCCCAGACCTGACGATGAGGGCGCGGCAGTAAAGGTGCCATCCCCGTTCCCCAGCAGGACGGCCCCCTCGGTCGCCAAGTCTAACTTCCCATCCCCGTTGAAGTCTCCCACCACGACGTACCACGAGCCGCTGCCCGTGACTGGAGACGAGGCCGTGGCCGTGAAGGTGCCATCCCCGTTCCCTAGGAGAATGGTCACGTTGTCGCTTCTTGCGTTGGCAACCGCCAAGTCCAGCTTCCCGTCCCCGTTGAAATCTCCCACCGCGACAGAATACGACTCCTTTCCTGCCGCGTAGTCTGTTCGGCTCGTGTTGACGCTGGAGGTGGCGAGGGTGATAGGGAAGAAGACCACATTGGAGATCCCTTCGAGTGGTTCGGCGTCAGGGTTTACCACGGTGATTTCTGCGGTCCCCGCAGTGGCGATTTCCTCCGCCCGCACGGTCGCCGTGCACGAGGCCAACTGCGGCGGTTGGGCCGCCGTGCAGGTGGTCGGATCGGGCAAGGCAACACCATTCCAGTAGATCACCGACTGCCCGGTGAGGAGGCCTGTCCCGCGCACCGTCAGCGTGAAGTCGTCGCCGCCCGGCGTAGTGCTGACCGGCGAGAGTTCGGAGATAAACGGCACCGGATAGGCCGGCGCCTCCGGCTTCTCCTTCTGCCCCAGGCCGATCGCCGGAAGCAGAGTCAGCACCAACAGCGTGGTCATCGCGCGACACCCAATCGGTGAGCATGTAGGGGTACGGCTTGCCGTACCCTCTTGCTTGGGTCGTGCGCGATGCGAGAAAAGGGTACGGCAAGCCGTACCCCTACATGCGCGCCGACTTCTGTCGCCGCGTATAACCTCAGGTGAACTCCTCTCAGAGCGCGGCAGCTCGGCTGCCGCACTCCAAGGCGAGCTGCGCTCGCACAATGTCCCAACCGGAGGGCCTGCGACCGCGCGCGGCGAAGCGTGCGAATCCGACTCTAGAGAAGATAATTGACGATGCATGGCGCCCTCCTGATTAATTCGCGTTTCTCACTAAGCGTTTAGCGAGGCTCCGGCTCGGACCGACGAGGCTCGGGACCATTAGTTTGGCTTGGGCGCGGCGGCAGGTCGCTGGGCAAGTCAGTTGTCTGGGCAGTTGTCTGGGAAGTGTCGGGCCTGCAATCCCGGGGGAGAGCAGGAAGGCGAAACGCCGAAGTGGAGCTGGGGTAACCTTCATCAATCCTCTTCGGTAGGTGACAGGCTACCAAACGCCCTCCTCGATTGCAGTGATCTGCGTCACCCTTCTTGCGATGGGATTACGCGAAAGCCGAAACGCCGCCAGGGTGGCGACGGAGGGCCGGCCCCAATTGGCGAAAGAGGGCAGCCCAGTGAAGAATTGACGATTGCCGATTGTCGAGACGATTGCAAGAGGCCCTCCAATGCCTGATTTGGCCCCTGGGCCGTCCCAAGCCCTTGACAATTGGAAGAGCCGCTCCCAAAACACAGTCTTCCTCGTTCAATCGTCCATCGACAATCGTCAATTCTCCCCGTTCTCGTCAGTGTGGCGAAATGCCACACTTTTTGGCTTTTTTGAACCTGGGGACGGATTTTGCCCACCTAAGCTATTGATTCCACAGACGAAAATAAAGTGTCTCACCAGTCTCATTTGTCTCCATTGTCTCATTTCCGGGTGCTACGGTGAAGTAGTAGGGCTCGAAACAGGCCGTTGCGGTCTGCCATCGGGACCTTTTTGAAGAAGGGACCAGACCAGGGACTAGGAATCAGGAACTAGGGGCTAGGAGGCAGGGGTTGGAGAGCAGGGAGAGAATGATGAGCGCTCGATGATGTATGATGAACATAAGACAGCACTTGGCACTTTTTCATTCATCATTCATCGTTCAGCATTCCGCGTTTCTCTTCGTCCCTGGCCCCTAGAAGCCGGGAAAGAACGCCCTCAGCCCCGAAGGGGCGGCAGAGAGTAGCCCAGGGCGCCAGCCCTGGGAGAGGGCCGGCAAATTATAGTTTTGTGGTTCTCGGGGGCACCTGATCCCAGGGCTGGCGCCCGGGCTACTCTCTGCCGCCCCTTCGGGGCTGAGGGTTTTTTGACAGCTTCCTAAACTGGTCCCTGGTCCCTTCGAAAGATGAGAAGGAGCAACAAAATGCACAAAATGCACAACATGCACAAACGCAACAAACCGTTGACGGCGAAGGAACATGAGGCACGGCGGCAGAATGCCAAGAAATCCACCGGCCCCCGCACCGAGTTGGGCAAGGAGCGGGTGCGGGCCAATGCCGTCAAGAGCGGCTATCACGCCGACAAGATCGCCTACCAGGCCATGATCGCCTTGGGCGAGGACCCCAAGGAGTACGCCGCCACCTACGCCATCGTGTACGAGCATATGGCGCCCCAGAACGAGGGCCAGGTGCTGATGGTGGAGGACGTCGCCATAATCCGCTGGCAACAAAACCGCAACCAGCGGGGACAGGCCGGACTGATTGGGGAGCAACTGGAGGAGTTGACCCGCCGCCGCTCGAAGCAGTGGCTGACCTACGAGGAGTCGTTGGACGACGCCCCGCAGGAACAGGTGATCGCCCACGGCATTGCCTCCCTGCCCCACTCCAAGGGTAAATTGGAGCGCATCAGCGACCTGCTCGAGATCGCGCTCGAGCAGGCGAAGAAGGGGCAATACGGCGAGGCGGACGCGGCGCTGACCATGATTTACGGCAAGGAGAGCGATTCCATGCACACGGCGCGGCTGCGGAACCGGATCCAGGACTTGCAGAAGGATCCGGACGGGGCCACGGCACGCGAGGTGCAGAAGCTGCTGCTGTACGGGTTGGAGGAGGAGCAGCGAAAATGGAACCGGGCGTGGCGGGAGCATCTGGAGACGATGCGGCCGCCCAGCCAGGCGGAGATTAACGCCTGCTTCGTGCCCAAAGGGAAGGCGTGGCGGGCGCTGCAACGGCAGGCGGCCTCGCTGGACCAGCGGCTGGAGAAGAAGATGCGGCTCTACTGGGACACGCAGCAAAAGGACCGGGAGCGGCTCTTGCGCCGGTCGGAAGAGGAGAAGCTGGAGGCGACGCCGGAAGAGGCGGCGGCGGACCAGGAAGCGAAGGAGTTCCTGGGCAAGCTGATGGGGCTGATCAACGAGACGAACGTGAAACTGAAGGCGGCGGCAGAAGCGCGGCGGGCGGCAGCGGCGGGCGAAACGGGTAGCACCGGTGCCCCCACCGGTGAGGCGCCCGAGGTGACCGATTCGCCGTCAAAGACGGTTGACAGGCGGGAGAATAGTAACGGGCAAGCTGACACCACGAAGAGTACCGCCAGTCAAAAGCCGGCCGGTAGCGCCGGAGTCCCCACCCGCGAGCCGCGTCCCGCAGCGGAGCCCGAAGTGTCGGAACAAAGCGAGGCGATGGTTGAAAACCAAGGGCAATTTCCAAAAACAAACCGGAAACAAAGCTGAACCCCGTCGGCTAGCCAGTCTGGAAAGATCGGGGAACGGAGGCCTTTAGACGAGAAGAGAAGAGAAATTAAAAATCAAAAAGCAAAAATGAGAAATCAAAAATAAGACGCGTGACACGTCGAGAGGGTTCGTGTGCTTGGCTGGCGAAGAAGAGAAGAAAAATCAAAAGGCAAAGAGCCCGCCCGGAGTGGAGCGAAGGGGCAAAGGGCAAAAGTGAAGGCGCGTGACACAGGATGACAGATTAGGAAAAGCGGACATGCCACCGGGAAGTGGCCATTCAGTTGTTAAAGTCATTCTGGTATAATGCCGAATCAGCGTTTGAGACCCCCGGCTGGGTTCAGGCGGTGGCGGCCTTTGTTTCTTCAGCTTTTAGCCAGAAGGTTCGGTTGCCTTGGCGAAAGCAGATGGGCGATAGCTGACTGACGAGTTCGCGAGGCAAGGCGGGCGTAAGTCCTATGGAAAACACATTGGTCACGGGATGCGCGGGGTTCATCGGGTTTCACCTTTCGAAACGCCTCCTCGACGAGGGGAGGCCGGTGGTGGGTCTCGACAATCTCAATCCTTATTACGACGTCAATATCAAGAAGGCGCGGCTGGCGCAACTCGAGGGCCGGCCGGGATTCCGTTTCTTGGCGATGGACCTGGCCGATCGCCAGGGGGTCGCGAGGATTTTCGACGAGGGCTCTTTTCCCGTGGTCGTGAACCTGGCGGCGCAGGCCGGCGTGCGATACTCGCTCACTTGCCCTGAAGCCTACATTGATTCGAACCTGCTGGGGTTCGGGAATGTGCTGGAAGCGTGCCGCCGGCAGGGCGTGAAGCACCTTGTGTACGCCTCGTCCAGCTCGGTTTACGGGGGCAACACGCGTATGCCCT
>DATJVT010000092.1:0-6454 GCA_035501695.1 Terriglobia bacterium | reverse complement strand
CCCCTGAGCCCTGAAAGGGCGAGATACGCCTTTACCCACGCCGCAATCGACTTCGCAATCCTAACCTACAACGCACCACAAAAAATCCACCGCCCCGATGCGCGTGGAATTGAAAACGATTGTTCCGCCCCTTCAGGGCTCCGGTGTCGGTTGGGGTACCGCTGACCCAGGCCGTTGGCCTGGGCTTTGTTAGATCGCCCCTTTGAGGCTCAACTGCCCACCCGCACTTCTGGTGGATCGCCGGCGCCGAACCGCCGGTGCGCGAGTCGGAAGGCGACGGCCCGGGTCGCATACACACACGACAAGGTATGCGCCACCCGCGGACGCCGATCCCTTTGACCTGCTTTGCCATGTGGCGTTTAATGCTCCGCTGCGCACCCGGCGCGAGAGGGCGGAGGCGTTGCGACGTGAACAAGAAGCGTTCTTTGACGGCTATGGCCCCAAGGCGCACGAGGTGCTCTACGATATTCTGGAGAAGTACATCGATTACGGTGTGGCGCAGTTTCAAATTCCTGAGATTCTTAAGGTTCCGCCCATTTCCGAGCGGGGTACGGTGATGGAAATCGCGGCGATGTTCGGAGGTGCCGAGAAGTTGCGCGGCGCTGTAAACCAATTGCAGGCGTTGTTGTACGCATAAGGTTGGATCGCGACCCCCCCTTGGAGTGCGGTAGCAGCGGCTACCGCCTTTTATACTTTCAACCTTAAGAGTACGAAAACCATCGCGATTCCCGTACTATATTTTGCCTGCCGAGCTCAGTTGAAAGGCGGTAGCTGCTGCTACCGCACTCCAAGGGGGGTTCCTATGGGCGATTGGCCCCACAGCCCGATGCACAGGTTTACCGGAACTGGGGCGTACATGGTGACTTGCGGAACCTACTTGAAGCTCCACCATTTCCGCGGCACGGAACGATTGCGGTATCTTTGCGATTACCTCTTACATCTCGCTGCTGATTACCAGTGGGAGGTTCAAGCTTGGGCGGTCTTCCCCAATCACTACCATTTTGTGGCATTGGCTTCGCCACAATCGAGACCGCTGCAAAGCTTCATCAAAACACTCCACTCCGACACCGCTATTGCGGCAAATCAATGGGATGGGGTTCAGGGCCGCAAGGTCTGGTATCAATACTGGGAAACAGAGCTCACCTTCCAACGGTCATACTATGCGCGATTGAGTTATGTGCATCGCAATGCGGTTCATCATGGATTGGTCCGGGAGCCGACGCTTTACCCCTGGTGCTCGGCGGGCTGGTTCCAGCGGGGGGCTTCGGCCGCGTATTGCGAAACGATTATGAAGTTCGGGATTGAGCGTTTGAAAATTCCAGACGACTTCGAAGTGGATTGGCAATCTGACGCCGCCTGATGAACGAATCTTGGAGTGCGGTAGCAGCAGCTACCGCCTTTGCCGTTCGCAACTTGGAGTGCGGGAGTGGCAACTCCCGCCTTTGGTTCTGTAGTTGGAGCCTGGGAGGAATGACCCCTGCAGCTCGAGTTAGCGATGTCGCAGGGGAAGGCGGTAGCTGCTGCTACCGCACTCCAAGGCGCTTCGCGCAGGGTTAATCCATGACTTGGCCATTGGTACCACTAAGAAGCGTAATCCGACAACGTGTGGAATTCGTTCGCATCGATGACCTCCACACCTACAAGCGCGTTCGAGTATAACTTCACGCAAAGGGAATTGTCTTGCGGGACACCGTCAGCGGCACCGAAATCAAAACCAAGCAACAGCAAAGCAGGACACTCGCGACATACATCACTTGGTCGGCCCGATAATGAAATAAATCAAAACCTGTCTAAGTACAGACCGAGTGGCCCGCCCGGCCACAAGCTGGAGCAATCTGCCGAAGCAGGCGACCGCTCCAGCACTGGGGCACTGAAGCTCGCTCGCTTGTGGCAAGTCGCTCAACTTGCTTGGATTGGGCTTGAGTCGTTGCCAGACTGAGCAGCGAGTCAGAACTTCCGCCCCACGAAATGGCTCGCGACTGCCGCCGCCGAACGGAGCGGCCCGTACCTCTCTTTGAATATCTTCAGGTACAATGCCCGCGTGTCCTTCGGCGGCGGCGGTCTGCGTTCTTTTTTGCGAAGGCTCATGGCCTCCGAGGGGCACGTCGTCACGCATAACCCGCAGCCAATACACCGCTCTTCGACTACCACCGGGGGCCCCTCCTCGCCGGCGATGGCGTCCATCTGACATCGAGTCGCGCACGTCCCACAAACTTGGCATTTGTCTTGGTCCACAACGGCCAGGAAGTCTGCCTGGAAAAACTCGGCGGGCTTGGGCAGCTTCTTCGCCGTGGTCAGGACGCCGCAGCAGCACCCGCAGCAACAGCAGACAAACAACGGATTGAGGGTGTTCTGCGGCTCCAGCACCAACCCCTGGCGGTCGGCCTGTTCCAGAAACCCGAGCATCTCTTCCTTGCTCACCGGGCGGGCGATTCCCTTCTTGATCATCATCGTTGCCGCCCCACCGAACATGAGGCAATTCCGCGGTTCAGCGGTCTGTTTGCAGGGTTGCCCCGTCAGCGCCCGCCCCTGCCGGCAGACGCACGGGATCACGGCGAACGGCCCCGGCATGGCTTCGACGTATCTGCGTATGTGGTCATAACGCGCCACCGCGTGCTCCACCGGGATGGACTTGTGAACCGGAACCGTCCTCATCTGCGGCGTACGCGGCCCCAAAAGTTCCCGTCCAAAAGCCACCTCGAAATAGGCGCGTACGTCACGCTCCAGTTCAGGCGTCAGGCGATCCACTTGTGCCTCGTACATGCCCAACACCAGTGGCGATTTTCCGTACCGGGGACCCTTATCACCCGGCAGCTTCTGAATTGAGCCCTTCTCGGCCATGTGGTCCAGAGCCTTGCCGAGTTGCTCCCGGCTCATCTGGCGGTGTGTTCGCCTGTGAATGGTCCCCAACGCCTCCGGAATTGCGCTCAAGCGCAAAGCCAGCCGGGCCTCATCGGGGGTAAAAAGCTGTTTGAGAATGCGGATTTCAACGCCCGACTTCGTAGCCGGAAATGGCACCGGCATACGATCAAGGTGGCGCTGCAATGCACGGTAGAGTTCGTCGCCTTCCATACGGGTGCCTCCTCGGCGAGTGCCTCCTTGGGCATGATGCCGCTCCATTATACCGGCATCGTTGTCAGAACATGAGGGATACAATAGCGAGAAGGCAAGCCCGGCTCACAAAACAGCGTCCAGGTTTGCCCGGGACCGTGAGTCAGAAAAATCAATCACTTGGCAGCGGCCCAAGAAAAAAACGCATCTAACTGGTTGACAAACCCAGGGCAATGCGAATAGTGTACGCCATCCTATGAAACTCCTTGTACTCGGGTCCGGAGGACGGGAACACGCGCTGACGTGGAAACTGCACGAGAGCCAGCAGATGGGGGAATTGTATTGTGCCCCCGGAAACGCCGGCATCGCGCAGGAGGCGGAGTGTATTCCCATCGACCTGACGCAGACGCGGGCTATTGTGGACCTCGCCAGGCGGTTGCGCGCCGACCTCACGGTGGTCGGTCCGGAAGCGCCCCTGGTGGCCGGCGTGGTCGATGAGTTCGAAAAGGAAGGTTTACCCATCATCGGCCCCAGCAAGGCCGCGGCTCGCCTGGAGGGCAGTAAGGTTTTCGCCAAACAGTTCATGCGGCGCTTCAATATTCCCACCGCGCGGTTTGAAGTGGTGGAGAGTTTCGAGGCCGGCATCCAGGCCCTGGCGCGATTCCCGATTCCGGTGGTGGTGAAGGCGGATGGGTTGGCAGCGGGCAAGGGCGTGGTGGTGGCTCGCAGCCAGGGGGAGGCGCAACAGGCCCTGGAAGACTTTATGCAGCGCAAGACCCTGGGCAGCGCCGGCGAGCGGGTCGTGATCGAGGAGTGCTTATCCGGCGAAGAGACATCCTTCATCGTTCTTACTGATGGCCGCGGCATCCTGCCCCTGGTGCCGACCCAGGATCACAAAGCGCTTCTGGATGCCGACCAGGGACCCAACACCGGCGGAATGGGCGCCTACAGCGACGATTCGCTTCTCAGCGAATCCATGCACGATGAGATTCTCCGCTCCATCGTGGCTCCCACGCTGGCGGGTATGGAGATGGAGGGATCTCCCTACCGCGGCTTTTTGTATTTCGGTTTAATGATGACACCGTCCGGCCCCGTGCTGCTGGAGTATAACGTGCGCCTGGGGGACCCCGAAGCCCAGCCGATCCTGATGCGGTTGCGCTCTGACCTGGCGGAGTTGTTGGTGGCTTCGCGGGAAGGCGAGTTGGCGACGGCCGATGTCCATTGGAGCCCCAATCCCGCCGTCTGTGTGGTGTTGACGTCCCGGGGCTACCCGGGAAAACCGGAGACCGGCAAGACGGTCACCGGATATGAGGCGGTGGAGGCTTTTGGAGGGGTCAAGATCTTCCATGCCGCGACCCGGGTAAGCGACCACCAACTGCTGACTTCGGGGGGGCGCGTCATGGGAGTGACCGCCATTGCCGAAGACCTGCCCTCCGCCATCCAGCGCGCCTACCTGGGCGTGAGCAAGCTCCAATTCGAAGGAATGCACTATCGGAAAGACATCGGGGCGAAAGCATTGGTACGGGCGGCGAAGGTTCCGCTCCCGAAACGAACGCGTGCCGTCAAGGGGGAACGTCCCTCCTGGCGAAAGTAGTATTGGTTTCATCAAGGGTTCAACCCCATTTCCAATAGCAAGGGAGGAGAAAAGAGATGCCCGAGAAACCTCTGGTTGGCATCGTCATGGGCAGTGACACCGACTTGCCCGTCATGGCGGAGTCGGCAGCAACCTTGAAGAAGTTCCAGATCCCCTTTGAGATTGAGATTACCTCCGCCCATCGTTCGCCGGTGCGCACCTCCGAGTACGCGCGCACGGCGGTCCAGCGGGGCTTGAAGGCCATCATTGTGGGGGCGGGAGGGGCTTCGCACCTGGCCGGAGTGATCGCGGCGGAAACCATTCTGCCGGTGATTGGCGTCCCCATGGCCACCACGACTCTCGCGGGGCTCGACGCCCTGCTGTCCACCGTCCAGATGCCGGGCGGCGTGCCGGTGGCCTGCACGGCCATCGGGAAGCCGGGCGCGATTAACGCCGCCATCTTCGCTGCGCAGATCATCGCCACCTCCGACCCCGCCACGGCGAAGAAACTGGTTGAGCATAAGGAACAACTGGTGCGCGCCGTGGTGGAGAAGTCGGAGAAACTCAAGCGCGAGTTCCAGGTGTAGGGAGTTGCTGTGTTCATCGGGCACTTCGGCGTCGCGCTGGCCGCCAAGAAGATTGCGCCGCGCACGTCTCTGGGGACGCTGGTGATGGCGGCGCAGTTCATGGATCTGATCTGGCCGCTCTTTCTCCTCCTGGGGGTTGAACGGGTAATCGTCGCCCCCGGCGCGACGGTTGTCACTCCCCTCGACTTCGTCTCTTATCCCCTTTCCCACAGCTTGCTGGCCGATATCGGCTGGGCTTGTCTTTTCTCAGGGATATACCGTTTGGTGAGGCAGGATTCCCGGGGAGCAATCTGCCTCTGGTTTGTGCTGATGAGCCATTGGGTGCTTGACGCGCTCACCCACCAGCCGGACCTGCCGCTTTATCCCGGCGGATCCCGGCATATCGGCCTGGGTCTTTGGAATTCGCGTTTTTGGACCGTGGTGGTGGAGATGACGGTCTTTCTCTTCGGGGTGTTCCGCTATGCGAGGTCGACTCACCCGCGCGACCACACCGGAGCCGTGGCTTTCCGGACCTTTGTCGTTCTGCTGCTCTTCTTCTACTTCCTCAACGTTTTCGGACCTCCCCCGCCCAGCGAGCGCGCCGTGGCCTGGGCGGGCCTCAGCCTGTGGCTCCTGGTTGCCTGGGCTTACTGGATTGACCGGCACCGGCAAATGGGTCCGCCTTCCCCTCCCCTTATCACTCCCGTCCCGTTTCCAGAACAAAGTCCAATCCCGTGAAACGGTACCGGCATGACACCCATGTGTAGCGTGCCTCCCCTGGCCTGTAGAGATTCGCCAAATACCGTGATCCCCATGCCTCTAGCGCGGGCGTCCCGCCCGTTGTAGCGTGGGCATCTTGCTCAAGCCGTCGTGTTTATGCATTTTGAGGGGACCCGGCCTAATGGCCGTTTTGCGACAATTGGGGACCGACCTTTAGGGTGTCATATGGCAGGAACCGTCTCTGTGCGCCTCAATGCCTCAGGAGTTTGTTCCCTAAACCACTGAGGCACTGAGACACTGAGGAATTCATCGCTCCGCGCAGTCAACATCAGGTAGCGATGACGCGCAAGAATCTATTCTAATAGCTGGGCCACTTTCCGGCTTGGGATGTTCGGAGAGTCAGTCATTTGCCAGTAAGTCGGCTTCGCGCGGAACTATCATTGTAAAATGTAGACCCTCAAGGCGTGGGCATCTTGCCCCAGCCATGGGGGGGCGGAACGCCCCTGGGACCAGCGGCCGGGACGGCCGCGCTACGTTCAGCATT
>DATJVT010000091.1:0-10709 GCA_035501695.1 Terriglobia bacterium | reverse complement strand
CACCTCCGGCAAATACCTGCCCCACCCCGCTCACCTGCGACAACTTCTGAGCCATGATGGTGGAGGCATAATTGTAAATTTGGGTTTTGGAGAGGATGTCGGAAGTCAGCGCAATGATGAGAATCGGGGAGTCGGCAGGGTTTATCTTCCGATAGGTTGGGTTATTGGGAAGATTGGAAGGGAGGTATCCACGGGCGGCATTGATGGCCGCCTGAACGTCGCGTGCCGCGGCGTCGATATTCCGGTCTAAATTGAATTGCAGTGTGACGTTGGCAGACCCCAGGGAGCTGGAAGAGGTCATTTCGCTAACCGCCGCAATGCGCCCGAATTGGCGCTCCAGCGGGGTAGCCACAGAAGAGGCCATGATCTCAGGACTCGCCCCCGGCAAGCCGGCGGAAACATTGATGGTGGGAAAATCCACCTGCGGCAAGGGTGACACTGGCAACAGACGAAATGCCACGGCGCCGGCCAAAAACACGGCAATGACCAAGAGGGCGGTGGCGACAGGGCGCCGGATGAATGGCTCAGAAATATTCATCTGTACCTAAACTGAACGCATTTCAAATGGCACTACTCCGCCGGGGCCAGTTCCTGCCCCCTGCGGCCACGCGAGAACCGTACCGCCAGGCGGTCAAACCAAAGGTAGATGACCGGCGTCGTATAAAGGGTCAGCAACTGGCTGAGCAGCAGTCCGCCCACCATGGTGATTCCCAGGGGGCGGCGTAATTCCGAACCCATCCCCGTGCCCAGGGCCAGCGGAACGCCGCCCAACAGTGCCGCCATCGTGGTCATCATGATGGGGCGGAACCGCAACAAGCAGGCCTGATAAATGGCATTGACCGGCGTCATGCCTTCCTTGCGCTCCGCCTCCAGGGCGAAATCGATCATCATGATGCCGTTCTTCTTGACAATTCCGATGAGCAGGACCAGACCGATGAGGGCAATCACGCTGAAGTCAATCCGGCAGATCAGGAGCGAAAGCAGGGCGCCCACGCCGGCGGAGGGCAGCGTTGAGAGAATCGTGATGGGGTGAATGTAGCTCTCATACAAGACTCCCAGCACGATGTAAACCGTCACCAGAGCGGCCAGAATCAGGACCGGCTCATTGGAGAGCGATGCGAGGAACGATGCCGCAGTTCCCTGAAACGCCGCCTGTATGGAGGGCGGCATATTGCTTTCATTCTTGATTTTATTGACAGCCTCAATGGCATCTCCCAGGGAAGCTCCGCGCGCAAGATTGAAGGAGAGTGTGACCACGGGGAATTGGCCCTGATGGTTCACGGTCAACGGAACGTTGGTTTCCTCCATATGCGTGAAGGCCGCCAGGGGCACTTGACCGCCATTGGGGAACTGCGATGTGGAGGCAATCTGCCCGCCGCCGAAGACACTATCGGAGGGGATGGTCGTGGACGCGCCGGCGGCAGAGGTGGAATTGGAAAGGCTGGTGTTTGCCGCCGTCAACGAACTCGTGGGCCCGTACAATTGCGAGGCCGCCGATCCCCCCGAAACCAATCCCGAGGAGCCCGCCCCGGAACTGGCGGCGTTGGTGCGAATAAACAGGTCACGCAGGTTGAGGGGCTTCTGGCGGTATTTCGGATCCACCTCCAACACCACGTGATACTGATTCAATTGCGTATAAATCGTAGACACTTGACGCTGCCCGTAGGCGTCGTAGAGAGTTTGATCGATAGTCGAGGGGGAGATGCCAAACCGGTAGGCGGTGTTCCGGTCGAACACCAACCGGCTGCAAAGGCCGCCCACCTCCTGGTCGCTGGCCACATCGTGCAACAAAGGTGACTCGCGGAGTCTCTCCACCATGCGTGGGGCAAATGCATACAGCTCATCCGGATTGGGGTCTTCCAGGGTGTACTGGAACTGCGTGCGGCTGACGCGATCTTCCACAGTGATGTCCTGCACCGGCTGCATAAACAGGGTGATCCCCGCCACGCTCGCCAGTTCCGGCTGCAAGCGCCGGATCACCTCGCTCGCCGTAATATTGCGCTCCTCAAGAGGTTTCAAATTGATGAGGATGCGCCCGCTATTCAGCGTGGTGTTGGTTCCATCAATGCCGATGAAGGAAGACAGGCTCTCAACGGCGGGGTCCCGAAGAATGATCGTGCCCAATTCCTGCTGCAACCGGGACATTTCAGGGAAAGACACCGTCTCCGCCCCTTCCGAAATACCCTGGATGACGCCGGTATCCTGAATTGGGAAGAATCCTTTCGGAACATAAATGTAGAGCAGTACGGTGAGGACCAGGGTGGCCGCGGCGACCAGCAGCGTAATGGTTTGATGACGCAGGACCACCTGAAGGGTCCGGTCGTAAAACGAAATGATGGCTTTCCAGCCCTTCTCCGTGATTCGGTAGAAACGCGTCTGCTGGGCTTCCGGCGCGTGCTTGAGCAGCTTGGAGCACATCATCGGGGTCAGCGTCAAAGATACGATTGCGGATACCAGAATCGTGACCGCCAGGGTGACGGCGAACTCGCGGAAGAGCCGCCCGACAATGTCACCCATGAATAAAAGTGGAATCAGCACGGCAATCAAGGAGAAGGTCAGCGATACGATCGTGAAACCGATCTGTGCCGAGCCTTTGAGCGCTGCCTGAAGGGGCGGCTCGCCCTCCTCAATGTACCGGGTGATGTTTTCGATCATCACGATGGCATCGTCCACCACAAATCCCGTGGAAATGGTCAACGCCATAAGGCTCAGATTATTCAAGCTGTAACCCAGCAGGTACATCACGCCGAAGGTTCCCACCAGCGACAAGGGCACGGCAATACTGGGGATGACCGTAGCCGCGAGATTCCGCAGGAACAGGAAAATGACCATGACCACTAACGCCACGGTCAGCATCAGCTCGAATTCAACGTCGTGAACAGAAGCGCGAATGGTGGTGGTCCGGTCGGTCAGGATGCTGACCTTTACGGAGGAGGGCAGCGACCTCATCAACTGATCGAGCAGCACCTTGATCCGGTCCACCACGGCGATGACATTGGCGCCCGGTTGGCGCTGGATGTTCACGATAACCGCGGGGGTCTCGTTCATCCAGGCGGCCTGACGGATGTTCTCCACATCGTCTTCCACCGTCGCCACATCGGTAAGTTTCACGGGCGCCCCGTTCCGGTAAGCCACAATCAGCGGCTGGTAGTCGGCGCTTGAAAGCAACTGGTCATTTGCCCCAATCTGGTAATTCTGGTGGGGGCCGTCAAAGCTACCCTTGGCCTGGTCCACATTAGCCGCCACGATGGCGCTGCGCACATCCTCGAGGTTTAAGCCGTGGAAGGCGAGTTGCGTGGGATTGGCGCGAATCCGCACGGCGGGCTTCTGACCGCCGCTGATGCTGACCAATCCCACTCCCGGCAACTGGGAGATCTTCGGCGCCAGGCGAGTATCCGCGAGGTCTTCGACCTTGGGCAGGGGCAGGGTGTCGGAGCTGAGCGCCAGGGTAAGTACCGGGGCATCGGCGGGGTTGCTTTTGCTGTAAATCGGCGGAGTGGGAAGGTCGGGGGGCAGATAGGTTCCCGCGGCATTGATCGATGCCTGCACTTCCTGCTCCGCCACGTCGATGTTGAGACTGAGGTTGAACTGTAAAGTGATGATGGAGCTGCCGTTCGAGCTCGTCGAGGTCATCTGCTGGAGCCCCGGCACCTGGCCGAACTGACGCTCCAGCGGGGCCGTGACGGAGGAGGCCATGACGTCCGGGCTGGCGCCAGGATAAAAGGTGATGACCTGAATGGTCGGGTAATCAACCTCGGGCAAGGCGGAAACCGGCAGTTGCCTGAACCCGACCGCGCCGGCCAGCATAATGGCCACCATCAGTAGCGATGTCGCTATCGGACGGAGGATAAAAATCCGTGACGGACTCATGAATTCCTTTCAGATGGAGTGACGCCCGCAGGCAGGATTCCGCCCGTCGCAAGACCATGGCAGAACATTAGAATTTTCCGCAGCCCTCCAGCCATGGCCCCGAGCGTCGCTTGCCACTTCTATCGCGGCGCGGGCTTGCCGGCCGCCGTTTGCGTCCGGACCTTGGTTCCTTCCTGCAGCCTGTCCACGCCGGTCATGACGACCACATCGCCGGGAACCAGTCCCGAAGTCACCTCGGAATCATCACCTTCGGACGTGCCAATGGTGATGGTCCTTACGGTTACGGTAGAATCAGGCTTCACCAGATAGGCATAAGTGCGCTGTGTGTTCCGTTGCACGGCAGCCGTGGGAATCAGGGTTACGCCGACCTTTTGCTCCACCAGTAATCGCGCATTCACGAACTGGTTGGGAAACAGGCTCCCATCGCGGTTGTCGAAGGTCGCGCGCAGCTTCACGGTTCCCGTGGTGGGATCGATCTGGTTGTCGATGGTCTCCAGCACGCCTTCCGCAATCTTATGGGTTATCGCCCGGTCGTAAGCTTCGACCTTGAGGCGGGCTCCGGCATGGATCCGCTCCATAATCGGAGGGAGTTGATCTTCCGGTAAGGTGAAAATCACGGTAATCGGTTGGATTTGGGTAATGACCACCAACCCCGCGGCTTGGCCGGGTGTCACGTAATTCCCGGGATCGACCAGGCGCAAGCCCACGCGGCCCGTAATGGGGGCAGTGATATGGCAATAGACCAGATCGAGTTTAGCCGTGTCAATTTGTGCCTGGTCGGTCTTGACGGTTCCTTCGTCAGCCTTCACCAAAGCCTCTTGGGTTGCCAGTTGCTGTTCGGGCACGGCATGCAGTGGGACCAGCGTTTGATAGCGCTTCAAATCGACCTTGGCATTGTCCAGGTTGGCCTGGTCTCTCAGCAGTCCTGCTTCGGCATTCTCCAGCATGACCTGGTAGGGACGGGGGTCGATTTCCACGAGCGGGTCCCCTTTATTAACCATTTGACCTTCTTTGTAGAGGACCTGCATCAGGTAACCGGGGATTTGACTTTGCACGGTCACGGTGTAAACCGGGGTGACCGCGCCCAGGCCGTTAAAGTAAACGCCAATGTCACCCTTGCGCGCCGTCGCGCTGACTACGGGAACGGCACCACCGCCTCTTCCGGGCTTCCCGCCTGCCGATTGGGCAGTGTCACTGGCTCCCTGGGCAGGGCCTGAATGTGAACGGAAATAGAAAAAGTATACCCCTAACCCTACCAGGACCAGCATCACCAGCCAAAGCCAACCGCGCTTCTTAGGCTCCTCAGGAGGACGATCCTGCCTCACTTGATAAGATGGCATGGTTTCTTGCAAGTCATGTTGCTCGAGGGTATCGGGCTTTTCTAAATTCATAATCCATCGCCTCTGAAGGTGCTGAGGAATGCGGACAAGCGTCCACTGAACGCGTGGTTTGCAGGAAAGGTCCCTACCTGCGGCCGATTGCGCCTTGCTTCCGGCTCAACCCAAAAACCTCTGCGGTTTTCTGCCCTCGTAAGAGGAGTAATCAGGGATGGCCGAGTTCAAGTCCTCGGTCTTCATGCAGCACTTGCCACCACTCTACTCTTTCCCCGAAACTTCCCTTCCCCTGGGTTACCTGTCAACACTTTAGTATGACGAAGGAGATTTGCTCGTGGTTACCTCTTCCCAAGAACGGGGCAATCCTACAAACTGTTGCGCTCCAAGGGCTCAGGATACCATAAGTGGCAAGCAGGGGGAGACACCGCCCCCGCGCCCTTGTACGCTCCCGGCACCTCGTGGGGCAGTGCGGAGAACTCAGAGCTTTCCCAGATGTACGAGGAATCCGGCCGTGTACTGAACGTTGTTGGCGTGTCCGCTCACCGGGAAGGTTGCAGCGCTGTCCAGTGTTGCCTCAGGTGGAAGGCCATAGGCAGGTGACCCGGTAATGTGATCGCGCAAGTCAATTCGGAAAGTGAGCCGCTTCATGATCTTTCGGTCCAAACCAAGCCCTACGTTCACCCCAAATTTATTATTGTAGGTAAGGTTGGCGGTGTTGATAGGGCCGAATCCCACGTTCTTAGCCGTCTGAATTGCCTCGGTGGTGGGACTGAAACGGTCGTACTCGATTCCACCTTCTGCATAAGGCCGCCAATGGTGAAAAGTGAAAGGAGCGTGGAACACGGCACTCAAAGTCCCCATGTGGATGTTTACCGGGTACTCCACCGGTGCATGCGGAAATACATTGAGATTTGTAAGAAACAGGTTGTTCGGTCCACCCGAATACGCCGTTTCAATGCTGAGAAGCTTGCCGTAGGGGACCGCGACTCCAATGGTGAACTTGGGACCGTATTGATAGCGCGCATCGTAGAGCCTGCCGGCGGAATCGAATCGCTCCACATCAAATAGGGTTGAAGCCCCACCCAGTGCGAAAACGTCAAATCTAATGTCACGGGCCTGTGCCCCCACCGTAATCAACACTGTAGCCGTCAGCGCCATCAACCCCTGCACCGTCTTCTTCAGCATGATCGACTGGACCTCCCCGTAACCATATAGAGTTTTTCACCACGAGCCTGCGAGGACAAAACAAAACCCCGCCCAGAATAGCACCAAGCGTTTTCCACCAAGATTCCGCGGCCGGCTCTCCCCTTGAAAACAATCCTCGCCTGGCCGGTGTCCAGCTGGAATTCTTGCAACTTGTCGACGTACCGGGGCATCTATAATTACCGGGCTAGATATGCTCGCCAGATTAGCAGGCCGGGCAAGGCTCAGCGGCACAAGGCTTGGATGCGGAACGTCCTCGGGCCGTTGGTTTGACCGCCGAAAGCCCCTAGCGGGTCCACTGGCTTCCCCCTAACGCGAACGCCAGACACTTACGACTTCTGCGCGCCGCGCGCGACGCGCAGCAGGGCAGAACAGTTTACTATGCGAAGCGGCAAAACAGCCATGGGCGATTTAGGATCCGCCCGATTGCCGCGTCCTTCGAGCCCGCGTAGGACTCCGGCCAAAGGACTTGGGGCATGGACAAAAGCTCGTCGGAGAGCTGAGGGGTTGATTCAGGGAAATCACGTGCAGTGTCAATTTGTCTGAGTCTTGCCGCTAACCCTTCGTACTAGTACTTTGGTAGCATTTACAAGAATCGCACAATGAATTAAATTCCGTTCATATTAAAAGGCGAGGGGAGTCGCAATGGGCCCGGGGACCCTTCAAATTCGAATCATCAGCGCAGATCGCGCGACCCCCGGTTTTGAAACCGCCAAACAAATTTTTGTGTCGAGGTAACGCCCATTCGAGCCGAACTAATAAAATCCGGAATACTCACGGTGGAAGAAGCAGAAAACTTCTCTGATCTTGCCCGAACCCGTGGGGTGCCGCTCTGGAAGATCCTCCTGGCCGAAAACAAAATCACCGAGGCCTGGCTAGCAGATTCCTTCTCGCGACGCCTGCGAATTCCTTTTGCAGGGGTTGGCCCCCTTGAGGTCGAGGGCGAGGTGGCGCATCGGATTACAGAAACACTGGCCCGCCGGCATGAGTGCATCCCTGTGGCGGTCCGCGGACGACAACTGCACGTAGCCTTCGTTGACCCCTCCAACCTCGCTTCGGTTCAAGCCGTCGAGTTCTTTACGGGGAGCAAGGTCCTTCCTCTCGTGGGCTTGCGTTCGCAGATCCTGGAAGCGGTGGAAAAGTACTTCGCCAACGAGACGGCACTGGACATCATTGATCGGGCCGGAGAAATGTCGAGAGTCCAGATCCTGACCGTGCGTGAGGATGTCGACTTGGATGAAACGGCCACCCTGGAGAGTTCGAACACGCCGCCCATCATCAAGTTCGTAAACAAGGTCCTGGCTGATGCCCTTCATGAAAGTGCCAGTGACGTCCACATTGAGCCCGCCGAGCACGAAATCATCATTCGCCTGCGGGTGGACGGAGTCCTCAGGGACTATTTGCGCCTTCCCGAAGCTCCTGCCCGCGTACAAGCAGGGCTGATATCGCGATTGAAAGTGCTGAGTAAGCTGGACATCACGGAAAGGCGCGTCCCGCAAGACGGCCGCTTCAAGGTGCGCTCTGAAAACCGGGTCACCGATCTACGTGTTTCCACCTTGCCCACGCAATACGGCGAGAAGGTCGTAATCCGCCTGTTGGGTTCCGCGGATGGAATCCCCAAGCCGGAACAGTTGGGAATTCCCCACGAAGAACTCCCTGCCGTCCTGGAATCCGTAAAGCAACCGCAGGGGATGATCATCGTCACCGGCCCGACCGGAAGCGGGAAAACTACCAGTTTGTATTCGCTCCTCAATTACAAGCGATCCAAGGAAGTCAATATCGTGACGGTTGAGGATCCTATTGAATACCAGTTGGCGGGAGCCAACCAGGTACAAATCAACCCCAAAGCCGGACTCACCTTCGCAACTTGTTTGCGCTCCATCCTGCGCCAGGACCCGGACACGATCCTGGTGGGGGAGGTTCGCGACCATGAGACTGCGGAGATCGCCTTCCATGCGGCCATGACCGGACACCTTGTCCTGACCACCCTGCATACGAACAACTCTGTGGCGACTGTCCTGCGGTTGCTCGACCTCGGAATTGATCCGTTTGTAGTGACCTCTTCCATCACACTCGTGGTTGCGCAGCGGTTGGTGCGCGTAACCTGCGACGTCTGCCGGGAGCAGTATTCTCCCGATCCCCGTGTCCTATCCCGATTGGGTTGGGACGACCCGGCATTTACATTTACTCGCGGGAAAGGATGCAGGGCCTGTCACGGCACGGGGTTTAAGGGAAGGATCGGGATTTACGAGATGTTGCGAATGACCCCTGCGGTGCGCGACGCAATCAACGCTCGTTCATCCGAATCGGTGATCCGGCAAGCTGCGGTAAAGAGCGGGGTGGTTCCATTGCTGGAAGCGGCCCGCAACAAGATCCGGGAGGGGAACACCACCCCGGAAGAAGTCATGCGCGTCATCCAATGGGTGGACGAAGGACAGGATTCCTGCCCGAAATGCGGGAAACCACTCTCCGGCAAGAGCAGGAAATGCCAGCACTGCAAAACCAAGCCCAAGCCAACCTGCTACTCGTGCGGCGAGACCATGGAAGCGTCCTGGCAGGTCTGCCCTCATTGTTCCTCGCCTGCCCTTCCCCGGGGAGGAGAAGTTCCCGGCAGGGGGGATTCGGCTGGGAGCCAGATCAGCAAAGCCTGGAAGAATCCAGGAACACTTCAATAAGAGGTTCCTTGGTTTCCCCGGACGAATTCACCAAGGTCGCTCGGGAGGGGCCGACGGCGTCCGGCGCCTCCCCATTCATCGGTTTCCGCTTATCAATTGACAGTGAAGGTTTCAGTATATGTGAGCGTGGCTCCCGTGGAATCTCCTTGCTTACTCACCAGAGGTCCCTGCAATCTCTGCCCCAGGCTCCCGACCACCAGCAGAACGGATGGGGGCTGCCAACGGCCGGCGAATGTGGCGCCCACCTGCAGCCGGAAGGTCCCCGGTGTAAAGGGCCTGCCTCGATCGAGGAGCGGGCGGGTTTCGAACCGCCCCTCAGTGACGATCACCGGGTAATCGATGGCCACCACCGTATCCTCCGCGAAGACGCGAACTTCCAATTGGCTTGCCGGGGGCAGGTTGCACTGGCCGGCAACCCGCAACGATCCGTCGTCCCCATGTTGGAACTGCAATTGGAACTGCGGTACGATGGTCCCCAAAGGATGCGAAAGGTATTCCAAGATTGCCAGAGCTTCCGCCGAGGCGCCGCTCCGGCGCTCGCGCCACGCCCAGACCGAGGAGATTGTCAGAAACAGACCGAGCAGTCCGATCAGCACCAATCCACGGCGCGAGAAGATTCCCCGGCGTGGTTCCTTGGGCGTAGGGAAAGCCGAAGACAGATCGAAATCCTTCAGCGCAGTCCAGGTGCCATCCGCCTGCCGCCGGTAAACCATGCCCGGGGCCGTGAGCGCAAGGCCGCAGAGTGTGCAGGTCGCATGCGCTCGATTTTGAACCGTGCCACAACCAGGGCATGCAACAGAGCCTTCCGCGCGAGACGTATCTTGAGGCATCGGAACTGGAATTTCGACCTTTCTCCCGCTCTTGGGGGAACGGGCGGACTCCATTCTATCCATTCCACATCCGCCCGACAACAAGGTTCAAGGATCAAAGAGGTTGCGCCTGCCGCACGCCGGATTCACCCTGAAGCCGGACTTTCCCTGATCGAGACCCTAGTAGCACAGACCCTCCTGGCTTTTGCACTCCTGGGATTGGTTGTGCTTTTCCCCTTCGAAGAGAATGTGGCCAAGCTGACGACGGTGACCGGCGAAACGGGCCGGCTGGCACAAAAGGAACTCGATCAGATTCGAGAAAACATCTCCGTCCCTTCGGGGAGTTTCAAGGATCTGGATGGAAACACCGTGGAAGTAGCCTGCCCCGGGCAGCCGGGAACAAGTTGCGGGAACCCACTGACCCCCTCGGGGCTCATCGACTTTTCGCAGGCGGCCCCGGTGGGATTCTCAACTCAACTGGCCGACCCTTCGGGGCAGCTTTACTCGATCCGATGGAACATCTCCGTGACGGCCAGCAACGGACGGAAAACCATTCTCGCAGGTAAGCCGGTGAGTCTCACCGGCGGGCTGGCGCCTGTCGTCCAGTTCCAGACCCTGACAGCACCCTAGGGATATTGCTCAATGTGGGCGAGAAGAAAACAGCGCGAGGGTAGGATCTCGACAAACAGAGGGTCGGAATTGAGATACGTCCCCCTGGACCCATCCGACGCTGGCGGGACCCTCCTGGAACTGGTCCTGGTGCTTTCGTTATTCGGAACTCTCACCGCCATGGCAATGGCCCTGGTGCTACAAAGCTA
>DATJVT010000090.1:0-2693 GCA_035501695.1 Terriglobia bacterium | reverse complement strand
GAGACCCGAGGCGGCATACGCGCATATTTTGCCTGGCGTTTCCCGGATGCCGCCCCTACCGGGGCTGAGGAAGCGAGCATGCCTTCCGTGTCCCACGGCTGTTTCGCCGTGGGCTACATGATAGCGCCCGCTACGCGGGCTGGGGGCTGACGGTCCTTATCTTAGCGCTTATGGGCCAACGGCCTGGGTGATGGTCGGCCCCAATCCTCAATCGCAGGCCTGAAGGGGCCACCTAGGTCTTCCCCCATGCCTCAATCCCTTTCCCAGTTGTATGTGCACCTGATCTTCAGTGTCAGCACTGGGATAAAAGGGCACCGAAATCATCAGTCGGAGGGGAACCAACCTTTCCTTCCCCCCCGCAATCACGCAAACTCCCCAGATACCTCGCGGACATTGAACCGCATGACCGCGCTACGGATTCGTGGCCCGGCGCGAAGTTCGGGCTACTTGCTCAAGTGGCGGCAGAGATTGACCAAAAGACGCTGGTGACGCTCGCGGGACATTGAGCCGATGATTCCCGGCATGGAGGTTTGCGGCAATACGCCGAGGAATCCCAGGCGGACGATGGATGTCGCCTTAAGGCCGGTATTCACAAAATCGGGATCGCCGGGCGCTATCAGTTCGTCGAAATCGGCGACGCGCTGGTGGATTTGGGTGCTGACGCCGCACACGAGCCAATCGCCAAACGGTGGGAGGCGGCGAAGCAGAACGGCGGGACGAATCTTGATGCGGCCATCAGCTTGAGGAACGGGAGCGAGGACGATGTCGCCTTCGTTCATTTGCGGAGGTCGGCCTCGGTGTATTCAGGTTCGTTATCGTTGTAGGCCCGCGCCAGTTGTTGAACGGATAGCCGCAACCAATCCTGACGCTCGTCGTCATGGGGAAGCACGATCACCACCAAGCGAGCGTTTTCTGGCAACGGATAAGGTTCGTCCAACTCAATCTTGTTGCCATCGTAGCGCGCGCCCAAGGCTATGGTTTTCATAACATACTATCCTAGCGTGCGAGATTCGTCAGCGCAAGGGCACTTTGCTGCCAGCACCGCGGCTACATCATCCGGGTTCGGAGCGAGAACGCCCAGCTTCTTGAAAAGGCGGGAATAATCGTAAAGGCCTTGCGCCAGCCGGCCGGAAGTGGTCCAGCATGGCGGGATTCGCCGGAGTGGAGTAGCGCGGTCATGCTTTCCCATGTCCGCGGCTTTGCGCCCGTCAGGAGACGGATGGGCTGCCGATCGGTTCTCCTGTTGTAAGCTGGTTCGCTGCTTTGCAAGCCACGCTTCATTCCGTCGGAACTTGCTCGAAGGCAGGGTTGCCGCAGCAGCAGGAGCGAAACGAATAGGACCTTACTGAGGAGCGATGATCGAAGCCGCGTAACGCCAACGTACATCGCATCCCCGGATTCCTCCCCCAAAGATGCTCATCATACTCCTGTCACCCTGGCGACCCGTCCGCTCAATTGGCCATGTAACGCCCTAAGCGTCCCGGTCGTGTCGGCCACTCGGAAGTCAATCCCCGCTGATTAGTCGGTCAACCGCTCGGAGGTCCCATCCAGACTCCGCAGACGGGCTTCGGGGAAATAGCTCCTGGATATTCGCCCAGCGGTTACCCGTGTACGTCCGGCCGCAATCCTCGCTCCAGGGCCACCAACAACTCCACTTGGCCGTTTAACGGCGGTGCCGCCGGGGTGCGCCGAAAATGTAGAAACTCCAGAGGGCCGGGCGGCGTACGGCCGGGCCGAACGCGGTTCGGCCCTACAATCGCGGCAAGAGGTTTGCCAAGGCCCGGGGGGGTAGTACCGGCGTGCTATTGCATCAAGGGAGTTTCCGGTCCACCTTGGCGATATGGAACAGGAAGATTGTCCACATCTGGCGGTCAGGCTGGCAACGCTCGCTTTCCTCTATGCCCTCGGCCTGGTGGGATTGGTCGCGGCGTTGAACAGGCTGGTCCAGTAGTTTTTTTCCGCAAAGGCCGGGAGCTTTGCGGCGGCTGGCCAGCGAGCGCAGCCTGACCGCCTCCATCTGTCAAAACTCCTCATACGACTGACTGCGTAATTGCCGCCAATAACGCGACTTCATTTGGAGTGCGGGAGCAGCAGCTCCCGCCTTCCTCCGTCGCTCGATACCGGGCCGTGTGAGCTGACGGGAGAAAGCGGGAGCGAGCCGCTCCGGTACGTCGTTTCATACCGGGGCGTATGAACTGACGAAAGAAAGCGGGAGCGAGCTCCCGCACTCCAAAAGGGTTCGTTCGCCGGGCTTCACGTCCTCCCGGGGCTGCATCTTGTAAATGCTCGGCGCGATCTTTTCATAGTTGAATGGGACGGCCTCTACAGGTTTTGGGCATGGTATAATGCGCCCCCTGGAAACGCCCTGAAGCCCTCTCGAGTTCGCTTCTCGCGGCCCACCTGGCGATCGACTCAGTTAGTCTCAAGGAGCATTCGCGCCGGCCTTCTCCGCGTCCCAACCAGAGCCACATGAAATCCAAGAGCCAGTCAAGCCGGAGGCGTGTGCAAGGTTGCCTGTTTTCCCTGGTGACCGTGGGCGCGGCTGTGTTCCTGTGCCTGCCCTGGATGACAGCGTCTCCCGTCCCACAGTCCGGGCAGCCGGACGACTCCCCAAAAGGGGGATCCACGGAGGATCAGGCGGGTTCTTCCGGTAACCCGCGCAAGGAGGTGCGCGCCAGCGGTGGCGAAAAGCT
>DATJVT010000089.1:0-2874 GCA_035501695.1 Terriglobia bacterium | reverse complement strand
CGGCGGAGCAGGCTTACGCTTTGGCGGAACAAAGCGGGCTGGTGCCCCACTTCCCACCGAGCATTCGCAAGCACTTCCTCGAGCACACCCTCGAGGAGACCCCCAAGCCTGGTGACAAGCGCTTCACGAATTCCCATAGCCTTTGCTTGCTCTCGAATCGCAACGCCGTCGAGGCGGCCAAGGACGCCGGCCAACAGCTCGGATTTGAAACGGAGATTGATTCCAACCCGTGGGACGCGGACTATCAACAGGTGGCCCAAGCGCACCTCATCTCGCTCAAAGCGCTGGCCGAGGCGCACCAGGGGCGCCCGGCTTGCCTGATTGCGGGCGGCGAAGTAACTTGCCGCGTCACAGGACCAGGAGTCGGGGGAAGGAATCAGGCCTACGTGCTTTACGCCGCCCAGTCCATTGCCGGACAGCCCTGCGTGGTTTTGAGCGCAGGTACGGATGGGCGGGACGGCAACAGCCCCACCAGCGGCGCGGTCGCTGACGGCCAGACCGTTTCGCGCGCCGCGGCCCTGGGAATAGACCCGGCGCGGTACCTCGCGGGAAGCGATTCCTACTCCTTCTTCCGGACGCTTGGAGATACGGTGGACATCGGCTATATGGACAATAACCTGCGCGATGTGCGCATCTGGTTGGACTTTGGGCGGAGGGGCTAGGGAACAGGAAAGAGGGAAGAGGGAACAGGGACTAGCGCATGTTTGCCATGGTGGCCTGTAACCCCAAGAAATCACGAAGGCGGTTTTTGAGTTTGGTCACTACATGAGCCATGGGTGAGCCTCCGGCGGAGGTGGCGGATCGAGATGGGTGATGCCCAGCGCCCGCAGGACTTCGGCCACGTGCTGATTGCCGCGCGTAACGCAAATTTTGCGGTGCTGGCCCACTTCGAGCTCCACGCAGCGGATCATCTCCAGCGCCTGCCAGGCAAAGGGAGTAGAGAGGCCGCTGCCCGCCGCTCGCAGGCTCTTTTCCAGGGCGCGATCCAGCAGTAGCGCCAGCGCTGCCACGAAGACGTGAGCCCGCACTCGTTCATCGCTGTGATGGTACACCGGGCGCAGTTCCAGCAGATCCTTCAGGTGCGAGAACCCGCGCTCGACTTCGTTGAGCTCCTTGTAGGCCGTCACCGCCTCCACCGCTGTTAAATTCCGTTCCTCGGTTTGGATCACGTACTTGCCTTCCAGCGCCTTCTCGCGCCTCAGGTTCACCGGATGCTCGAAGAAGTGAAATTTGCCCTTGCGCAGCTCCCAGTCGAAGTAACGGTGCCCGTGATTGCGCCGCAGTTTGGTGGCCGCCGCCGCCCCCATCCTTTCCGGCTCCTTCAATTCGCCCTTCTCCACCTGGGCCTGTAGAGCCTCCAGTTCCTTGCGCACCCGCCCCATCGAGAGTTCCCGCATGCCGCGCTCATAAACTTCTCGTTCTTCGCTATGCACCACGAACACGCGCACACCCGGTTCTTTGCCAGCCACCTCGACCACCCGGGTCCTCGGCGGCAGCGACTTTTCCGAGGCGGCAATCCCCAACGGGCACTCTTGCCAGTCGGTGCGCGCTTCCGCCTGCTGAATGTATTCGGCGGTGTCCTTGCGATTGCGTCTTTGCAGCCCCACCAGATAACCCTGGCGCATCTTCCCCAGTTGCTCGACATTGCCGATGGTCATCATGCCCCGGTCCCCGACAAACACCACCCGGTTCAACGCAAACCGTTGGTTCAAGTCCTGGACCACTTCTAGCACGGTTGTCTGATCCAGACGATTGCCAGCGAAGACGTGATGGGCGATCGGCCACCCGTCCATCATCACCACCCCAATCACCACTTGCCGGTTCCGCGGCTTGCCGTCCCGGCTGTAGCCGAAGCGGCCTAACTGGGCCGGCCCCGCACCCTCAAAGTACGTGGAAGTGATGTCGTAGAAAGCCAGGTCGGGCTGGAGGCTGAACAGGCTTCGCAGCTCCAGATAGACTTCCTTTTCGATGCGCCGCTTTTCCGCCAGCAGGTCGTCCAGACTTCGATACCAGAGCTTCAACTGATCGAACCCCACCTTCACGCGACGCGATTGTTTCCACGCCGGTACCCAACGGCGCCCTTGGGGATTGCACACATAAAAATCTTCCAGCCACTGCGCCAGCGCGTGCTCGCTGCCCGGCCGGGTGAGGCGATTAGCCAGCAAGGGAAAGATTCGCTCCGACAACGGCTCGCCATGGCGCAAGGGCGGCCGGCGGGCGTCCAGGATCGAGCCCAGGGAGAGCTTCTCGAACAGATGTCGGGTAACCAGGATCGGTCCCCACGCGGAGGCACGCGGAGTGGAGATGTCGTCCAGGGAAACCCAGCGCGGGGCGGCAGACTCGTCCTGGAGCAGGCGGATGAGGGCTCCCAGGTGAGGAGCGAGGAGATCCTTACGTCCCAGATGCGCGACGATACGCTGTTTGACCTTATCGCCGTCGCGGAAGGACTCGACCAGACGGAGGTACTCGTGGCGACCGTTGGCTGCTTTGACGGAGCGGAGAAACAAGGGCAAGCTCCTAAGACACTACAATAAACGAGCAGCAACCCGTAAATCAATAGGTAATCTCGCCTTGTCATAAAATACTTTGGCACTACAATCCTGGCTGAAACACACCCGCGCTTCTTGCTTTTCAATACGTTAGCGGGAAACATCCCTGCCGCCGTGGCAAACATGCGCTAGCCATTAGCCACTTCTTTCATAACACCCCAAAACGCGCAAGAAATTGGTCACCTCGGCCAGGTGGGAGAGTGCGTTCCGGCAACGCTCGTCCCTCAGGTGGCCCAGGAAATCGAGATAGAAGAAATACTCGAAGGGGCGGCCGCGCAGAGGACGCGATTCGAGCTTGGTGAGATCGATATCGCGCAGCGCGAAA
>DATJVT010000088.1:0-7640 GCA_035501695.1 Terriglobia bacterium | reverse complement strand
ACGGCGGAAGGACAGGCGGTTTATAAACTGCGCAAGGCGGTGGTGGAACCGGTCTTTGGACAGATCAAAGAGGCGCGCGGGTTTCGCAGATTCCTGCTGCGAGGACTGAGGAAAGTGCAGGCGGAATGGCAAATGATCTGCACCACGCACAACCTGCTGAAACTCTTCCGCTCCGGATGGAGCCCCCAGAGTGCCTGAAAGCGCGGGCCCAACCGGGAAGACTCATCTTCCCGGCAGCCTGGACAGTGCCCATGGCCCAACCTCCGACGCTCGGAGACCGAGAGTCGGAAAAAGGTGAGATTTTAGAGCCTTATCTCCGACGGGCTCCTAGCCGTGGCATCTACAGGGACACTATGCATAGGGCCAACTCCCGGCTCCTGGAGGGCACGCATGGAGGCGATCGGCCGCTTTCTTGGTTTGACCTTGCTGGCGCCAGTGCTGGTTGCGTTCGGGTCCAGCACTCTCGCGCCAGCTCAGACTCCTGCGCCCCAGTACCCCGACTTTCCCAGCGAGACCCCTGCCAAGTTCGAGCCGGTAACGACGAGCTTTGATTACACCAAGCGTGACGTGATGATCCCCATGCGGGACGGGGTGAAGCTGCACACCGTAATCGTGGTTCCGAAGGGCGCCCAACACGCGCCGATCCTCCTGACGCGCACTCCTTACGACGCATCGAAAATGGTGAGTCACGCGGAGAGTTCCCATCTTGGCCCGATCCTTCAGGGTTACGACAATCTCACGGAGGTCATCCTGGAAGGCGGCTACATCCGCGCCATCCAGGACGTGCGCGGCAAGCACGGCTCCGAGGGCGACTATGTCATGACCCGCCCCCTGCACGGGCCGCAGAATCCCACTCCGGTCGATCATTCCACTGACACCTACGACACTATCGACTGGCTGGTGAAGAACATTCCGGAATCGAACGGGCGGGTCGGCATCCTTGGCATCTCCTATGACGGGTTTCTGCCTTTGATGGCGCTGGTGAACCCTCACCCCGCGCTCAAGGTCTCCGTGCCCATGAATCCGATGGTGGATGGCTGGATGGGCGACGACTGGTTCCACAATGGCGCCTTCCGGCAGCAGAATATGGTCTATATCCACGATCAGGAGGCGACGCGTTCCAATAGCGTGGAGTGGTGGACGAACCACTTTGACGACTATGACTTCTACATGGAGGCCGGATCGGCGGGCGAACTGGGGCGGCGGCACGGCCTGGAGAAGGTAGGCTTCTGGCGCAAGATTCTCGCGCATCCCAGCTACGATTCGTTCTGGCGCGATCAGGCCATGGACCGCATTTTGGCCGCCCAACCGCTGAGTGTACCGGTGATGCTGGTGGCCAGTTTCTGGGATCAGGAAGATATTTACGGCGCCACAGCCGTTTACAAAGCGATTAAACCCAAGGACGTTAATAACGACAAGGTGTTCCTAGTGGTGGGTCCCTGGAATCATGGGGGAGAGGCCGGCGACGGCAGTTCGCTCGGCCCCCTACACTTCGGAAGCGATACCGGGCTCTATTTCCGGCGGGAGATTCTGCTGCCCTTCCTTAACCACTGGCTGAAGGATGGCACTCCTGCAACCGACACGCCGCCCGTAACGATTTTCGAAACCGGGACGAATGCCTGGCGTCGCCTCCCCGCCTGGCCGGCCGGGTGTGCCAGCGGCTGCTCGATCCGCCCCACGCCGCTCTATCTTCATGCCGGGCTGAAGCTGCGATTTGCTCCGCCCACACCCGGCGAGGCGGAAGCCGACGAGTATGTTTCCGACCCCGCCAAGCCCGTCCCCTACGTGCCGCGGCCGGTCCGGCCCATGGGCTACGACCAGGATCACCCGTGGCCGCATTGGCTGGTGGAAGATCAGCGGGAAGCATCCGGCCGCCCGGATGTTCTGGCGTATGTCTCCGATGCCTACACCGCCCCGATGAAGGTCAGCGGGCAGCCGCTGGTCAACCTGGTGGCCTCAACCAGCGGTACGGACTCCGATTGGGTGGTCAAGGTCATCGATGTCCACCCCGACGAAGTGGCAACCCAACCGGAGTTGGGCGGTTATCAACTGATGGTGTCGGCTGACATCTTCCGAGGCCGCTACCGGGAGAGCCCGGAAAATCCCACCCCCATCGCGGCCGGCGAGCCACTCGTTTACAGTTTTGCCTTGCCCACCATGAATCATGTTTTCCTGCCGGGCCACCGCATCATGGTGCAGATTCAGTCGAGCTGGTTCCCCCTCTACGACCGCAATCCCCAGACCTTCGTGCCCAGTATCTTCTGGGCCAAGCCCGAGGATTATCGCAAGGCAACGCAGCTGATTTTCCACTCGCCCGGCCACGCGAGCTTCGTGGAATTGCCTCTCGTTACGGCGCGTTGAGGTATAGCGAGCGGAGCCAGAGAAATCACGTCTTGCCACGCCCGAGCCCTTTCAAGTTATAATCCCCGCCACCATCAAGGAGGAAGCGCAGACCTGTCTTTGAGGTCAGGGGCTTTTCGGCGGGACCCCGGGACGATCCGCGGACTTTCGATCCGCCCCGTGCTTGCTGTGTGGATTGCCATGGAAAAGACTCCCACGCCCATCAAAGCGGCCGATGACCGGCTGCTCTCGCTCGATTTCTTTCGCGGCTTCACAATGTTCATGCTCGTCGGAGAGGCGACAGGCGTTTATGAGGTGCTCAGGTCCCCGGCCCTGAATGGGACCGTGCTCAGCGCCATCGGCTGGCAGTTGGACCATCATCCCTGGAACGGCTTGCGCTGTTGGGACCTGGTGCAGCCTTTCTTCATGTTCATCGTCGGAGTGGCCATGCCCTTCGCCATCGGCAAGCGCTTCCAGCGGGGCGACAGTTGGCAGAAGGTCTTTCAGCATGTGCTGAAGCGTTCCGGACTGCTCCTGTTGTTTGGTTGGGGACTATATTGCATCGGCCCCGGCCATTTGACGTTTGAGCTTTGGAACGTGCTGGCGCAGCTCTCCTTTACCTACCTGGTGGCATTCCTGATGATGCGCCAACCGGCTCGCGTGCAGATCTCGTTCACTTTCGGGCTGCTCATCCTCACCGAACTGCTCTACCGGCTGTGGCCCGTGGCGGGCTTCAACCAGCCCTTCGTGCCCGATCATAACTTCGGGTCGTGGTTCGACATGCTGATCATGCGCAAGATCGACACCGACCACTGGGTAGCGTTCAACGCCGTACCCACCACGGCGCACACCATGTGGGGAGTGCTGGCCGGGCAGGTTCTGAAAAGCACCCGCACACCGTGGCAGAAAATCCGGACGTTGGCCATCCCCGGGCTTATCGGTGTGGTGGTGGGGTATTCCCTGAATCCCGTCGACCCCATTATCAAACGCATCTGCACCAGCTCCTTCGTAATCGTGAGCGGCGGGTGGTGCCTGCTGGCGCTGGCCTTCTCTTACTGGCTGATCGACGTCCAGGGAATGAAGAAGTGGGCGGTGTTCTTCAACATCGTCGGGATGAATCCCCTCCTCATCTACCTGTTTGCGAATACGGAGGGGGCGCGTTGGTTCCACCACATTGCCGTGCCCTTCACCATGGGGTTCTTCGGTTGGTGTGGCCAATTGCCCTCGGAACTCATTACCGGCCTCGTGGTTTGGGGAATGCTCTGGGGGCTCTGCTTCTGGCTCTATAAGAACCGCATCTTCGTCCGGCTGTGATCTCCAGATCACACGGGGCCGCAAGTCAGTAGCGTGGACCACCGCATTTGTGGTCCGTGTCTTTTCCTCCCCACGGCGCGAAGGCGACAAGCAAGTGCAGAGCCCACCGCAATTGTGTTCCGCGTCCCTTCGACACCGCAAGCCGCAAACTTGCCCACTTGGCTTGCCAGGTAGCCTGCGGTTCGCAAAAGCCGCAGGCCGCAACGGCGGCGGTCTGCGCCACCTGCTTTTCGCCCGGGGTACCAAACTGCGATAGGTGTTTTGGATGGTGGGATGTCGCTTCGCTTCTTGCAATGCCGGAGGGCTCCGCATTCCCGAAGCGAGACCTTGCCCCGTTCCCGGAGTGCGGCTTTGGCGGGGGACAGGGACCGCTACCCCACCTCTTATTGGCTACCTCCTTCCAGACCATTAGCAAGTTGGATGTCCAGGTCGAGCCATTCGTCAAGACGTAGGGCCAGTTCGCGAACCGCTCCTACGATGCGTTCTCACCGCAGCGAGGAAAATCCGAACCCGTCCCAGGATACCAAGTGGCCGAAATCCACCGGCTTGGTGGTATTAGGCCAGCCAACGGACCGGGATACACCCTCGTCAAACCCATAATGCCTTGATAAGACAAGGGATATTCTCAGGCGAAGTTTGGAAGGGCGCTTGCCCCCCGTATATGCGTCACTTGGATGGGAGAAGCTATGATGGTGCACTCAATGAGATGGGCAAGGAATTTGATGATCTGCATGGCGCTGGGATGGCTGGTTTGCCCGACGATGAGTTGGGCACAGGAGTCCGCGCCGGTAGCCCCGCAAGAGCCTGCCCCCGATGCTCCGCAGGACCCTGCCCCGGCGACGCCGGGGTGGCACCGCTTCTCCCCTCCGCCTCAGCAGCAGGAGCAGCAGCCCCAGGCGCCAGCGCCGCAAGCCGCTCCCCCAGCCCGCCTTGTACCCGAGAGGATCACGATTCCGGCGGGCACCTTTGTGACGGTCCGTGTGGATCAGACCCTGTCTTCGGACAAGAACCAGGCCGGAGACGGGTTTTCCGCCAGCTTGGCGCGACCTTTGATTGCGGACGGATTAGTCGTCGCCCGGCAGGGGCAAGCCTTGGGCGGGCGCGTGGTGGACGCGAAGAAAGCCGGGCGCGTGTCGGGGGTTTCCCATTTGCAGGTTTCGCTTTACTCGTTGACTCTGGCCGATGGCCAGCAGGTTCCGGTCGAGACCGCCCTCACCAGCATTACAGGTCCCACTTCGAAGGGACGTGATGCCGGCGCGATCGCGGCGACTACCGCCACCGGTGCGGCCATTGGCGCCGCCGCGGCCTGGGGCACCGGCGCGGCGATCGGCGCGGGGGCCGGACTGGTGGCCGGAGCCGTGGGAGTGCTGGTCACCCGTGGCCACCCCACAATTATCTATCCGGAATCGCAACTGACCTTCCGCCTGGCCAAGCCCGTTACCTTTTCGACCGAGCAAGCGCCGCAAGCCTTTGTCGATGCCCGCTCAGTTTCCACGGAGCGAGCGGCCCGCCAGGGGCCCCCGGCCGGTTACCGGGGTTGCCCTCCGGGAGGGTGTGGTCCTTATCCGCCGCCCCCCCCGTATCCTTACGGCCCGGCCTATCCTTACGGTTGGGGACCCAGCGTTGGGTTCTATTTTGGACCGGGCTATGGCCGGGGGTACTACGGCTACGGATGGTACCGCCATTAGAGTGTGTCCTGTGCTGACGTGTCAGCGTTCAATCCTCCGCAGAACCGCCGGCCCTCCCGTAAGACGGGATCAGGCCGGCGGACTTTTTTGGAAGCAGCGGGTTTTTCTATGAAGGCCTCGCGGCACGATGGCCGCAATGGCCCCGCAGGAGCAAGACTCAGAAGGGAAGAGCAATGATGGGCCGCCGGGGGCAAGAGAGGCGACCTCTCATCCTGGAACCGGCTTCGGACCTGCCCCCGGGATATCTCCCTCCACGCGATTCCGACCTGCTTCCTTGGCGCGGTACAGGGCTTGGTCGGCGGTATTCAGCAAAGCCTCCATGTCCAGTTGGTCGGGTTCGAGAGCGGTCGCTACACCTACACTGATTGTGACCGCAAGGGAAGTGTCTTTGAGCGTTATGGGGTGGGAGCAGACCGCTTCCCGCAGTCGCTCGGCTTGAATGAGCGCATCAGTGGGGCGGCAGCGCGGCGCGACGATTAGAAACTCCTCTCCCCCAAACCGGCCGACCAGATCATAGTTGCGCGCGGAGACTCGCAGACGGCGAGCCACGTCGCACAAGACCTCATCGCCCATCAGGTGTCCGAACCGGTCGTTGACCGGCTTGAAATGGTCGATGTCGAGCATCATCAGCGAAAGTGGCGTCTTTTCGCGCCGGGCGCGACTCATTTCCGCCAGGAAGAGATCCAGCGTAGCGCGCCGGTTTAGAAGACCAGTCAACGCGTCACGCATGGCCTGTTCGCGGAGGGCCTCTTGCGCCAGAATCAGGCGGTCTTGCAGTTCCACGATGCGCACCCCGGAGCGAAGCCGCGCCTTTAGTTCAAAGGGATCAAAGGGCTTGGTGAGATATTCGTCGGCACCGGATTCCAGCCCCTCGATGACGTCCTGCTTGAAACCTCGCGTGGTGAGGAGAATCAGGTAGGTGTAGGGCTGGAGATTGAGCTTCCTTACCTCCCGGCAAACCGAAGTTCCGTCCATTCCCGGCATCATCCAGTCGAGGATGGCGAGGCGGGGTGCGTGCTCGTGCTGGAGGATCTGCCATGCCTGCTGGCCATCGGAAGCCTTCAATACTTCATAACCCCACTTCCCCAGGTAGGCTTCCAGCATCCGCCGGGTGACCAGATCGTCTTCCGCCACTAGAATCTTCATGATTTTGTCCCATCACCCAGATCCTGCAGTACGGGTCGCAGTTCCTCCAGGGCTGCTTCCAGTTGTTCCAGGGCCTCCGCGGCCTTTTCGAGATGGCCCCCGCGTCCTATCGACTCCAAGCGCAAGGCTGCATCATAGGCGGAGCGCGCGGCGAAATTGGCCACCGCTCCTTTCAACTTGTGCGCCGCCCGTTCCAGTCCCGAAGCATCGCCGCGTTCCACCCCTCCGCGGATCCCATCCAATAGCTTGGGGCAGTCCTCCAGAAATAGGTTTACAAGTTCCCTGAGCAGCTCCCGGTCCCCTTCGAATCGCGCCAGCACAGTGGACTCGTCCAGAATTTCCTGCCTGCCCTCTGCCTCCAGGTTTTGCGATACCTTGAGTTCGACGCGCCGCACCCGGTCAATGGTCTCAAAAAGCTGGGTGGAATTGACCGGCTTGGCCACGTAATCGTCCATCCCCGCTTCCAGGCAGCGTTCCCGGTCGCCCTTCATCGCATAGGCGGTCATGGCGATAATGGGCAAATGCGCCCCCGTACTCTTCTCCTTCTCCCGGATCGCAGTGGCAAGTTGCAGCCCGTCCATTTCGGGCATCTGCACGTCCACCAGGGCAAGGTCAAAGGGCTGCTTCTCAAAAAGTTCCCAGGCTTCGAGCCCATTGTTGGCGATCGTCACGTGGTGGCCCCGTCCCTGAAGTAGGTGCTGGGCCAATCGTTGGTTTACGACATTGTCCTCGGCGACCAGTACCTTCAGCCCCCGCCGTCTCTCGCGCAACGAATGGCGCGTTACCACCTCAGCCTTTCCGGCTGGTTGGGCCTTGGAGCCGAGAACGTTGAGCATGGCCTCCAGTAAATCGACCTGCCGGACCGGCTTGGTGATGTATGCGGATATTCCCAAATCGCGGCAGCGGGCCGCATCGCCCCGCTGACCTCCCGAGGTCACCATGATGATCTGCGTGCCGGCGAGTTGCGGATCGGTGTTGATTTGCCCGGCCAGACGAAAGCCATCGATCACCGGCATGTGGGCGTCGGTGAGGACCAACAGGATGGGGCTCCCTTTCTCCCGGGCCTGCCGCAAGGCCGTCAGGGCCTGAAAGCCATCGGCTGCCAGGCAGGTCTTCATGCCCCAGAGGCAAAGGGTCTCGTCCAGTACGCGC
>DATJVT010000087.1:0-2917 GCA_035501695.1 Terriglobia bacterium | reverse complement strand
CCTTTTGCCCCGAGGATTACTCGGACTTCGGCCCCCTCTTCGGGAGCAAAGAAAAGGTGACGACCGACGACCTGCACAAGCTCGAAGACGAGTTAAAGGAGAAGGCCAAGACCAATCCCCCGGGTCTCCCCATCCTCATTCTGGGTGGGCACGGCGATTACAACCTGGCGCCGGTGCGGAAGGAGTATCCGCAGGAGTTCCTGGAGCAATGGAAGCAGGTGAATCCGCACAGCAAGGTTCGCATCGCTACCGCCGGGGAATAACTGGACGCGGTGTTGCCCGGCATTCAGGCAGGTAAAGTCGCGCTCCCGACTCTGAAGGGAGGGACCGGGTACACGTTCGATTCCTTCTGGATTGAGTGCCCCCGCGTCAAGACGCTGTATCGCAAGAACGAACATGGCCTCCAGGCGGCAGAGACACTCGCCACGATTGCCAGCCTCGGGTCCAAGTTCGCCTACCCGGTGGATGCTCTCTATAAAGCTTGGATCATGATGATGCTGAACATGGACCGCAACACGCTGTGGGGCTCGGCGGGAGGAATGGTCTTCGAGAGTAAGGCTTCCTGGGACGTTCAGGATCGCATGAATGCGGTTGAAAGCGTGAATGAAAAGGTGCACAACGAGGCGCTGGGCGCCGTCGTCCCGGGTGGTGAGGGCGTGGCTTTGTTCAATCCGCTTAATTGGGAACGCCATGACCCGGTGGTTTTGGAGGACCTGCAGGGCAAGGGACTGGAGGGAGCCGACAGCCAGACCAACAACGGCAAGACCCTGTGCAGCGTGCGCCTGCCCTCGGTTGGAATCGCAGGAATGGCGCTGGCAGCTAAGGCGCCTGATGCCGCGCAGAAGATCGATCTGCCGGCCACAATCGAAACCAGGCACTACACCGCCCGCATCGATCCCAACACGGGAGCGCTCGCCAGCCTGAAGCTCAAACCCTCGGGCCGGGAAGTGCTGGGCGGCGCCGCGAATGTGTTGGTGGCGGAGAAGCCGAAATCGCAAAATGGCGACGCGGGTGACTTCATGCTTGCGCGCCCGGAACGCACCAAGTTGGGCTCCTCGAGCGATTCCAAGCCGGCCATCACCGCCACGCGCGGCCCATTGGCCACCACGGTGGAAATCACCGGCAAGTTCTTCGGCGGGGGTGTGTGCCGCCGGGTCGTGCAGTTCTACAACGACTATCCACGCATCGACTTTGAAACCGAATTGAATGACATCCCTAACCTCACCGTGGTGGTGGCGGAGTTTCCCCTTGCGGCGGACGTTGACGAGGTCCGGCGTGCCATTCCCGGCGGCTTCTCGCACGGTGCCTGGACCAAGCCCAATCCGGAATTGCCCGGCTGGACCAAGGGAATTGTTCCAGCAGTGGGTTGGACTCACTACACCCTGGCGGGTGGCGGAGGCGTGGCGTTGCTCGACCGCGGGCTTTCCGGAAGGGAACTCAATGAGCGCACCCCGATCATTTACCTGCTGAATGCCACGGACACATACTATGCATGGCCGAACCCCTGGCTGAGCGGGAAGGGCAAACACCTGCTCTCCTATGCCTTGGTCGCCAAGGAGGAGGCGTGGGACCAGGCGCGGATTCCGCAAATGGCATGGGAATATAACTGTCCTCCGGTTGTCCTGCGCGGGCGGCACGCGGTCCCCGAGAAGTCGTATGTCCAGACTTCCGACAATGTGATTCTCTCGGTGGTTCGCCGCGAGGGGAACCAGATCGAAATGCGCCTGATGGAGTGGACGGGGCGGGCGGGCACAGCGGAGGTCACCGTAAACCTGCCGCACCAAGGAGCGGCCCTCACCGACCTGCGGGGCCGGAACCCCAAGGCCCTGCCGGGTGGGCCGAAGTATCAGTTCCCCGTGGCCCCGCAACAGATCGTGACCGTGCGCCTGCAAGCCGAGTCCGCGCTGGAGGAGATCAAACCTGTCTTGAAGTGGGACGACCTCGTGCCGCCCGCGAAGCTCGCCGCCCTGCATCAATACGGTAAGGAAAAGGGGCATCCACCTCGGGGTGACAACGCGCCCATTCTCTGATCTGTCAAATGACCGCAGGTGAGTAGGATTGGAGAGGACCCTAAGGCTTAAACTCGCCATTGACTGCTCCGGGGTCCAAGATTTTGAGAATCTTGCAGGCGACAAAATGTCCTTGACATGGCAGCTTTTCAGGAGTAAGTTCGCCCCCGTAGGGTATTAGTAGAATTTTTGCCGGTCATTAATAGAATTTAGAGTCGGGCAATACTCCTCTTTGGCTCAGGGCCACTAGCTAAACTTTGCGTCGGGTAGTAACCAAACTCCGGTGGCGTGTCACGCTTCGCAAGGGGCGATGTGCGCTTACCCCTTCCTCCAGAAAGGAGTCAGAGCAAATGCCACATCGAGTTGCGCCTCATCAGAGGCTGCACCATTTTCTCGCCGTGTTGTTAGTTGGCGTCGCCATCGTTGTTTATTCGCCCCGGGCCGCTGCGCAAGGCTCGACGGGCGCCATCAATGGGACGATTACCGACAGCACGGGCGCGGTGATCCCCAAGGCCAGCATCGCCTTAACCAATTCGGCGACCGGCGCCGTGCGAACCGCCACCTCCAACGATACGGGAAACTACGTTTTTCCGGAAGTTCTCCCCGGTGTCTACACCCTGGTGGTCACAGCCGAAGGCTTCACCACGGCACGGGAAGAAAAATTCACGCTCAACGTTAATCAGACCCAAACGCACAATTTCGCGCTGGCGGTGGGCACCACCAAGCAGGAGGTTACGGTCTCAGCCACCGCAACCCATATTGAGAGTTCCACCGCCGAACTCGGCACGGCCGTGGCCTCGCGCGAGGTGAACGACCTGCCGCTGAACGGCCGCAACTTCACCCAGTTGCTGCAGTTGACGCCGGGCGTATCCCCCATCAGCACCGCCCAGAATGCGGGTGGCGGCGGC
>DATJVT010000086.1:0-4010 GCA_035501695.1 Terriglobia bacterium | reverse complement strand
AAAAAGCAGCGGCCAAATCTCCCGTCTTCTCAAACGCCTGCGACTACACGGCCTCCTCAAGAGAGTCCCCCATAATTACAAGTATTACCTCACCTCCTTTGGCAAGCAGGTCCTCGCTGCCGGCCTCAAGCTCAGAAATCTCGTGCTTATTCCCCAACTAGCCCTGACACCAACGCCTTCATAAATCCTGCCAGTTTCGCTCAGAAATTGACAACGAAGATACTACCGGTAGGAAAGCCGATTTTCGGATCGGCGGCCATGAGGACAAGAAGTCCTTGTGTCGCCGGCACCGAGAGGAACGAGGGTAGCGAGTCCTGCGGCAACGCGGTGATCACGTGAGGTCGCAGGGGCGGCTCGCGAGCCGCCCCTGCATTCGATTTGACGTCAATTGCGTTGGACAGGTCGCGACCCGTCGCCCAACCCGTCGCCCAACCCGCCGCCCGAGGATGGCTCTGGGAGGTAGGGCGAAACAAGCAAGTAACGCATGTCTTCCAACTCCGCGGGTTTGGTACCCTCAACTTTTGGGAGGACCGCCGCCTCAATTCCAGCACCACCGGCTGCGGCAGCAGATAATCCGGGGTGCAAACCACATGCGGATCGTTGTAAGAGAGGCAACGGCGGCTTGCATCCTCCGATGAGCAGCCTCAAACTACCCCTGTCGCGTTTTGATCCGAGGAGTGTACTGCTCCTCTGGGTAGAAGCAGAGCTTGGAGGAGGCACCGATGACCGTCGGCAAAAGAAACTTCAACCACTTTGTCCGAGCATGGTTGGCAAACCTGCCCGTTCTGGCAACGCCCGTGGCATTACTCCTGGCGGGGGGAGTTACAGCGCAAAGAGCCGAGGCGGCGGGAGTTGAGGTCAAGGTCAGGCAGACAGTCGAGATCACAAGTTCGCGTCGATATTGTTGGTTCCCTACCATCCACCGGTTTCCCACCGGTGAAATCATGGTGGCCATGCGCATGAGCCCCGACGAAGCAAATCCCGAAGGGGACTTTGGCGCGTACTGCATTTCGAAAGACAGAGGCCTGACTTGGAGCCGCCGCTACACGATGGGCTCAGGAGCGAATATGGACGCGGCCTGGAGCACGGAGGCCGAGCAGGACGGCCGGATCTGGCACCTCTACGGCTGGCTGGAACGCTACCCCCCGGGCCAGAACCATGATTTCTACCTGACCTTGACCAAATGGTCTCGGGGTGGAATGGAATTTCAACAATGGAGAGATGTGCACCTGCACTTCCCGGAGCCGATGCTGATGAGCCCGACCAACACCATTGACCGGCAGGTGGCGGATGGGCTTTTGACGGAGTATCCCGAGGCGACGGCGTGGGGGGCGATCGTTCATGGGTTGAACGGCGATCTGCTGGCCGTAGTGGAAGCCAAGACCGTAGCACGTCCGAAGTACTACCGGGATGTGCTGATCTGCTCACACGATATGGGCAAAACGTGGGAGCAACGTTCCGTGGTGGCGGCCGTGGAACCGGAGGACAAACCCTGGCCCTGGATGGGTCAGGAGGGTCCCAACGAAGCGGCGCTTGTGCGGCTGGCGGACGGGCGGTTGCTGACCGTTTTTCGGACCGGACCCCAGGGAAACGCGGGCGAATATGGAAACATGGGATTGACGTGGTCGTCCGACGACGGCAAGAGTTGGACGCCGCCCGTGGCCGCGCCCTTTCGAGGGGTTGCCCCTCGGGTTAGACGCTTGAGTAACGGCATGCTAGCACTCACCACCGGGCGGCCTGCCCCCGTGACCGTGAGGTTCAGCCTGGACGGCAACGGGAAGGAATGGACCGAGCCCACCACGATCGCGGAGAATCATCTCCAACAGTTGGCGGGTGGAAGCACCCATTATACGGACTTCATTGAAATAGCCCCCGGCGAGCTGCTGGTGGTGTACGACCATGTGCCGTACGGCTGGCTTGACATCCCTTTCCCGGACCGGGCAGCCAAGAACGCCATCCGGGCGACGTTCGTGGAGGTTTCCGGGAAGTAGGAGGGCGTCGAGGGGATTCATGGGCGTTGGGACCTTCCATTTGACAGGCCACCCTTCCAGGTCGGGAGAGCTTTCGGTAACTCAAGAAGGACAAGATGGCACACTAAACCATGTGCCATCGGAGGCGACTCCGTCGTAAGGTGGTTTTTGCCGGGCCGGGGACCCGGCTATTGCGAGCGAGGAAACTTTGAAGACTACGGCGGAAATAATCAACCGGATGGAGGGTGAAGGCGTCATCGGCAAATATGCCATCGGAGGGGCGGTGGGGGCGACTTTTTACCTGGAGCCCCTGGCAACCGCCGTTATTAACATATTTGTGATACTGCCTATGCCTTCGGGAAGCTCGCTCCTCAGCCTCGCACAGGTTTATGACTATCTGACGGGGCATGGTTGCCGTGTGGATGGCGAAAGTATAGTCATCGGCGACCGGCCCGTTCAGTTCTTGTCGCCCCGGAACGCATTGGAAGAGGAAGCCTTGGCAATGCTGTGGGAACTGAAGTAGAAGGGGTTCGGACGCGGGTAGTGGGCGCCGAATACCTGGTGGCGATTGGCCTGGAGACTGGGCGAGTTAAGGATTTTGCCCGCATCGTGGAATTCCTCGAACAGGAGGCTGTGGATGCGGAAACGGTGAATGAAATTCTGAATCGCCATGGATTGGCTTCCAAATGGGGGAATTTCAGGCGAAAGTATCTGGAGGGGTTGTGACAGCCTTGGAAAGGCGAAAACGCTTGGGGTCGCTCCCGTTCTCCGAAAAGCTCAAGATTCCGGAAAAGCTGCGAGAACGTGATCGCCAGATTGCAGCCAGCGGGCTGAGGAAGAAGAAGGTTCATCGGACCGTTGAGCAGCCCCGTGAAGGAAGGGATTCTTCCGATTAGTGAGGTGTTGACAGCGGGAACTTCTCTCCAGAGCATTTACATAAATGCGGATGGACCGTGCCTTCCCTACCTCCACGGTTGATCCCTGGCTGCGGCGGCTGGGCTGGGAGTTTAAAAAAACTCTGGCCGCCGCCGAACAAGAACGGCCCGACGTCGCCGGAAAAAGGGCGCGCTGGCATGAGCAACTGGCGGCCGAGCGCACGGCCCGTCTGGTCTTTGTGGACGAAAGCGGAGCTATACAGGACGACATAAGTTCCTGCGCATTGCCCGTAGCGGCGCTCTCTGCGCGCCCGGATTGTAGCGTCGATCTCCGATCGACGGCGGCGGTCTGAGACCGCCGCTACAACCGAATGCGCAAGCATTTATGTCGCGCTGTATAACACCAAGATGACGCGCCTGCGGGGCCGCGGGTTGGGCGGCGCCCGACTGCGGGCGCACGTCCTGCACGGAGGCTATGAAACCCGCACGCTGATTTCCGGCATTCGCCTCGGCGGGCTGTGCGCCCCCGGGCTTTTTGAAGGTCCCATGGATGGCGAGAGGTTCCTGGCTTGGGTAACGCAGGGGTTCGCGCCCACCTTGCGTCCCGGTGAGGTGGCGATCCTGGACTATCCGGCCACGCACAAAATCCGGGGAGTCCGGGAGGCTATCGAAGCCACCGGCGCCCGGCGCCCACCGGAGGAATCCCGTTCCAATTGCGGACACACTTTCCCACAATCGGATATTAATCTGCAGCGCCCAAGACCTTACCCCTCACCCCAGCAGGTCGAGGATTTCTGCCAGGGGCACAGGCAGGAGTGCCTGCGCCACCCTTTTAGGTGATACCATACCACCTGGGCAATTCTCGACGGAGGAAAGGGCTTTGTGCGAACTTCGCTGATGACGAGGTGCGTTGGTCTGGCGCTGATCGGCTGGACCACCCTATCCGGCGCTCTTGCGCAGGTTTCCGACGGGCGGACCGCAGTGGTTTGGGTTATTCTTGATAATCGCGTCCAACTGAATAAGACCGGGCCGGGGGCTGCGTTGGAGGGCAAACTGGAGCGGGCGGTTTACTGGCGTGACCAGGAGGTCTTTCCCGCCGGCAGCAGGGTTCGGATGGTGGTCGACCAGGTCGTATCGCAAGAGAAGGTGGACGCGGTGGATGACC
>DATJVT010000085.1:0-2617 GCA_035501695.1 Terriglobia bacterium | reverse complement strand
ACGACCGCATGGTTTTTCGATACGCAATTTGGCTTCCATATATTCATCCTACAAATTCAAAATGAGTCACCACCCAACCATGACACAGATAACTTGCCCGTGTTCGGTCATGCCCATGCATGAATCACAACCAGGGCTTGCCCGGAGCTCTGTCTGGCGCCACAGTCCTTCCCCAGATCCACCGACCTCGCCCAAGCGAGGCAGACGCTCGGCGAGCGGGCAGGAGAAAGGCCACCCTCCTGGTCCATTTCCGAACTTGCATCATCGCCAGGTTCGGTGTCTAATCGCATCTTCCTTCCAAAAAACGACCATGGCCGAGGTGGCGTCAAATGAGCAGAAAGACGAAAAGCACCGAGAGGAAGACCATTGATGCGGGGCTCCCCACGACCTTGTCCGAGAGGGTCAAAGTGGTGATGGAGACCTATGAGGATTATCGCGAGTTCTATCAGGGCGAGACCACCAAGTACAGCCTCTGCTATCAGATCCTGGTGATTGTGACCCTTTCCGGGTCAGCTCTCACCCCGATTCTCTTACTGTCGAAAGCTCTCTCGAGCCACCCGGTCTGGCAGGCGATTCCAGGCGCCATCGGCGCACTGGCCGCCGCCATCAATGCGGCCTTCCGGTACAGGCAAGAGTGGGCCCAGGCGTACTTCACTCTCAGCGCGCTGAAGAACGAGTACGAAAGATTCAGGGCCCGGACCCAGCCGGATTATGGTGGAAGAAACACCACCGATGAGGCCGCGCTGAACGCTTTTCAGGACCGCATAAGCTTCCTCGTGATGTCGGAAATAGCCGCCTGGCGCAATGAGACATTCAACAATGAGCCGGCGCGTGGCCCGAAGCCGGAAGGGACACAATCAGGATAGAGGCTGCCCCATCGTTGCCATGGGAGTCGTGGCATGGCCATCTTGGCCATGAAGGGGTACGGGCCAACTGGCCCCCCGCCGGTCTTTGCGATGGCCGCCACGGCCATTGCCCCTTCACGGGCGGGGACGCCAGTGCCACGCCCCTTGCATTCTGCCCATGCCGGAGTCACTCTCAGGGCTTGACCTGGGCTCTGCCCGGCGGGCGAACTTCCCTGTTCCCTGCTCCCTATCCCCTGTTCGCTGTTCCCTGTCGCAAGTCAAGTGGCGCGCTTTATCGGAGAATTAGAGTATCTGCGCGTGTGGGAGGCAGAGCGCGACTTCACCGTTCCGTCGGAGCGTCGTTCGCCGGCAAATCGCCGAGCGCGTATTGCGTGCCAGCGAGCAAGTGTTCGAGGTAGACCGGCATCTCATACAGGTGTTCGTCGTGGCCGAGGACTTCGATGAAGACGCGGCCGGTACCTTCGCGGCGAATCCAGCTCAACCCGTAATCGCCATCGGTGCGTCGTGAGGCGGCTGGTTCCTTATCCTTGTCCTCCTGGCTCATCTTTGAATAGTCGATGCTGGTGAGCTCGTGGACGTTCTTGAGTGAATAGGAGTCCTGGGCCATCGTGTAGGTTTCGTCGTGAATAACGAATTCCTGACCCTGGAACATCTGGGTGAGCGGGCTGTTCAGGTCATCGATCTTCACGGTGATGACCTGCGGGTACAACCAATGCCACTTGAAGAAACCGCCGATCATCCTGTTGTAATCGGGCCATGTGCCGGCGGGAACGAATGACTCATCGGCCCCGCGCCCGCGTCCACCCGGGGATGGGCTGGTGTGGTAGGAATCGACCGCCGCGTGAACGCCCGCCAGCCCTTTGCCGCTGCGGACGAAATTCAAAAGCGCCTGGCGGCGCTCGGTCGTCAGCTCCTCATTGTTCGGATCGTCAAGGAATTGGCCGGTGGTGCTGGCAAGGAAGACCAAGTCGTACGGCTGGAGGTTTTGCGCATTGATCTCCGCGGGATCGTAAGTGATCTTGGTTGACCATGCGCCGGTCCGGTCGCCGAGTTCCTTCATCGCGGCTGCGGCGAGCGGGATCGAAGAGTGCACGAATCCAGCAGTTTTGCAGAGCACCAGGATCTTGCGTGCTTGTCTTGGAGTTGCGTAAGCCTTCGCCGGAACCGCATCTTCCATGGCTACGACGTCCCAGGACCAAGGCGTGTCACTCTGCGGAATGTTAAAGCCCGCGGCCGGGCGACCCACCTTTCCGCCTCCTACGCGCCCCCGGCCGGATGCGCCCGGAGCACCGCTGGCTGCCGGCGCTGCCGGCGCTTGTGCCGGGGCGGGGGGTGCAGCTTCCTGAGCTTGTACTGTGCAGCCGGCAATCGCCAGCAAAAATGCCACGAAAATTGCGGTCAACGTCTGAACCATCCCTTTCTTCGCTCTCATGGATCCTCCTTGATGCCCAATATCCGTCTTCCCCGAGCCCTTTGTCCAGCAGGAAATTCGGCCCGAAACCTCCGAAGCGGGAGCGTCCGGCAGGGGTGCAGGAGCAAGACCGAAAGCCCAACCGCCATGGAATCGATCGCATTGCGAAGCAAGGATCGGTGCGGGAACAATCCCTTCCTCGGTGGTGCTGCTATCGAGTCAGACCTTCCACCAGGTAGAGGTCGGAGAGTATCCGCCCCAGGTTGTAAACGGATGCCTTGCCGTCCCGATTTATTGCCAGGCCGTCAATTCCATAGGTGCCGGCCGGGTCGGCCGGGGT
>DATJVT010000084.1:0-5596 GCA_035501695.1 Terriglobia bacterium | reverse complement strand
CCGCAGCACCCCTCAACGCATGGAGTGCTGCGCGTGCGGTTGAAGTTGGACGGCGAGCGGGTGGACAGCACGGAATGCATCATCGGGTATCTCCACCGCGGGGTTGAAAAGATCGCGGAGAACCGCACCTACGCTCAGTTCACCCCCTACGTCGACCGCATGGATTACTGTGCCGCCGTGACCAACGGCATGGGATACGTGGAGGCGGTGGAAAAGCTGCTGGGTGTGGAGATTCCCCCGCGCGCGCAGTACACGCGGATGATTCTGGCGGAATTGCAGCGTATCGCCAGCCACCTGATCTGGCTGGGGACACACGCCCTTGACATCGGCGCAATGACGCCGGTCTTCTACACTTTTCGCGAACGGGAAGAGGTTCTGAAAATATTCGAGGAATACTGCGGGGCCCGCCTTACCACTCACGCCTACCGGATCGGCGGACTGCAATACGACCTTTACGATGGTTTTGAAAGGGACGTCGTGAGGTTCTGCGACTACTTCCTGCCCAAGGTTGACGAGTACGAGCAACTGCTTACCAAGAACCGTATCTGGATTAACCGGACGCGTAACATCGGGGTTCTTTCAGGTGAAGACGCGATCGCTTTGGGCGTCACGGGGCCCGTCCTGCGGGGTTCGGGTGTCAAGTGGGATATCCGTAAGGCCCAACCTTATGAGGCCTATGATAAGGTGGAATTCGATGTCCCCATCGGTGAGCGCGGCGACACTTATGACCGATACCTTGTGCGCATGCAGGAAATGCGGCAGTCAGTGCGCATCATTCGCCAATGCGTGGAGCGGTTGGCGCCCGGTCCGATTTTTGGGAAGGTGGGGAAAGTCATCAAACCGCCGGTGGGCGAGGTTTACCACTCAATTGAAGCTCCCAAGGGCGAGCTTGGTTATTACGTGGTCAGCGACGGGACGGTGAATCCTTACCGGGTGCGCGTGCGGCCGCCCTCGCTCATCAACTTGCAGGCGCTGGATAAGATGGTCCAGGGACATCTGATTGCCGACGTCGTGGCCATCATCGGGACGATTGATATTGTGTTGGGAGAAGTCGATCGGTAGGAAAGGGTAGATGCTTCAAACCGCCATCCAATTTGTCGCCGATAGCCCGCTCGTGCTGGCGTGTATCAAAATCCTCATCATTTTTGCAGTGATTTCCGGGATTGTCGCCTATTTGGTTTACATGGAACGGAAGGTCCTGGCCTTTATGCAGGCCCGGTTGGGACCCATGCGGGTGGGACCCTGGGGGCTGCTGCAACCCGTGGCGGATGGGTTGAAGCTCTTGCTGAAAGAAGACTTGATCCCTGAGGGTGCGGACGAATGGGTTTTCCTCCTTGCTCCCGCCATCAGCATTTTCGCCGCGTTCACGGTCTTCGCGGTAGTTCCTTTCGCGGGGAATTTTTATGTGAGCGATCTCAATATCGGTTTGCTCTTCATCCTGGCAATTTCGTCGCTGGGTATTTACGGAATCATCCTGGGGGGCTGGTCGTCCAACAGTCACTATCCACTGCTGGGTGCGCTCCGCTCGTCCGCGCAATTGGTGAGCTATGAAGTCGCCGGGGGAATGGCGCTGGTGGGCGTTCTGCTCTTCGCGAACTCCCTCAGCATGGTCGACATTGTCAAAGGGCAGTACAACCATGTCTGGTATGTGTTCGTCCAGCCCGTTGCCTTCTTGATCTACGTGATTGCGGCGCTTGCCGAGACCAATCGCAACCCCTTCGACCTGCCTGAGGCGGAGTCGGAATTGACCGCGGGCTTCCACACGGAATACAGCGGTTTTCGTTTCGCCCTTTACTTTATGGCGGAATATACCAACATGGTGGTGGTGTCGTGTGTGGCGGTGACGCTTTTCCTGGGAGGGTGGTACCGGCCCTTTCCCAGTATCGCTGCCTTGGATTCCCTCAAGTACGCGCCCATTGCCGCCTTTGCGGGGGCGGGAGCGTTTGTGCTCTGGCTGGGGCTGAAGGGGACTGTGCCCCTGGAACGCTACTTCTTCATATTGCTGTTTGTAGGGTTTTTAGTTCTGGCAATTCTGGTGGCTTATCCGCCGGTGCTGAATGCCATTCAGGGAATCTTCTGGTTTGGGGCCAAAGTATTGGCGTTCCTATATGCTTTCATCTGGTATCGCGCCACTTTTCCGCGATACCGGTATGACCAGTTGATGAACGTGGGCTGGCGGTGGATGATTCCGCTGGCTATGGCGAATTTGATCGTCACGGCAGTGGGGCGATACCTGTACCTCGCCCACCACGCGACCACAGCCGTGTCTTGGTTGGGTAAGTAAGGTGGCACGGCCAGCTTGGCCGTGAGCGAGTGCGGCGAACTTGCCCGCCGCTGGCTTTTGCGATGGCCCTTCTGGCCATTGCCCCTTCACGGGCAGGATGCCCGTGGCACGGGAAATAGTCGTACAGGTGAGTAGGTGGCGATGACTGTAAATGATTTTCTCCGGCGAATCTTCCTGGTGGACCTTTTCAAAGGCCTGCGGCTGACGTTTTCCTATCAGCGGCCGGACGCCGTCTACACGGAGCAGTATCCACTCGAGCGGCCACCGGTGGCAGAGCGTTATCGGGGAGCGCCCAGGCTGAATAATCATCCCGAATCGGGTGAGACGCTTTGCATTGCCTGCAACCTGTGCTCGATCGCGTGCCCGGAGAACCTGATTGTGGTGGGTTGGGCTCGCACCGAGGACCGCAAAAAGCGCCTGACCACGTTTACCTACGACCTCTCGCGGTGCATGTTCTGCGGGTTGTGCGAGGACGCCTGCCCCGTGGATGCGCTGGAATTAACCCAGGACTTCGAGCTCGCCAACTACTCGCGCGAGGGCATGATCTGGGACCGGCAGGCTTTGGAGGAAGGCCCCAAGCCGACGAAGTACACACGGTAAGTGCAAAAAACGCCATGCTTGAGCTAACAACATTTTTTATCCTCTCGGTCATTATGCTGGTGTCGGCCGTTCTGGTGATCACGCGCCGCAATGCCGTGCACAGCGTCATATGGCTGATCGTGACGCTCTTCGCCGTTGGCGGGATTTACCTGATGCAGCACGCCGAATTCCTGTTTGCCGTGCAGATCATCCTGTACGTGGGTGGCATCATGGTGCTCTTCCTCTTTGTGGTGATGCTGGTGGATATCGACGTGTCCCTGAGACAGGCACGCTTTGCGCGGCAGTGGCAACTGGCGCTGCTGACTTGTGTTCTATTGATGGGACTCTTGGGTTATGCGCTGTACAACCATTCTCACGGGCTCAATCTGCCTGCCCAGCCCATGGGGAGTGCGCCTGCCCAGAATACCCAGGCGGTGGGCGTGGCGCTCTACCAGAACTATATGTTGCCGGTGGAGATTGCGTCGGTACTGCTGCTGGTCGCGATGGTTGGCGCCGTGGTCATGGCCAAGAGAAAACTGGAATGATTCCCACAGAATATTACATCTTCCTCGGCAGCGGTTTGTTCCTGATCGGGGTCATCGGCGTGCTGACGCGGCGTAATGTGCTGATCATCCTGATGTCCATCGAGTTGATCCTGAACGCCGTCAATATCAACCTGATGGCGCTGTCGCAGTACTTCAAGTCGGTGGATGGACAAGTCTTTGCCATCTTTGTCATTACGGACGCTGCCGCCGAAGCCGCGGTGGGATTGGGCTTGATCATTGCGCTGTTCCGCAACAAAGAGACCGTAAACGCGGACGAGATCGACTTGCTGAAGTGGTGAGGTTTTATTACCCTTTAGCTTTTACCCTTTAACCTTTGATAAACCATGCTCGACTACATCTGGCTCATTCCGATCTTTCCTGCCCTTGGGGCTGCAATTCAGCTCTTTTTCGGTCGCCGCTTATCAAATAAGGCGGTTTCCGTAGTGTCCGTGGGACTGCCAGGTTTGTCGTTTCTCTGGGCCGTCGGTTGCTTCGTCCAATTCCTGGGCCTTCCCGAGTCTCAACATCACGTTTTCTCCAAGTTCCTGTACACTTGGCTTCCTGCCGGGGCATTTCACCTGTCGAACGGATCCTTGGGAAACCTCACCGTCCAAGTGGGAATGCAACTTGACCCGCTTTCCTGCGTCATGTTGCTGGTGGTTACCGGAGTGGGCTTCCTGATACACGTTTACTCCATCGGGTACATGGCACATGAAGGTGGCTACTACCGATTCTTCGGTTACCTCAACCTCTTCATGTTTTCCATGCTGGTGCTAGTCCTTGCGGACAACTACCTGATGATGTTTGTGGGTTGGGAGGGCGTGGGACTCTGCTCTTATCTGCTGATTGGATTTTACTTCCTGCGCAAGTCGGCCTCGGACGCCGGCATGAAGGCATTTATTGTCAATCGCATCGGCGATGCGGGGTTTCTGCTGGGCGTGATGCTGATGGTCGTTACTTTCGGGACGCTTGATTTTCAATCCGTCACTGCGGCAGCGCGCAGCGGGCAATTCCCCGTCGGCAGCGGGGTCATTACCGCGATCTGCATTTTGCTCTTCGTGGGAGCCACCGGGAAATCCGCGCAGATTCCCCTTTATGTCTGGCTGCCGGATGCCATGGAAGGTCCCACGCCGGTCAGCGCCTTGATCCATGCGGCTACCATGGTGACCGCCGGCGTCTACATGGTGGCACGCTCGAATGCACTTTTTATCCTTTCACCCACGGCGCTGGCGCTGGTGGCGGGGATCGGCGCCGCGACGGCCATCTGGGCAGCATCCATCGGCTTGGTGCAGAACGACATCAAGCGCGTGCCCGCCTACTCGACGGTCAGCCAGTTGGGTTACATGTTCCTGGCGTGCGGTGTGGCCGCGTTTGGAGCGGGCGTCTTTCACCTGATGACACACGCGTTTTTCAAGGCCCTGCTGTTTCTCGGTTCCGGCAGCGTGATCCATGCCATGAGCGGCGAGCAGGATATGCGGAAGATGGGCGCCCTCTGGCCAAAGATCCCAATCACCGCAAAGACAATGTTGGTCGGCACACTGGCCATCAGCGGCGCGCCTTTTCTATCGGGTTTCTTCAGCAAGGACGAAATTCTGTGGCAGTCGTTCGCGAGCCCATATGGCAGCAAGGTACTTTGGATCGTCGGCGTGGCCACGGCGGGCATGACCGCCTTCTACATGTTCCGGCTGTTCTTTATGACCTTTACGGGGAAATCGCGGGTGCCGCACGAGGCGGAACATCACATCCACGAGTCTCCCCGGTCCATGACCATTCCACTGATCTGCCTGGCAGTGGGTGCGGCCGGCGCGGGGTACGTGGGATGGCCCAAGATGCTGGACGGGCCCAACTGGTTTGCCAGGTTTCTCGACCCGGTTTTTGAGAACCCCTCCGCGCGGCCGGCCTTTGAGCACACCTGGAACCAGGAGTTCGGCTTGATGTTGCTGTCGGTGGCGGTCGCGTTTACAGGGTTTTTCGTCGCCTACCGCTGGTACGTCAAACAGCCGGAAATCCCGAAACGCGTGGCGGCCAAGGCGGGAGCGGCCTACAGGCTCCTTGTCCACAAGTATTTTGTGGATGAGATCTACGACGCCCTCTTTGTGAACCGCGTAAAAGACGTGGGCAGTGCGCTGGCCAAATTTGATCTGGTTGTGGTGGACGGTGGCGTGAACGGCGTCGGGTGGACCACACG
>DATJVT010000083.1:0-5644 GCA_035501695.1 Terriglobia bacterium | reverse complement strand
CGGGCACGTATGATGCGACGGCGGAAGGCGGGAGCTGCTGCTCCCGCACTCCAAGGAACCCTTCACGGGGACTCCATAGAACACCCTCCTGTATCAACAACGGCGGCTGAAACTCAGCAAGGAATCCTACGCGACGGCGGGAGTTTCCGCGTTTTTCCAGCCCTCCGGATGGCTCGCGCCTGCGAAGTTCTTCCCGATGAAACCACAAATACGTATGCAAAAGCTGTCCGCGTCCAAGCACGAAAGTGGGGTTGACAGCAGGCTGACGCGGTGTATAATCCCCCCGCGTTAATATCTTGTAAGTTCCGGACCTCTGCCGGGGGCGGTCTGCCCGTGCAGAGTACCGCCGCAGGGGCAGCCTTTGCCTATCCAGACCGCAGAATCAAGTACGCGAACCAGGCTCTACCGTGGCGCTTCAGGAATCTGTCGTTACTACCGAGCCTCGAATTACTTCTTGCAGGAGAGGGGAGGCAATCACATGAAAAACACCAGGCGATGGTTAACACAAGGCTTCGTAGTTTTATTCGTTATGGCGGCGCCCTACAGCCTTTGGGGCGCAACCTCAAAGGCCGCCAAGGACTCACTGGGCAAGCTGTTGTTGGGGAAGGACGTGAAGCCTTACGTGGAATTGCCCGCCACCAAGGAGGGGCTGAACGTTTACCTGGAGACTCCCAAAGGCAAGCGGGCGGACGAACGGGGGATCGACCTGGCGAGCATGTCCAAGGAACTGAAGTCCAAAGGCGTGGGGGTGGATGCCCAGGAGATGATGACGATTACCGATGTCAAAGTCGGTCATGACCTCGTCGAAATCCACCTGGGTGGCGGCGGGGGTCACGGCAAGGCCAAGCATGGCGAAGCCAAGCAAGCCGGGGGCTCGCGGGTGAATTTCCGGTACGAACGCGAAATCACCGATAGCGATCTCGATCCCACCACTTTCCTGAGTTTTATGGGGCGGATCCTGGACGTCAGCCTGATCCAAGCGGAAAGGGAGGCCTCCACCTTTCACCCCGAGTTCCAACAGGCCATCGCGGACAAGACCGTGAAGGAAGGCATGACTTACCAGATGGTTCTCCTGAGCTTCGGCGATCCGGAACAGAAGAAGATCAATGAGACCACCGACGGATCGCTCTCGGAAACCTGGTACTACCTGAAGAGCGGGCATCGGTGGGTGATCAATTTCACGAATGGTAAGGTTGTCAAGGCCCAAGCGTTTTAAAGAGATATACGAAAATTTTTTGCGGGACTTGAAGTTGCTGTTCGCGGCGGACAAACAACTCCGCGCCTGCGCAAACACTGTGATCGGCCCGGAAGGTTTCACAGGGCAACTCGGCGTGAACACCCGGCATGGGATACGGCCGCGTCTTCAAGCCCGGAAAAGGGCGGAGGCGGATCCCCCTTTTTGAAGCAGTAGGCTCCGGCGAGCAGATGGCTACCCTACCCAACACATACAACCAGAAGTTCGGAAAATACGAGATCCTTGAAGAGCTCGGACGGGGTGGAATGGGTGTTGTCTACAAGGCCCGCGACCCCATCATCGGCCGGCTCGTGGCGCTGAAGACCCTCACCGCCGCAAGCGCTTCCGATCCGAATGTGCTGAAGCGGTTCTACCGGGAAGCCCAGTCGGCCGGGCGCCTTCAACATCCCAATATCATCACAATATTCGACATGGGCGAGGTCGATAATACGCCCTACATCGCCATGTCATTCCTGGAAGGGGAAACCCTCGAGAAAATCATCGGGGGGCGTCAACCTCTTCCGGTAGGCCAGAAGCTGAGCATTATTCTGCAGCTCTGCCGAGGCCTCGATTTTGCCCACCAGCATGGGGTGGTGCATCGCGACGTCAAGCCGGCAAATGTCTTTCTCGGCCAGGACGGGAGCGTGAAAGTTCTCGATTTCGGAATCGTCCATATTGCCACCACTACGATGACCAGCACCGGCATGGTAATTGGCACGATTCCTTATATGTCGCCGGAGCAGGTCACCGGGCAGCACGTTGACCGGCGGTCCGATATCTTTTCCGTGGGAACCGTCGCCTACGAATTGCTGACGTACGCCCGGCCCTTTGACGGCCCCAACTTCCCGGCGATCATGTACAAGATCGTGAATGAAAGGCCGGTTCTCCCCACCACCCTTGCGTCCGGAATTCCGCCCGAGTTGGAACAAGCCGTTATGCGGTGTCTCGAAACGCGGCCGGAGGACCGTTTTCAATCCCTGGGAGAATTTGTCCTGGAAATGGAGCCGCTCGAACAGGCCTTGAAGCGCCAGATGATCAGCAACCTGGTGGGACAGGGCCAGGAGTTGTACCAGCGCAAGGAGTATTCGCAGGCCCGGGAGGTGCTCCGCGGCGTTCTGATGCTCGATAGCAGCCATGGCTTCGCCAAGGAGCTGATGGCGAAGGTAAACTCCGAGCTCCGGCACGCGGACGTGGCTGTCCGGATACTACGGCTGGTGGAGGATGGAAGCCGGCTGCTTCAGGCGGGTAGTCCGGCGGAAGCGGCAAGTGTGCTGGAGGAGGTTCTCGGGCTGGACGCGGAGAATGCCCAAGCCAGGTCGCTGCTCGCGGAAGCCCAGCGAAGGATCGAGCGAGAGAAGCTCCTTAACGAGGGGCTGGCCGCGGTTCGTTCTGCGCTTGACCGGGGCAACTTGACGGTCGCGGAAGCCGCGCTCAGCAAGGTGCTTGAGCTGGATGCCGGCAGCACCGAAGGCGAGGCGCTCCAAAGCCGGATCAAGGAAGCCCGGGCGCATCAGCGCCAGCTTCGCTTGCAGGAAGAGGCCCAGGTGGCGCTCGCTAAGAAACTGATTGCCAGTGAGCGCTTTCAGGAGGCAGTAGACTTGCCGTCCCTGGACTCGACTTCCCTTCCGGTGGTTCCGTTTTGGAAGCGCCGGATGGTTCAACTTGCCGCGGCGGGGGCAGCCGCGCTTTTAATCGTTGCGGCTCTTACCTGGAGAGCGCTTGATCATAAGCCACCCCAACCCGCCGAGCCGCCCCGTCTCACATCGACTGCCGCGCAGCGCGCTCTGGAGAAGGAAGCGCAAGAGTACGAAACCGAGCACCGCATGCAGAATGCTCTGAACGTCTGGAACAAATTGCAAGCGGAATCCGGCCCGTTGCAGAAGGAGGCCGCGGAAGCCGCGCGGCGAGATCAGGAGATGACCGGCCAGGCGGAGGCCTTGTTCAATAACGGCAAGAGTGCCGAAAAACTGGGAACCCGCCAGGGTTATGAGGCGGCCAGGAGCGACTACTCCAAAGCCGGACAAATCAATGCCGATCTGAAACCGGAGGTAGATCAGGCGATCCAGGAAATCGACCTGCTGCTCGCCGGGCGGTCGCCGGCGCAGATCGAACAACAGAATTACTCAAAAGCCCAGCAGTTGTGGAAAGAACACCGATATCCCGAAGCGAAGGCCGCGCTTCAGGCAATTGTCGAACAGGACCTGCCGGGATCCAAACTGGTCAAGCAGGCTCGGGCTCAGCTGAGCCAGGTCGACGGGCTCATTCAGGATCAGCAGAAGTACGAGGATGCCAAGACAGCTTTCAATGCCCAGCAGTATGACAAGGCGCAGACGGAATTCCAGGATCTGGCGAGCGGCAACACCGAATGGAAGGCGGAGGCGCAGGAGTACCTGAAGCAAATCCACGACCTGCGGACAGCCGCGCAACAGGCGGCGTCGAAAGCGGCAATCAAGGCCGCGGAAGAGAGGGTGCAGGAAAAGGTTGCCGCCCGGCGTTACGGCGAAGCCTCCGCGCTTTTGCCGGAGGTCGAAAGCGCAGGCGGCAAGACGGATAGCCTCAAAAAAACGATCGAAGACGCCTATCACGCGGAACTCAATTCCTACAAGCAACAAGCGGCAAGCAATCCGACCGACGCCGGCCTGAAGTCGGTTCTGGCGGAAGTGCAGGATCTGGGGCGGCGCGCGGGCCCGCTGAACAAGGATGCCGCGGATTATGAACTCAACCTGCGGGACCAGCTCGACCGCTTGAATAAACCAGCTGTCGTGCCGCCGGCGCCGCCTGCCCCGCCGCCCCAGCAGCCCCCGGCCCCCGCAACGCCCGCGGCGCTAAGTCCCACAATTACTGCGGTTGTGCCGGCGGAACGGCCTTGGACGGATCGTATCCAGGATGACATGGTGGTCCCCGCGCAGTTTGTGCGGGGAGGGCTGCACTTTGCCCCCAAACCCGCCCTTCCGGACAATCTCAATGCCCGAGCCCACAAAGGGGACGAGGTGAACCTCAACTGCACGGTGAGTGGCGACGGGGAAGTCAAATCCTGCAGCCCCACGTCGAACACCGATTTCGCCAATCTGGTGGCCGCCGCAGCGAAAGGTTGGAAGTTCCAGGGCCCGATTCTTCTGGATGAAAGCAGCCTGCGGGCTGACAAACGCACCGACAAGAAGGTCAGCGCGCGTGTTGCCATAACCGTGTCTTATTAGCGCTCTTCTGATGAAGCTCCCACCTTCATTCAACGGAGAAAGCGGCGCTCCGTACTGCTGACACATTGCCGTCGGAATCACGCCCCCAGACTTCCATTCGGTACTGGCCGGTTTGGAGTTTGTCGATGGGCAGATTGAAGATGGCAGGAACCAGCGGGTGGCCCGCGGCTTCTTGGCTTATGGGGATGGTATTGGAAGAATAGACGGGGTGGTTGGTCCCTCGCTCAAGAACCTTGAAGAGGATTCCCATCTTCACATTGCCTGTTTTCGCTAGCGGATCATAGAGTTCCACATACACAACCGGTTTCGAATCCTTGGCAAAGCGATTGGTCGCGGAAGGAACCACTTCCTCTCCGTTGGCGATCAAGGGTTTGATGTTTTCGAGCAAGGATTCGTCCATATCCGCCACTTGCGGGGTGAGCATCACGATCTTCTCACCTAAAGCCGGACCGGCCAGCGTGAACTCCGTGCCGGAGAACGGATCCACCACCAGGGGCAGCACATATTTGCCAAACTTCTGCCCTCCGGCACTCAGAGCCACTCTCAGCACGTAGTCGCCGGGTGCGACTTTGAAGCATTTTTGAAAATCGAATCGGGTCCTGGCTATTTGCTGGGCCTCATGCTTGTCATAATCCAGGTTAACCGTGTCGCTGAAGCGCGCCGCTATGGAACCGTCCTGGCGATAGGCGATTCCCACTATGTCCACGCGCGAATGGAAGGCGCCTTTTTGCTTGTCAAATTCCAGGGAGGAGGCGGGGATGGACAAGGCGAGGTTCACAACCGCGACGCCGGGCCGGACGTAGAAGTAAGGCGCTGAGAGCGTAATCGGGATGTCGCCGGCTTGCGTACTCGTCGCCCGTGCTTCCAGTGTCGTCCCTTCGGGCTTTCCCACCAGCGGGTCAGGGCTCTTCCCATCGAAGTAACCGTCGCGGGCGCGAACCTCTGTTCCCGCCCGGTTCAGTTTCACCGAAATTTTATGATAACGGCCGTCGTGTGCCGGGTTGGATGGAACATACCCGAGAATGTACCCTGCATCCAAATCCGCGGATATCCTCTGCATTCCGCTCGTCAAGTCGTTCTGGCTGACGATGGGAAAACCGCCCGTACTTGTGGCTATTGAACGGAGGTCCTGGTCATTCAGGCTGATGCTCCCTGGCATCCCCGTCGCAGACAATCCCCGACTGCCGGGCGCATTGCCGGCTGACGCTTCGAG
>DATJVT010000082.1:0-3232 GCA_035501695.1 Terriglobia bacterium | reverse complement strand
CGCGAGAAAGGCTACTGAGCTTGGCATCAAAACGATCGCCGTCGCTGTGGGATTGACGATCATCTTCATGATTGGGGCGATGGTCGCCGGTTTGGCAAAGGCGGTCCCGGCCGGCGCCGCTACGACGGCAACCGCGCCTGCGGGTCAGCCGGGAAATTTCGTGCTGTTGCTCTTCGTAGCGTCGCTGGTTCAAGCGTTAGTGGTGGCCTATCTGGTGCTGCAATCGAAGTGGACCGGCTGGAAAACCACCGGCGCCCTTTTCCTGGTGGTGCTCAACCTGTGGGCGCAGACGGCAATTGAATCCGCGCCCTACCTCCGGGGCCATGTGGCGCCGAGTATGAGCGCCCGGGCGCTGGCCATGGGCCTGCTCGTCGCCGTGCTCTTTGCCCCGTTTGCCGTGTGGGTTCTGGGAGGCTTTGGGCGAGCCACTCCGGAAGCGTCCGAAGGGTCCGGCGAGCGCGCCCATTGGTCCGCCGCGCGGTGGGTGGGGACGCTGGCCGCAACCACCGTTGTCTTCATTGCGCTTTACTACCTCTGCGGGTACTACATCGCCTGGCAGAACGCGGCCTTGCGCCAATTCTATTCCGGGACCACCGCGATCAGAACTTTCTGGGGACAGATCGGTTGGACCTGGTCTTCGACGCCGTGGATGTTTCCGCTCCAAGCTGGGCGAGCGCTGTTGTTTGTAGCCCTGACGCTGCCGGCGGTGCGCATGCTCCGCGGCGGAGCCCGGCGCGTGGCTTTGGGAACGGCGTTGATGTATGCGGCGTGGGACGGCGGCCCGGGGTTGATCCTGCCTAATCCCATCATGCCCGCAAGCGTGGCGCACAGCCACGCGGTGGAACTCGTGGTCTGGGGCCTGTTGTTCGGGGCGTTCGTGGGCTGGTCAATGAGCCGGGGCGCGGTTACCGAACCGGCGGGGCCGCAAGTGGCGAAAGCCGCCTGAATCGCCGCGGAATTGCCGAAGGGAGGGATGGTTTGCCAGGGCGCCAGTCGCAGACCACCGGCCTGTGGAACACCGCCATGGCGCGACGAAAATCAGCCGGGCGAACTGACTTGATTCCCTTACCTGCGAAGGAGCTAACCGGATTGCGGGCGGACGTGCGGGAATTGATTGTTCAAGCCCGCGAAGGCGCAGCACGCGCGGTGGACGCGGGTCTTACGACGCTTTACTGGCACGTGGGGCAGCGCATCCGGCAAGACATCTTGAAGGAGAAACGGGCCGAGTATGGGGAGCAGATCGTGTCCGCACTGAGTGCACAATTGGAGCAAGAGTTCGGGCGGGGATTCGGGAGGCGGAACCTCTTCCGCATGGTCCGATTCGCTGAGGTCTTTCCCGACTCCAAGATTGTGTCCGCAATGCGGACACAATTGGGCTGGACACACTCCGCGAAGGGGTGCGGCTGGCGCGGACGCGGCTGGGCGAGCAAAGGACTGAGACGCTACCCTGGGCTGCCTAGCTTGGCGTGCGGGAGGGATTTCCGGCCGGACTGGCCTCGCCATCGAGCCATCGCTCCTTGGGGTAAGGAAATACATCGAGTATCTCGCCACGGCGCACGCACTCTTGCGTGTCCGCCCACCATCTCGGCCCAAATAGCTCCCCGTGTTCGGCCTTGAAGGGTACCAGGAGGTCCAGCGGTATTGCCCATCCCATTTCAAATCCTTCGGGAAAGACGTCTCGGTCCTCGTCGACAGCAAAACGAGGCCCTTCAAACTCCTCGCTCTTGCTGTACATATCGTCGTAAATCTCCGATACCTCTTCGCGGAGAGTTTTCGCCCTAGGGGGCAGCCCCAGTGCCTTTCTTTGTTTCTCCTCTTCCTCCCGGGGATCCCTGGGAATGATGCGGAAGTTCTTGTCCACCAGATCTTCCAACTGGTCGTAGTCATAGAGGACCACTCTCCCGCCCTTGGTGATTCCAAAGTTCGCTATTTTGTATTGGCCCGCCCACACTCCGGCCGCCGCCAAGTCCTTAATACATTGTCCGTAGTCCAGAATGGCGGCCTTTCGGACCTCGGGATCGGCGGTCAGTTCAAAAAAGACGTCGAGAGGAGTCACTTCCCGCATGTTGATGGTGTGGCCCAGGATCACCTCACCCTGGGTCACTCTTACACTCTCGGGCGCCTTTTCCACCAACTTCTGCAACACGTCACGATCAAAATCGCTCTTCCGGAACCAAACGTTAGAGAAAATCCACGGGTCCAGCATGCGCCCGACGCGATCCCGCTCGTGGGCTTGCCGATGAAGTTCCAACACCTCCCGGCGCCGGCTCCAGACCGATTTCTCGGAAATATCGCGGACCACTTTCAGAACGTAGTGAAGTCCACGCAGGGTGAACACGATCATTTGGAACCCTTCGGTACCTATCGTCTCTTTGAATGTCGCTTCCTGCCGGGCCAGCAGGCGTCGCATTTGTTGGTTGAGGGCGATCTTTGCCGGATGGGTGGCGCCAATGGCGGCCAGCAGACCCGGCCGTCCTCGCTCGGGCACCAGAGTTTCCAGGAAATCGACAATTTCACGGTACATCCCCGGGTTGACAAAAAAGCTGGAGCGGGTGGAGGTGAAGAGAAAGTTATACAAATCGTCAGTCCCGACCAGTGCAGCATGAATCTGAACAAGCTTTGCTTCTTCCTGGTTGCGGAGAGCGATGGCAAAGGGAGTGAGGGCCGGGCCGCTCCAGATTCGTCCGACGACGTAGGCCCCCTTATTACGGAAGAAGACGGTATTCAGCACGTCGATGGCATCTACGGCGCGCCCATCGAGGGCTTTGGTGATCCGATCCGCCACCTGTCGGCAGCGGTCCTCGAAGTCAGCAAAGGGAAGATGGAATCCACACTCCAGCAGCAAGGTAGCCACCCACTCCGACAGTCCCGGATGAGGAGGGGACTTATACGTGCGATAAATGGGTTGATCGGGTTTGATTTGGCTGGACTGGGCGATCCCGTCGTCCTTGTATTCAACCGCGACCGCTTCCTTCGCAAACAGGCGCCGCTGAGCCGAGTAAAAGAAGGTCAGCGCCAGATCGGCTTCGTACCGATGGTCGATGCGCTTGATGTACCGCCACTTCATTTCCTCCCAGAAGGCTGGATTTCTTAGCGCCGTTAAAGGGACGAGAGCGGCAAGTTGCTTTTCGCTGCTATCCAGAGCTTGCGGGTAGAGCCTGGGGCGCTTCCGGGAAGCTTCCTGAATCGCGTGCCAATCTTGATTTTCCCACCTTGATAGGGCTTGCTGGGT
>DATJVT010000081.1:0-4610 GCA_035501695.1 Terriglobia bacterium | reverse complement strand
TTCTGTGCATTTGTTCTCCTTGTCCCCGTGTGGGGTTCCCGTATTATTGCTTTTACTCAAAGCCAGTTCAAATTAAATCGAAATGTTGCCCTTGTACTCTGTGGCCACAGAAATTAAAATACGCCCAAAAGATAAGCCCTTGAGCAAACCAGGCCATCGCGACCGCTGCAAGGAAACCGTGAGGTTCCCATGCCTATCCGCAATGGCTGCAGGCGTGGCATTGCTCGCTGTCTCAATCGGGATGTTCCCCCGACAAGGACGTGTGCTTGCGCAGAGTGCGCCCGCCCCCCCCGCCAGCGGGGGTGGACTCGCTCATACAACCCGAGACACTCGAGACAGCTTCCCCGAAAGCGCCCGCCTGGATACTTCCGAGGATCGAGAGAACTTTGTCCGCTGGGTCACCTTTCTAGCGGAAACGCAGTTCTACGCACCTTCGTTTCGGACTCGAGCAGAGGTAAACGACTGCGCGGCGCTGGTCCGCTTCGCCTATCGGAACGCGTTGGTATCCCATTCGCCCGCTTGGCGCGAAGAGGCCGGGCTCCCTTTCTACCCGGGGTTCGGTGACATCACGAAATACAACTACCCCCACGGACCATTGGGCCGGGCGCTCTTTCGCACGGGCCCTGAGCCAGTTGCGGGAGATCGTTCGGCCGCCTTCGGCGAGTTCGCGGACAGCGCCACGCTCCTCAGGTTCAATGCGTTCCCAATCTCACGTGACCTGCGCGCGGCCCAGCCAGGAGACTTGTTGTTTTTCCACCAATCCGTCGATCGCGAACCCTTCCATACCATGCTGTTCGTGGGTAGGTCCTACTACCGGCCGCAAGGCTCGGATTGGATCGTGTATCACACCGGTGACATGAATGGCCAACGTGGCGAGATTCGAGAGGTGCAAGCAGCATCTTTGCTCGAGCACCCCGACCTGCACTGGCGGCCGCAGATCAACAATCCGAACTTCCTGGGGGTCTACCGGCTTGAAATCCTGCGGTGAAATTAAAATGAAAAGCCGCATGCCACATTTTCGAGGTTGCCAAGAGGCGCCAAAGCACCGAAGGGCCGCGAATTCACCAGGGGCCATGCTGGCATGGGTATTTTTGTCCATCGGGATGCTCGTCTTGTCCCTTTCTGCGTTCGGTCAGCAGGCGATGCCCTCCAAGGAACCTGCCTTTTCCGTTTCTTCGCGTCAAACCTACTCGCCGTCGCAGGAGCCTAAGGTATGGATCAGCTTCAGGCAGGTCGACCGCCTGGATTTCCGCGTCTATCATGTAAATGATCCCGTTCAGTTCTTCGCGAAACTGAAAGACGCGCATTCCTTCGGGAGCGAAAAGGCTGAGTTAGCGCGCGAGAAAACCTGGCTCGAGCGCTTTCACGAATGGAAGCGAGATCTGCGCGCCAGCATTCGCGACTTCTTCCGCTCCCAGTTGAGCTTCCAGACACGCTGGCAGTATCACTCGGCGCGCATCCAGCAGCGAAAACTCCAGCGCATCCCCCTGGACGTCACCTCCTACGCGCAAGTGCCGCTGCTGAATCGCCAGCAACTGGTGATGGGATGGGGCGAGCTCCTGCCCAAAACTCGCGGTACTGAGTACCAGGAGATCCCCGTCGACTTGCATGAAAAAGGCCTGTACCTGGTGGAAGTGGCCTACCGCGAGTTGCGCGCCTACACGCTCTTGATGGTCACCGACCTGGCCCTGGTTTCGAAGACGGCGCCGGGCCAAGTGCTGCTGTTCGTGGCGCGGCGCGACTCGGGGACCCCGGTGGAGGGCGCCACTGCGGTCATCTTCAATAATCACCAAGAATTAGCCCACGGATCGACGGATGTGTCAGGGGTGTTCCAATCCACTTTCAAGGAAATCAAAGTGGACAACTCGATCATGGTGGCTACAATGGGCAAAGACGTGGCGGCCACCAGCGTCGAGCCGTTCTTCTTCATGGACACATCTGCCACGGATTACGTGGGTTATATATATACCGACCGGCCGGTTTATCGTCCGACGCATGGAGTAGATTTCAAAGGCATCGTCCGCGCCCGCCTGGGCGGCAAGTTCAGCCTCGACATTCCCTCCCCCCTGACGGTAGAGGTTACCGACCCCAACCAGAAGACCATCTACCAGCAGAAGCTGGACATTTCACCCTTCGGCTCCTTTCACGGCAATCTGACCCTTAGTCCCCTTGCGGCGCTGGGAGAATACGGCATCACCGCCCACTTGCCCGACGACAAGCGCCTCTACGGCTCCTTCGAGGTCCAGGAGTACAAAAAGCCCGAGTTTGAGGTCGCCGTTTCCACCGACAAGGCGCGGTATCTCCAGGGCGAGGGGATCCAGGCCACCATCAGCGCCCGATATTACTTTGGCGCTCCGGTCTCAGGTGGCCACGTAAAGTATTCCATTTTCCGTTCCGGCTACATGTTTCCCTACTGGCGCATCCTTTGGGGTGACGAGGAATACGAGGGCGACGAGGGCGGCGGGTATTTCGAAGACTACTTCGGCCAGGAGATCAGCCAGGGCGCCGGGCAGTTGGACGCCGACGGCGTGCTGCGCGTTAAGCTGCCCACCGAGGTCGATGAACATAAGCGCGATTATCGCTACCGCATTGAAGCGCATGTGACGGACGCCAGCAACCGTGAAATCATGGGCGGGCGCGGTGTGGTGGTGACCTACTCGACCGTGGTTGTGCTCCTCGAAACCGACCGCTACGTTTACGCCCCCGGCCAGCAGGCCGACGTCACGGTGCACACCCTGGATTACGACTCCAACCCCATCTCCGCCAGCGTGCAGTTGACTTTCGAGAGCCATCGGTCCTGGGAATCGAATACGGCGGGAGAGACGCTTTCCCGGGCCAGCGTCTCCACTGACGCCCACGGTGTGGCGCATTACACTTACACGGTTCCGGCGGTGCCGTGGCTCACCATCCGTGCCGGCAGTTTCGACGGCAACAAACGCGAAGCGATCTTTGACACGAGCCTCTGGATTTCCAACGTGGGGACCACCGCGGAAGAGGCCGCCTATCGTCGCGTGGATATTTATCCCGACAAGCACTCCTACAAGCCCGGCGAAACGGCGCACATCCTGATCGCCACGCACGAGTCGGGAGCGCAGGTGCTCGTGACCACCGAGGGACAGCAGGTTTACACCTGGTCGCTGCATCCCACTCCCGGCGATTCCCTGACCGTCGACATCCCCATCGAGGAGCGATTTGAGCCCAACTTCTTCATTAACGTCGCCATCGTCAAGAACGAGCAACTTCTGGAGGGATCGAAGAACATCTCCGTCCCCGCGGCAGAAAAGGTCCTGAAGGTCACGGTGGAAACCGACAAGCCTGAGTACCGTCCCGGCGAGCCGGTGACTTACACCCTCACCGCGCTGGACGCGGACGGCCACCCCGCGAGCGCGGAGTTAAGCCTGGGCGTGGTGGATGAGGCCATATACGCCGTCCGCCCCGACCGGGTCGAACCCCCGCACAAGGTCTTTTACGCGCGCGGGTGGGACAAGGTGATAACGCAGTTCTCCACCACCTACTTCTTTATGGGTTATTCCGGCCGCCACAAGATGGAACTCTCCCTGCTTCGCGCTCCCACGCGGCTGGCGGATTTCAAGAATCCTCAGACGGTGCAGCCCAAGGTCCGCAAGTTCTTTCCCGATACCATCGAGTGGCTGCCCGCGCTGGTGACCGACGCGGGCGGCAAGGCGCGCGCCACCTTCAACTTTCCGGATTCGCTCACCACTTGGCGAGCCACGGTCCGGGCCGTCACGCGCAACACCGAAGTGGGCCAGGTGGTGGCCAAGGTCATCACGCGCAAGAACCTGATCCTGCGCCTCGAGACGCCGCGCTTTATGAACCAGGGCGACACGGCCACGCTGACGGGCATCGTCCACAATTATCTCGCCACCGACAAGACCGCCAGGGTCTCACTCGACGCGCAGGGTTTGGAGATGGCGAGCCCGGCGGAAGTCAGCGTCACCGTTCCCAAGAACGGCGAAGCGGTGGTGACGTGGAACGTGCGCGCGCCCAAGATTGCGCAGGCGAAATTCCTGGCCAAGGCGCTGACCGATGAGGAATCCGACGCGCTGGAACTGGAGATGCCCGTGGAGCCCTGGGGGCTGCAACAAAGCGTGGCTCTGTCGGGAGCCCTGCGCGACGACAAGGAGGACATCAAGCGCGCGGTGCTCCTCCCCCAGGACATCAATGCCGACGCCTCCGCGCTGCGCATCGACTTGGCGCCCTCCATTGCCGGCACGCTCCTGTCCGCGCTCGATTTCCTGGCCACCTACCCCTACGGGTGCGTGGAGCAGACCATGTCGAGCTTCCTGCCCAACATCCTGGTGACCAAAGCCATCAAGGACCTGGGTTTGACACCGCCCGACGCCTCCACCGATCTGGAAGCGAAGATCGCCGCCGGGCTCCAGCGCCTTTACATGTTCCAGCACGAGGACGGCGGGTGGGGCTGGTGGCAGACGGACGAGACTCATCCCTTCATGACCGCATACGTGGTGGCGGGCCTGGCGCAGGCGAAAGACGCGGGTTACCCCGTTGACGAGCAGCGTTTGAAGAACGGCCGCGATTCACTGCTGAAGCAGGTCAAGGAGAATCCCCGCGCGCTTGCCGATATCCGC
>DATJVT010000080.1:0-8966 GCA_035501695.1 Terriglobia bacterium | reverse complement strand
GGTTTCAAGATTCACCGACACGATGGCGATGCGCTGATTGATGTCGTCGTGTAATTCTCTAGCCAGCCAGGTACGTTCCTCCTCGTGCGCCTCGATTAATCGGCGACTCACGGTGGAAAGCACCTCTTCCGCCTGTTTGCGTTCCGTGATGTCAGCAATCACGGACAGAGCACATGGCTCACCCCCTACCTCAATCAATTCGGCGGAAACGCGGGCGGTCCGCGTTTGCCCGTCTTTGCGGCGAATGCGAACCTCCCAATCCCGCACACTCCCGTGGGCGAGAAGCTGTTGGGTGAACACGGTTCTTTGATCGGGATCAACCCAAATGTTGACGTCAAGCGGGGTCCGGGCGATGAGCTCCCGGCGGTTCCAACCCGTTAGCTGTTCGAAGGTCTCGTTGACCTCGAGGAAGCGCGCATCGCTCAGGCTGGTTATAGTGACCGCCAGAGGACTGTGTCGAAAGGACTTGGAAAACTTTTCCTCAGACCTTCTCAATTCCGCTTCGGCCCGCCGTTTTCGCGCGCGTTGCCAGAACAATGCAAAGATCAAGAACGATTGCAGGACGATCACAAAAATAGCGGCAACAAAGTATTTCCGGCCGCGCTCCCAGAGAGTAAGTTCGCGGTATAAAACCACGCTCCCCGGCGGCAGCCGCGACTCCGGGATGTGCCACCGTTGCAGTGCCCGCCAATCCACTTGGACCTGAAGGTCGGTGCTGTGCTGGATGGGAATGTCCTCCGGCTTTGTCCCCGACAGCAAGCGCGCGGCTGTTTCCGCCGCCCAAAGTGTCTGCTTTCTCAGGTCTTCATACGCTCCACCAATGCACCCATGGTCCAAACAGAGCCATCGCCAGGCGGAAAACGTTGGCCGACGTTCTGCGACCGCGTCAATAAGATCCAGACCTGCTAACGGTGGCTGACCGAAGGGGGGCATGGCGTAGTGAAATAGAACCACCGTGTGAGGAGGCAGGGCCGCGAGTTTGCCTAGTAACTCAGGGCCCGGTGGTCCAATGAAGTCGATTTCCCTCACCTTGTCCCGATAGCGAAGAATCTCGTTGTGGGTGGCTTCCAGCCAGAACGGATCGTAAGGTGAGACGAGCGCAATCGCCTCGGTGTCCGGCTGAAGCTTGAGCGCGAGATCGATCGTCTCCCCGATTCCCACGGGAACCGTCAGACCGGTCACCCCCGGCCAGGTCTTCCCTCCGAATTGCCGCGTGCCCACCTCGGTAAAGAGAATCGGCGCATGGGGGAAGATCTTGTCGCGGTATTGGAGGGCGAATTCAAATTCAGCAGGGCCCACGGTGATCACGAGGTCCAGATTGAACTTGCTGAGCCTTCGGCGGAGGCTCTCAGCCTCGGAATCCCAATACGCCGCCGCATCCCCGGCAGGGCTCTCCAGGTATGTCTCGTAGATAGCGATTTCTCCCGGAAAGCGAGCCCGAAGGGGGGGGTCAAGCCATTCCACGAAGTTAGTTCGTTGGCGAGGATTACCGAACAACAGCAGCACATTCTTCACCCGGGGTTGACCCGCCGCAGCGGAAGCGGGGAGAGCCCACCACAGAAGGCCAAGAATCGCCAGCCCGATAGGTGTGCAGTGCGCCAAGACAGAAAGCGCACTGGAGCGATCACGCCTCAATGTGACAAGCGGGTTCCTCATCGGGTCCATCAATCGCTTCGACACGCGCATATTCTCTCGACTCGACAGCGCGCCATGATATGCCACCCCAGTGGAGGGAAAGTGAGCCCCGCCCCCGACCGGAAGTGGAATCCTGCCGGGTGTTTATTTAGAGACCAGAGGGCGTGACATTAACTGGGGAAATTATCGTTAAAAGGCACCCGTGCCTGGACGGTCGTTCCATGCTGCGGTTTCGAGTCAATCGTAAGTATCCCCTCGACTAACTTAAGCCGCTCTTTCATGCTGGTCAGACCCAGCCCGTGCCCACTGGTAGCCTTTTCGGGATCAAACCCACACCCGGAATCGTGCACTCGCAGGTCAACCCCGTCGGACGTACCCTGGAGCGACACATGGAACTCCCGTACGCCACTGTGCTTTACGGCATTCTGGAGCGCTTCCTGTAAAACCCGGAACAGGCACAGGGAAACCTCCTTCGATAGCTTCGCCGGGACACCATCGGAGTGAAATTCGATCTCGACCTTCTGCCGCTCGGAAAGCTCTCGACAGAATCCGCGGCACGCCGCCCCGAGCCCCAGATAGTCCAGTTTTGAGGAATGCAGACGATGCGACAACGCCTGAACATCGTTCCCGAGGTCGCTGACGAGTTGTTGGGTTTCGGCGACGCGAAACCTGGCGTGAAGCTCCGAATCGCTAAGCTCGTTTTTCAGGGTTTCAAGATTCACCGACACGATGGCGATGCGCTGATTGATATCGTCGTGTAGTTCCCGGGCGATCCTGGTACGTTCCTCGTCCTGCGCCTCGATTAATCTCCGGCTCATGGTGGAAAGTACCTCTTCCGCTTGTTTGCGTTCCGTGATGTCGGCCACCACGGTCAGGGCGCACAACTCCCCTGCCACTTCAATCAATCCGGCGGAAAGGAGGGCCGTCCGGGTCTGGCCATCTTTTCTGCGAAAGCAAATCTCCCAATCCCGAACTCTGCCTTGGGCGAGAAGTTGGTGGACATAGGAGATTCTTTGGGCGGGATCCACCCAAAGGCCGAGGTCATGCGGGGTCCGGCCAATGACCTCTTCACGGCTCCAACCGGTTCGCTGTTCGAAGGTCTCGTTGACGTCGAGGTAGCAGGAATCGCTCATCCGCGTTATCGTGGCCACCAGGGGACTTTCACGGAAGGACTTGGAAAACTTCTCCTCCGATCTTCTCAGTTCCTCTTCCGCCTGTCGTTTTCGCGCGCGTTGCCGGAACAAGGCAAATATCAAAAACGATTGCAGAACAATCACAATAATGGCGGCAACAAAGTATTTCTGCCCGCGCTCCCAAAGGGTCGGTTCCCGGTACAGGATCACGCTCCCCGGGGGCAGCGCCGACTCCGGAATGTGCCAGCGGCGCAGCGCCCGCCAATCCACTTGCACCTGAACAGCGGTGCTGTGCTCGATGGGGATGTCATCGGGACGCTCTCCCGAGAGTACGCGGGCCGCTATTCCCGCCGCCTCCGACGTCAGTTTCGCAACGTCCGGGTAGGCTCCCCCAATGCCCCCATGGTTCAAGCAGAGATCCGGCCAGGGGGAAAAGGTGGGCAGGCGCGCCGCGACCGCGTCAATAAGGTCCAGGCCCGCCAGCGGGGGCTGGCCGGATTTGAGTGGGGAAAGGTCAAACAGGACCACCGTGTGAGGGGGCAGAGCCAGCACTCTCTCGTAAAGCTCACGCCCGGGTGGACCGATCAAGTCGATCTCCCTCACTCTGTCCCGATAGCGAAGGATTTCGCTGTGGGTGGCATCCAGCCAGAACGGATCGTAGGGAGAGATGAGCGCGATCGCCTTCGTATCCGGCTCCAGACGAAGCGCCAGGTCGATCGTTTCCCCCAACCCCACCGGAGTGGTCAAACCGGTGACCCCCGGCCAGGTCTTCCCTCCAAACTGCCGGGTGCCTACGCCGGTAAAGACAATTGGCACACCCGGGAACATCTTGACGTGGTATTGCAGGGTGAACAGAAGCGCCGGGGGACTGACGGGCATCACGAGGTCCAGCTTCGCACCCTCGAACCGGCGCCGGAGAGTGTCCGCCTCATGGTCCAAATATGAGTCCCCTGCCGCCGGGGGAGTCTCAAGGTATGCCTCACGGAAGGTGATCTCCCCCGCAACACGCGCCCGCAGGGCGGATTCGAACGTTTCCACGAAGCCCGCGCGTTGCCCATAATCGCTGAACACCAGCAATACATTCTTTGCGGCCGGCTGCTCCGGCGCGGCAGAACCGGGGGCAGCCCACCACAGAAGGCCAAAAATCGCCAGCCCGATAGGTGTGCAGTGCGCCAAGACAGAAAGCGCACTGGAGCGATCACGCCTCACTGTGACGAGCGGTGTCTTCATCGGGTTCTTCAACCGCCGGAACCAGTGAACCGGGGGGAATTTTTCTCGATCAGGGTGCCCCCCTTAATGTACCACATCATATACCACTGTAAGTATAAGACTATTAACTGCAATCCACATTGGAAGAGTATTTATGAATCGGGCAGCGTAACGTTATGATAAATTAATCAATGCATAATATCCATATGTAACACCAAGTAGACCATCGGCTAAAGTTGTGATGATTTGTTGGTTTGGCCGCCCACATGCGGAATTGCGCCTTTCACTGCTTTCGAATTCCACCGGTACCGGAGGGGAAAGTGAGCGCACAGGGCGGTACGGATAAAAACCGCGTCCGACCGGCATAACAATTGCGCGAACAAACCGGGGCGTAGGAATATAATGGGCGCATCGGCGGGGCGCATCGCGCCTTTTCATGCCCGCATGGGAGTCGAAAAGTTGCAACGGCAGTGCCCGAATGAACATACTACTACCTGCAGGAGAATCCAATGGAGCATGTGATGGATAGGCCCATTCTGGCTTTCGTCGTTTGCCTGATCTTTCTGTGGCTCGCGGCGCAGCTCGGCGCCTACATTCGCAGACGATGGAGAGACCGGGAAGAGATTCTGCATGAGGATCTCGGCGTTATCCTGGGCGCGGTCTTGACCTTGTTGGCGTTGATTGTCGGTTTCACTCTTTCCATGGCCGTCGGCCGGTACGATCAACGCAAAAACTATGAGGAGGAAGAGGCCAACGCCATCGGCACGGAATACCTGCGGGTGGGCCTGCTACCGGCGGCCGACGCGGCCAAGGAGCGCGAACTGCTGCGCAGCTACCTGGAGCAGCGGATTCGCTTCTATACCACACACGACCCGAACGAACTGCGGGAAACAGACACCGCCATGGCGCGGCTCCAGAACGATCTCTGGTCGGCCCTCCTGGCGCCCGCCACGGCGCAACCGACCCCGGTCATGGCCACCATTGTCACCGGCATGAACGACGTATTGAACACGCAGGGATACACGCAAGCCGCCTGGTGGTACCGCATCCCGGTGGGAGCGTGGGCCCTGATGCTCATCGTGGCCATTAGCTGCAATCTCCTGCTCGGCTTTAATACCCAGGCCTCGAAAGGGAGAACCCGGCTGTTTTTTATTCTGCCTCTGGTCATCTCCATTGCCTTTTTCCTGATCGCCGACATTGACAGTCCCCGGCACGGGATCATCCAGGTAATCCCGCATAACCTGATCAGCCTGTCGCAATCGCTGCCCACGCCGTAAGCGGGTGAGTCTACCTGCTCGCTTGGCTAACGAGGACTCATGCATTTCGGCGCGAAGCAGAGGAACCCGACACCCGCGCTAACCAGAATCAAGGCCCATTCTGCCCATAGCCGCGAGACATCGATGCGCGATCTCCAGGGTCCCGGGCTCCTGACAGAACGGAGCACCACTCGCATACCATTCTCGGTGATGTCTTTTATGGCGTCTTCTTTGACGTTCGGGTCATCCGGCTTGGGGAAGCTGCCATCCACCCAGTTGGGGACTCCGGGCGCCCGGAAGATCCAAGAGTATCCTTCCGAGCCCGGTGCGATCCGGAACTGGATGTCTTCTCCGCCCGCAACGAAGCTCCAAGATTGTGTCCAAGGCGGATACAAGCCCGCCACCAGGAACAGGACCCATCCCGCAATCAGTACCACCTTTTGTCGTCCATTCATTTCATTCATCCCTCCCGCCAGTCCATAGTTGAAGCATCGGGTAAGCCAGAGGCCCATGTCGGGGCCCGGCACTTGTCTGCATCACCCCCGTCCGACTCCCGAGGGACAATGCTCAGTGTCCATTCACTGGTCCTTGGGTGAGATTTCTAGAGGGCCGTGGTCAAACATAATTCAGCGCCTCTAAGCTGGACCCGATGCGAAGCCCGCGCCACTGTCAGAAATGCCAGTCAAAGGGCAAATTAGGGTTGCGCTCGAGCTCTCCGGCAATGACAGGACCGGCGGCTGGGACTTTGTAGGCTTGTATAGAATATTACTATAATCGGTTTTGCACGGACTTACAATAACCGCGATTCAATGCATTTCCTAGTATTTTTGACAGTTCCCTTTGAAGGTCATCCTCAATAGGGTTCCATCCGGGTATTATTCCTCCCCACCCATACTTAGCGAAGATTCAGGAGGTGCGATCATGGCCGGGATTCTAAAGATGGAACCGAGTGACCAAGCGGCCGCCGTACCGATTCCGTTGCAGCGCCCCGCGATGACCTACAATGAGCGTTATGCCGCCGGGAAAGCCCTAAGGGAAGCATGCCCCAGAAGCTCCCACGCCATCTGGAGAACCCCCGCCAACCGGCGGGATCCCGTCGAACTGGTTCTGGAGGCGGAGAAGGGACGCATGCCCGAACTGCTTCCCCTCCGCCACGGGCGGATGGTCCGCTCCGCCTTTACCTTCTACCGCGGGGCGGCCCTCACTATGGCCGCGGACCTTGCGTCGACCCCGGTCACAGGAATCCGCGTGCAGTGCTGCGGGGACGCCCACTTGTGCAACTTCGGTGGTTTTGCCACCCCGGAAAGACACGTCATTTTCGCCATCAACGACCTGGACGAAACCCTCCCGGCTCCCTGGGAGTGGGATGTCAAGCGCCTTGCCGCCAGCTTCGTCGTCGCCTGCCGTGACAACGGACTGGGTGACGGTGTGGCCCAGGACGTGGTCATGACCTGCGTCCGCACCTACCGCCAGTCCATGGCGGAATTCAGCAAGATGAAGACCCTGGAGCTGTGGTATTCCACGCTCAAAGCGGACGAATTGGTGGCGAGTATCAAGAATCCAGATCTTCGACAGCGCGCCCTCAAGCGGTTGCAAAGAGAGCGGGCCAAGAGCATTGCGGAGGATCTCTTCCCGAAGCTGGTGGAAAACAAAGGGGAAATGCCAATTATTAAAGATCAGCTCCCCACGATCTTCCATGCCGAGGGGCATACGCCGGGGGAGGTCGAGAAGGCGGTCATGGACGCCTTCGCCGAATATCGTGACACACTCCAGCCCGCCTACCAATCCCTCCTGGCCGGGTATGAGATTCGGGACGCTGTCATCAAAGTGGTGGGCATTGGCAGTGTTGGAACCACCTGCTGGGTCATTCTCTTGATGGCCGGCCAAGGCGATCCCCTGTTCCTTCAGATTAAGGAGGCGCGCGCTTCAGTGCTGGAGCCTTACGCCGGCGCCGGCGTCTTCACCAACCAGGGGCAGCGCGTGGTGAACGGTTACCGGCTGATGCAGCCCGCCAGCGACATGTTGCTGGGGTGGACTCAAGGCAGCCTTACCAAACGCGACTACTTTGTCCGCCAGTTGCGAGACATCAAGATCAGCATCCGAGTGGAGACCTTCGGCGTCGCCGAAATGGACCTGTACGCCACTTGGTGCGGCAGGGCGCTGGCGCTCTCCCACGCCCGCTCTGGATCCTCTGCCCTGCTCAGCGGCTACATGGGCAAGAGCGACGTCTTCGACCAGGCGATTGCCAAGTTTGCGGTGACTTATGCCAACCGGAACGAGCGGGACCACGCTGCCCTCAGTACCGCGGTCCGTAAAGGAAAGGTGGAGGCGGTGTTCGAAGACAATCGGTGAAGAGGTGGAAATGGAGCCCAGGACCTCCTCCCTGCCGGCCCAGATGGAGGATTAAGGAAAGGATATGACGGAACGAATCCCCGTTCGGCGCGACCTAACCCATACAATTCTGTCCGTGCTTCTCATCGGCTTGCTCATCGCTTCGACGCTCTATGTCCTGCGGCCTTTCCTCATCCCGCTGATATGGGCAACTATAATAGCTGTGTCAACGTGGCCGATCCTCCAGCGGCTCCAAAAACGGCTTGCCAACAAGCGCTTTCTCGCCGTTCTGGTGATGACGGCCGCTTTAATTCTCGTGGTCCTTACGCCTTTGACCCTTGCGGTTCTGACCATCGGGAACAATGCGCGGAACATTACCGCCCAGGTCAAATCCTTTGATCCCTTCTCTCTCGCCTGGCCTCCGGTTTGGCTTTCCCGGGTCCCGCTGGAAGGAAAGAAACTGGCCGACCGATGGAAGGCCCTGGCCGCGCTCAATCCCGCGGAGCGTTCCGCCAGGGTCTCCCCCTATGCGGAAAAAGCGCTGCGGTGGTTCGTGGCACAGGCCGGAACGACCGCCAGGACAAGTGTGAACTTCCTGCTGACCATGGTCATTGTGATCATCCTCTATGCGAAGGGGGAGACCGTTCGGGAGTGGCTGCTGCGCTTTGCCAGGCGCCTGGCCGGGCAGCAGGGGGAGGATGCCGCGATCCTGGCGGGCAAAGCCATGCGCGGCGTCTCGCTCGGCGTGGTGGTGACGGCGCTCGTTCAGGCAGCCATCGGGGGCATCGGAGTCTTCTTGGCGGGCGTCCCCGCCTCAGGCCTATTGACTGCGGTTATGTTTATCCTCTGTCTGGCTCAACTTGGGCCCGGCCTGGTGTTGTTCCCGTCGGTTATCTGGCTGTACACGTCCGGGCACGCATTTTGGGGGACTGTCCTTCTCGTTTTTTCTGTCGTGGCCTGCACCATCGACAACGTTCTGCGGCCGGTGCTGATAAAAAAGGGAGTTGACTTGCCGCTCTTGTTGATCTTCGCCGGCGTCATTGGCGGCCTCGTGGCATTTGGCGTTATCGGCCTTTTCATCGGACCGGTCATTCTTGCCGTCAGCCATACCCTTCTCAAAGTATGGATGGCGGATGATCCGCACCTCGAGGCGGCAATCGCCGCGGGCGAGCTCGACGGGACTTCGAAGCAGTGAATACCCCGGCGTTTCTCGCAGTGTCCCCCCACGCTTGTGCCCAATGCTGTTCACATTTGGATCACGTGGACTCGAATCGGCGCTGTGCTTTGGACTGCGGTAGCAGCAGCTACCGCTTTCTCCCGATATTTTATACGGCCGAGTATGAAAAGAGGGAGGAAACGGTAGCTGCTGCTACCGCAGTCCAAAGAGGCTTCCGCTCTCTAC
>DATJVT010000079.1:0-6145 GCA_035501695.1 Terriglobia bacterium | reverse complement strand
ATCCTGGCCATGACGGTCGTGGCATGGCCATCCTGGCCATGACGGTCGTGGCATGGCCATCCTGGCCATGCAGGAGCGCGGGCGCATGCGCCCGCCGCGGCCCTTTGCCATGGCCCTTCCGGCCATCACTCCTTCACGGGCGAGATACCCGTGCCACGCCAATCCGAGTCCCGAGCCCCGAGTTGCGCAGTATGCTATCTTTAGAGCTTCGCGAAAGGTTCTGGATTTCATGTCCCAAGTTCGAGTCCGTTTTGCCCCCAGCCCCACGGGGTACGTCCACGTCGGCAATGCCCGCACGGCGCTTTTCAACTGGCTGTTTGCCCGCCACGAAGGCGGTGCGTTCATTCTGCGCATCGAGGATACGGACGCGGAGCGGTCGAAGCCTGAGTACGAGCGGCAGTTGCTGGCCGACCTGCGCTGGTTCGGACTCGACTGGGACGAGGGGGCCGACATCGGCGGCGCGATGGGGCCTTACCGCCAGTCGGAGCGCCACGCCATCTACACCAAGTATGCCAACCAACTGATTGCGCAGGGCGATGCCTACTATTGCTTCTGCACGGCCGAGCAATTGGAAGCGGAGCGCCAGGAGGAGCTGAAGGCCGGGCGCCAGCCGCGCTATTCCGGGCGCTGCCGCAAGCTCGCCCCGGAGGAGGCCCAGGCCCGCAAGGCGGCGGGCCAGCCGGCTGCGCTGCGCCTGAAGATCGCGGAGAGCAGTTTCTTCTGGATTGACCTCGTGCACGGGCCCACCAGCTTTTCCAGCGAGGTCATGGGCGACCCCGTGATCGTGCGCTCCGAAGGCCTGCCCGCTTACAACTACGCAGTGGTGATTGACGATCACTTGATGGAAATCACCCACGTGATCCGCGGCGACGATCACATTTCCAACACGCCTCGCCAACTGGCTCTCTATCGTGCCCTGGGGTGGGAGCCGCCCGAGTTCGCCCACCTATCCACCATTCTCGGATCCGACCGCACGCGCCTGTCAAAGCGGCACGGGGCCACCTCCATGGAGAGCTTCCGGGAAATCGGAATTCTTCCCGAGGCATTGCGCAATTACCTGGCGCTGCTGGGATGGTCGCCGGCGGATGGGAAGACGGAGATTCTGAGCCCGCCGGAACTGGTCAGACAATTCTCACTCGGCCACATCACCAAGAGCCCCGCCGTGTTCGACAACGACAAGCTCAACTGGCTGAACCGGCATTACATGAAGGAGTGCGGGCCGCGGCGGCTGGCGGAACTGGCGGCGCCGTACCTGGAGCGCGCCGGCCGGCTGAGCCCGCAGCCGGGTCCGGAGATCCTGGCTTGGCTCGAACGCGTGCTCGACGCCGTCCTGAAGAACCTCAGCCTGCTGTCGGAGCTTCCCGAGGCCACCCGGATCATCTTCGAGTACGACGCGCCGCGCGCGCTGGCCACGCCGGAGTTCCAGGAACTGCTGGCCACTCCCGCCCCCCTCGAAGTGCTGAAGGCGTTTATTCCCAAAGTGCTTGCGGAAAGCCCGCTGACTTACGAGCGCTTTCGCGAAATCACCAAGGCAGTGCAAAAAGAGACGGGGAAGAAGGGAAAGGACCTGTTTCATCCCATTCGTATGGCGCTAACCGGCGCCGGGTCCGGGCCGGAACTGGAAAAGCTGATTCCCATTTACGAGGAAGGCGCGAAACTGCCCTTGGCGCAGCAGGTGAAAAGCGTGGCCGAGCGGCTGCGGGAGTTCGCCGGGGCAGCGGGAATGAAAGAGTGGACACTGGACAGTGGACAGTGAACAGCGCAGCGCCGAGCGCAAGCCGAACACGGTTTGCTTCCTGTGCACTGCTCACTGTCCACTGTTCACTCTTGTCGGTACAGCCTGATGTCTCATCGTGAAAGCACTGATCGGGCGGACGTGGTTTACGGCATCCATGCGGTGCGGGAGGCGGTGCGCACCCGGCCGGTGGATTTTGTGATGATCACGCAGGGCTATCACAATCCCCGGTTGCAGGAAATCGTGGACGCCTGCCGCGCCGGGGGGATCTCATTGCGCTTTTCTCCCCGCCCGGCGGTGGAGCGCGCGGCCGGCACTCCCCAGCACCAAAACGTGGTGGCAGTCTGCGCGGCGAAGGCCTATGATGATATTTCCGAGCTTGTGACCCCAGGCGAGCGTCCGGTGCTGGTGGCGCTGGATGGAGTGGAAGACCCCGCCAACCTGGGGGCAATCATTCGAACCGTGGTTGCCTCGGGCGCGCGCGGAGTGGTGATCCCGGAACGCCGCGCGGCAGGCCTGTCGCCGGCGGTGGCGCGGGCGGCGGCGGGCGCTTTGGAACACACCCGGGTGGCGCGCGTCCCCAACCTGGTACGAGCCCTGATGGATTTGAAAGCCCGGAATCTCTGGGTGTACGGTTTTGAAGCGGAAGCTCCCAAGTCCTACACCGAACTGGATTATTCGCAAGGGTGCGTGCTGGTGCTGGGCGGGGAAGGGCAAGGCCTGCATCGCCTGGTGCGCGAGGCCTGCGACGAACGAGCGCGCATTCCACTGCAAGGCCCCGTCAGTTCGCTGAACGTTTCGGTGGCGGCGGGTGTGGTGCTTTACGAGGCGGTGCGGCAACGCGGAGGCTAGGGCCGGGCAGCGCTCGGCCGTAACTTGCGCCAGGGCGGTCACCGCCCGCCGTTGTAGGGGCACGCCATGGGGTGCCCGTACGATTCTCGTCGATCGGAGATCGACACGGGGGATTCGGCAACCGGCAACGCGCGCCATTCATCCAATGTATACGGGATTCGTGGGAGGTTTCATGCGTTCAATACGGCCGCGCAGGTTCGCTTTCCAGGCAGCGCTCCTGATGCTCGGGGTGGCGCTGGCCGGACAAGTGCCGGCTCCCCGGGCGCAGGAAGGCGCGGCGGGCAAGACTCCCGAACCGGCGGCTCCCCAGAAGAACTCCTCCGACCAGACTCAGCCAACGGATGAGTTTACGATCAAGAGTAATGTCCAGATGGTGACAACCCCGGTGACGGTGTTTGATTCGGGCGGCCAATTCGTGTACGACTTACAGAAGGATGAGTTCAAGGTCTACGACAATGGTGAACCCCAGGCCATCCGGCAATTTGACTCCGAAATGCGCCGCCTGTCGCTGGTGATCGTGGTCGAGACGAATGATGCCACCGCTCCCTTTCTACCGTGGGTCCGCCCCCTGGGCTCCTTGTTTTCCGATATGGTCATGGGGCCGCAAGGGGAAGTGGCGGTGCTCACCTACAGCGACCGCGTGGACCTGGCCCTGGACTTTACCCCCAACGGTGACAAGTTGGATACGGTCCTCCGCGGGCTGCAAGGTCGAGGAAGCGGGATGCACCTGGACGATGCCCTCACGCGGGCTCTCTCCATGCTGGACGACCGGCCCCGCGAGGACCGGAGAGTTGCCATCATCTTTTCCGACGGTTACAACCTCGGAAGCAAGATGAGCCGCGCCGAAATCGTCAAGCGGGCCATGAATTCGAACATCACCGTCTACGGATTGGGCTTCAGCCCGATGAAGGGTCTGTGGGAGAGGCCCGTCAAAGATCCCCCGCCGGACATGGCGAGCGAGAGCGTGGCCCGGTCCCTGCCTCCGAACCAGGCACCCACGCCGACGGCGAGTGACAATGTCTGGAACACCGCGGACGTTCCCATCGTCTCGATCCTGCTCGGCCTGGGGGAGGAAGCCAAGAAGCCGCTCTTCAAAAGCTCCCTGCAATACTTCGCGCGCTACTCCGGGGGCACGTACTACCAGAAGTGGGGGAAGGATACCGTGCAGCAGGCGCTGAATGAAATCGCCACGGAAATTCACAGCCAATACGAACTGGCTTATGCCCCAACCAGTCCCATTCAGCCGGGGTATCACAAGATTGAGGTGGAAGTCAGGAGGCCCGGGGCGAAAGTTCGGGCGCGCAGCGGATGGTTCTACCAGGGCGAGCCGCCGCGCGGCGTGGTAGTTAAGTGACCGGCTCGAATCGGCCGTGGCACGCAGGTCCTAATTGTATTCGTCAAAGCCGCGATATTCCTGCACGCTTTTGCCGGATTGTAATTCGATTTCGGCAAAGTAGGGACGCATATCGTCTTCGCTGACGCGCAGAACCACGGCGCGCAGTTTCCCCTGGTCGTTGCAGACGATGGTGAAGAACCTGTTTTCCCGCAGCCTTTGGACCTGAGGTTTCGATTTCCAGGGAATCTTCATTCCCAGGACTTCCGCGCTCACATCCGGGCGATATTGCATCAGGGTTACTCCGGAAAAGGGCAGGCTGACGCTTCCGGACGGGCATTGGAATTTGAACCCCTCCTTGAGCACCTCCAGTTTGCCGGCGCATCCCTTCTCGATATCGTCCGTGCCGGCTTCATACTGGAAGGGGGGGCCTTCGACCTTCCGGTGTTTGCCGAAGGCGGGGCTGGCGAGCAGGAGCAACCCCACCATCAGATGGATGGAAATCGCGTGGCGTTTGTCGTTGTGGCGCGGCATCATCGTGGAATCACCTGATCCGTAATGGTCTGGATGCCAGCATCTGGCACCCGGGATGATTTTACTCCGAGACTTGTCGCGGGCGATACAGGCTTGCTGGAGGAAGCCGCAGGATCTCCGGATCAGACCTTGCGCGAGGCAGAGGATGGAGGTCAATGCTCACACGCCAGCGGGGCGCCCCGGGCAATATCGGTTTCGCTGACTGGTACGTTCACATCGAGATAAGAGGCGATGGGCAAGCTCCCCCAATGCGCCGGGCGGAAAATCCACCGCCGCAAAGCCTCGCGCGCGGCCGCAATCCGGGCTTTGCCATTGGGTGAAATGTCCATGTCCACGACCTCACCCTGGTCATTGATCAAGACACGCATATGGATGGGATCTGCCGAAGGGGCAGTCAGCGGCTCTCGCTCTATCCCGGCCGGTTTGACCTGGCGAAGAAAATCAATCTCCGCCTGCCGGGGTGTCAATTCTGTGCTGGGGTGGCGCAAAGAGAACTTCACTTCCACCGTGGTGACGAAACCGGATGGGCCCGAAGCGGTAGGCAAAGGCTGATACACCCATCCCTTCGTCGCCTTCAGGGCTTCCGTCGCCAGGAGGGCGTTGCCTTGCAGCGCGTGTGCCTTGGTCACCTTGCCCCGGTCATCAACAGTGATCTCCACCAGCACATGTCCCTGAATATAGTTAACCTTGGCAACGGGCGGATAATCCGGCGGTTCCTGAGTAAGCAGCAACTTCGTGGCTTGGCGGCTGTCAATGAGGACGGGTACCGGACTCATCCCGGGAATCCCTCCCTGGGCGCGCACATTGATCAGGGCGCAGGCCTGTGCCAGCGCGAGGAAGAGAAGGCTAAGCCGGAGATGCCGAACTTCGATCATCGCCTTCGAAGATCACCTCAGCCACCACGTAGCGGTCGGAGTGCGAGATCGATACCGCCATCCGGGTGACCCGCATTTGGCGCGCAATTTCCAGCGCCTTGCCGCTTAAAACCAACTCGGGTTTGCCGCTGGGAAGGTGAACCACCTCTACGTCGAGCCAACGAATGCCATCCCTCCAGCCGGTTCCCAAGGCCTTGAAGGCCGCTTCCTTGGCTGCGAAGCGCGCCGCATAGCGCTCCGCCCGGTTCTTGAACTTTTCGCAATAAGCGATTTCCGCCGGCGTAAAAACCCTTTGGGAGAATCGTTCCCCATGTCGCTCCAGGCTCCGCTCAATACGCAAGGTCTCCGCGATATCCACTCCGATTCCCAGGATCATAGTCAGGCAATAGGTAGCGAGAACATCCTCCGGTGTTCCCAATCTGTGTTAGGCGGAGCGGGCCTCTGCAACGGTCGATGGGACGAGATGCATGCCTGCTTTACGCTCGTAAGCGAGTGCCGTGAAGTATATGGCATTGTCGAAGAATCCGTTAACCAGCCGTCGAAACTCCTGGACTTGATACAAGTCCACGGCGGAGTCAAACAGCCCTGCCCTGCTGATATACTCGAAGAGATGAGCCTTGGTCCGGATCAGGGCGTAGAGGACCTGGCTCACGGGCACGCCCTCCGTCGCGCGAAGCTCGCCGAGTTCCGTGTAGTGGGCTTTGGCCAAGTGCTCGGCTTCCCTCCCCAGCCACTCGCCCAAGTCATGATAAACCTTGTACACGCGGCGGTAAATCTCCTCGTTGCTGAATTTACTATACTCGGAGGTCCGCGGAT
>DATJVT010000078.1:0-7975 GCA_035501695.1 Terriglobia bacterium | reverse complement strand
CTTGCTCTGCGCGGCGTTCAGGAAGTACATCATCGCGGTCTTCTCGGTTATGGCGCTCTCCAGTTCCTCGGGAGTTTCGACCTCGGCCAGCCGCACGCCCGTGTTGCGGATCGCGTGATCAAAGGGATTGCGGTGTGTCTTTTGGATGACCACCTCGCACTTCAAGCCGCTGAGATCGGGCAGTTGCGAGATCTTCTTCGGGTCCTTCCCCGCGAGGCACGCCGCGGTGCCCAACATGATGGCGCCCGCCGCGCCGGAAGTGACCATGGCCGCCTCCACTCCCAGCATCCGGGCGATCTTCTCCCCTGCCTTCTCCTGTAGCTCGAGCAGATTGACGAAGTGTTGCGAGGCTTCCGTCATCGCCTCGGCCACCTCCGGAAACATCAAGGAACCCGTGAGGTAGGTGTAGGTTCCCTTGGCATTAATGCGCGTGCGGACTCCCAGGCGTTCGTATACCGTCATCGCACCTCCTTGGCCGGGATTTTCACCAGCCCTCAAGCGTGTGGTCGTGGCGCGCGCCCCGGCGGCCAGAGCACTGGCAGCAACCAGGAAAGCGCGGCGGGAAGACGAGAAAAGGCCCATATCGAACCTCGGATCAATGGGATGAGTAACTCATCGGGAAGCGGGCTTCCGTCCGTGAGACGGTCACGATCGCAGAGTCCGGTTGAGAACTCCCCCGTATTGAATCTCCGGGAGCCGGGAAGGTGCCGGCCCGGGGTCTTCTCACCGTCCCGTGATCGTAACGTAGCGAAGCTGCTGCTTGACCATGTCGCGCGGGTAGACGATCTTGACGTCCCCCGGCCGGCCGCTATCTCCCGGCACCAGGTCCGGATTGATAGCGCACCAGAAGGTTGGCAGGTCCAACGCCTTGTAACGCTGCACCGACTGGTCGCGCCAGGCGGGGTTGAAGTGAATGCCGTACTTCGTAATCAGCGCCTTGGCGGCCTCGTAATCGCCTTCCGCCTTGATGCGCATCAACTCGGCCAGCAGCATGCCCACACCCTTGCGCATCCCCTCGTAATCCTTCACCACCAGGTAGACCTTGCCGTCGCGCTCGACGGGTTGAATGGCGCCGGTCTTATCGCGGATGAAGTTCACAATCAGTTGCGTGCCGCGCCGGTGGTCTTCCTCGATGGTGTCCCCGCGGGGGACCTCGTGCAATTGCACCAGGGCGGCGCGCACCTCGCCGTCGTAGGCCGCCTTGGCCACTTCCAGGTTGGGGAGCGCGCCCATCTCCAGCAGCTTGGGATCAAAGAAATTCCACAGGGCCACCAAGTCGGCGCGCGCCTCTTCCAGAGTGGAATAGTACTCCTTCAGATAGACGGCCGGCTCCTGCGTGAGTTGCGGGTTCATCTTCCCGGAACCGTGACCCAGCACCTCATGCATGGCCACCAGGAGATCCTGGGCCAGAACCTGGTATTGGGCGGCGCGGGCGCGTTCCTCCGCGGAATAGGCAAACTCGTCGCTCACCTTGGCGCCGCGCGCCGCCGCCAGCGCGCGCGTGGACCCGGTGAAGATGAAACTCTTGCTGCCGTACTTGTCGTGAATCTCCGCTTCGTTGGGCAGGTTCTCGCCGACGGTAGTGACGTCATAATCCGCCGTCATGATCAGCGCTTCGACGGTATTCACGATGGGCGGATGAGGCGCGTCGAGCTTGTACTTGTCATCCCACGGCGCGCGCTGCTCGAAGTACTTGGCGCTCGCGGCGAAATCCTTCATCAGCTTGTTCATCTTCTCGTCCACCACGGTCACGTAAGCCTGCATGGCGCCTTTCAGGCCCCGCGGGTCCTTGTACACTTCGATGAAACCGTTGGTGAAGTCCACCGGATTGTCGTTGCGGACCCAATCGATATTGAACTGCCGCCAGTCCGCCGGGTCGCCGGTTTGGTAGTAGCGGATCAAATCCTTCAGGACGGTCTTGGTGCCCGGGTTGGCGTAGGGTAGCGCCATCGTCAGATAGCGGATGGCACGGTTCAGATCCTCCGCGTAGAGACCGGCGGGAGCTTTGCCCGGGCCGCCCGCGCGGTACACCTGCTCGACCAGTTTGCCGTCCTTCTTCACCAGTCGCGAATTGAGGGGGTACTTGTCGTGGAAGTCTTTCACGTCCGCCATGGTCACGCCTTCATAGAGATTGTTCCCGCTGGCGGTAAGAGGGTCTTCACCTTCCTTGGGATTCTTGACGGTGAGCGAAGGCTGAAAGTCCGCATCGAAGATCGGCCGGCGCAGGTCCTCCAATTCCTTCTGGAGCTTCGCCAAGGGGCCCAGTGCCGCGCGATTCTTCAGCGCCTGAAGAGCCGCCGTTTGCAACTCCTCCGGCGAGAAATCCGGCAGGAACTTCTGCGAGGTGAAGGCATTGTGGTTCCCATGATTCGCCCAGAAGAGCTTGGTGTAGTCGGTGATCTTCTTGAGGACGGCGGGATCGATGCCGCGATCGTGCGTCAGAATCTGCTCCAGCAGGTGCTTGAGTTCGAGGCCGTAATAGGAGTTCTGTTCGTAGGCAATGGGATTGACGGCAATGGCCGCCATGGAAAGCCAGAAGGCCAGGGACTTCTGCTGCGGAGGGAGGTTGTTAAAGCTGTCGGCTTCCAACTGGATGAAGCCCGTCTGCCCTACCCGTTCCACCAGCGGAGACGGAGCCGTGCTTTCCTGGGCCATCAGCGTGCCTCCCACCAGCATGCTCAAGAAGATGAAGACCATTCTGTTAATCAAATGAATGCGCCCCCTGTAAGAATTATGCACAGAGCGTTTTATACCAGACTTGCCACGCTCAAGGCTAGGGGGCCTCAGGAACTGGTTGACCAGGCCTTGGTCTTGCGTGGCAAAGCAAGGTGGCGCCAGGCGCACCAGTCGCGGGGATGGGGGAGCACAACCCGGGCCCTCAGAAGGCAGCGGGAAAAGAGCTTGACAAACCGTATCTATATATGTAGACTTTCCGCATGAAAACGCCTCGCCTCTCCCCGGAAACACTTCTGGTGCTGGAACGGTTCCTGGAGCGCTCCACCGAATGGCGCTACGGCTACGAACTGAGCCGCGATACCGGGCTAAAATCCGGAACGCTATACCCCATCCTCATGCGACTAGAGAAATACAGCTTGCTGGAAGCTCGCTGGGTGGTTACGGAAGAGGGCGTGCCGCCGCGGCACACCTACCGTTTGACGCCGAACGGACTCGAACTGGCTCGCGCCAAGCGGGCCGAAGCGCGCCCGCGGTCCCTGGTGCGCGAACCCGCTTTCTGTAGTGGGTAAGAACCATGCTCGCAACGCACGTTCGCCAAACCGCATCCGTCCTCCTGGAATCCGCGATTCGCATTGCACCGCCTGACACGCGCGACTGGGGCCGTGCCATCAGGGGTGAGATGGACCAGGTGGACGGCTCCTGGGCAGCGGCCCTGTGGGCTTTCGGCGGAACAAGTGTGATGGTGAAGGAAGCCCTGGTGTCGCTGGTCGTTCCGGGCCGCCGGACCCAAAGCATGGTGCCGGACGGCGGGCTCTTCGCCAAGAGCGCCTCCCTGCGGAAAGGGGCGCTGCTTGTCAGCGGGGCGTGCATGCTGGTCGCTTTGCTGTTTTTTGCCGCGCCGCCTTTCCGGCAGGCCTTCCGGGTGGCGATGAGACCCTGGTCCTTCATGTATCAGGCCTCCTCCGGGAATTTGCAGCCGGGCATCGAGGCTCTCGCCAGGCGGGCAGAGGCACAACACGATCCTGCGGGAATGGCCTTCTGCGCGGTGCGAATGCGTGATGCAAAGGAGAGCGCGCGCCTGGCGGAGGAAGCCGTCCGCCTCGATCCTCACCTGCTATGGGTGTACGCCATTCTTGCCCTGCGCGATCCTGGGCTTCCTGAAGTCGGCCGATGGGTCGAGAAGCTCAAGGCCTGGGATCCACAGAATGGCCTGCTGCCCCTGATCACGGCAGAGTCCATCGTCCGGGGCCGTCTTCCCCGCGGGGATTGGTCGCCACCCAAGCCGGAGCAGGAACGGGCTTGGCGCGCGGCAATGACGGCGGCATTCCAGGCTCCGAGAATCGATGATTACCTCGACCGCTTCGCAGAACTCAATCGCAAGGTGGTTCCCCGGTATCGTTTCTACGATCCCTACGAGGTCGAATCCCGGTGGGAAGCGGGCCTTCCCGACGCTACCGCAGAGAGCTGCGAGCGCTTTGCGATGCTGCTTCTACGCTCCGGTAAGGAGTTCGAAGCCCGCGGCGACTTTGTGGGGGCGCGCAGAGAATACTGGACGGTGGCGCGTTTCGGCCAGATGATTGATGCGCAGGCACACACCGATTTTGAACATCGGAATGGGGCCTACCTGCAATCCCTGGCTTACCAGCCGCTGAAGGCGCTGGCCGAAAAAGAGGGGCGATCCGAAGAAGCCGCACTCCTCGGCTACCTGGCGGAGAAGTTTAATCCCCTCAAAGGGGCGAATGGAAACCTCGCCGGGGGATCGGCTTTTGGGCATTTTACTTCCCACCGCAACGCCGCCGTGGTCGAGGTCGCGGGGCTCATGATTCTTGTGTTTTCTGGACTCGCTGGGGTTGCCCTGTCAATCCTGATCGCCGGCAGCGTGCGCGGCGCATGGCTTGCTGCACAGCGGGCCAAACCCTTGGCGACATTGGTCGCGTTGGCCAGCACCGTGGGCCTGCTCTTCTCCTCCGTCACGCTTTACCTGACTTATCGCCCTTACTGGTACATCTTCCAGAGCGCCATCCGGAATGGGGACCTGGACCAGGCGCGCGACCTGCATGAGTTTCTCATATCCACGCAAATGCTGCCCGGTCTCTCTCCCCATTTCTCTCGCACTTTGCTGGAAGCCCTGATTTACTCCGGCTCGCCCAGCTTCCTGTTCTATGTCTGGGCGGGCGTAACCCTGCTGGGCGTGAGCGGCTTGGCCCTGATTCTTCTGCGGCGCTTCCGGGGCCGCCCCCACGCCAGCCCACCGTAATAAAACCTGCCCCGCCCAGGCGGGGCCGGCACTCGCCGGGCTCGATAGGCCCGGCGCTGCGCCTCGCGCCGTCATCCTGGCGGCGCCATCACAAGAGATCTGCAAGTTTTCCGGTTGTGCCACAGCCTCCATCGGGCGGTTGCAAGTGAGGGGTCGTGGCGACGAAGGGGACGTGTGTGCCTTGATGAAGATATTCATGTTGACCACCGCGCTAACGCTCCTGGCTCCAGTGTTGGGCACGGCCCAGAACGCTGAGAATTCGTACGGAGCACAGGGGTATTTCTTTCTTGCTCCCATCGTGTCGAATACCACGAATGTACTAAACCCTGCCTATAACGGGGTGGTATTCGTACCTGGAGAACCACTGCCGCCGGATTTGTTCTTGCAAGGGCGCGGTGGCACGAACATTGGATTTGGGGGAGAGGCATTCGTGTACAAGGGGCTGGGCGTGGGCGCAGAAGCCGGATACGCGGCCCCCACGTGGAGATTTGATGCCGGCGAAACCGTGGGCGTGGGATCCGTCGATGCTTCCTACCACTTCTTCGACCAGGCCCACCGCCGCAGGCTCGAACCTTTCATCGCTGGAGGATACAGCCTGTACTTCGGGGACCGGACGGACTTCCAGAATGGTTACAACTTCGGGGGCGGGCTGAACCTGTGGATAGCCAAGCACGCTGCTTTGCGCCTGGAGGTCCGGGACCAAGGCAATATCCATTACTTCCACAGCCAGTTTACCAATTTCGTCGCTTTTCGCGTGGGGATGACGTTCAGATAGCGCCACCCTCGAACTCTGCCCAGGTAGGAGCACTCTTCTATGCGCCGGGCAATTCCCATCTGGATATCAGGCCCGCCCTCTTTGCCGGAGTCGTGTTCACAAACCCGAAGTCACTGCCGGCCGCACGATGGGTGCTCAGGGGCGCGGCCGCGGTAGCTGCCCTGGAGCGGTTGATTCCGGGCGCCGTGTCACATCGGATGGCACAAGTAAGGGGGGGCGATTTCCCTGGGGCTCTTGTCCCGGTCACCATGGCTCTTCTTTTTTGCGGTAGCCGGCTTCGGTTATGAATGCGAGGCGTTGTCGGCGAAGTGTCTAATCACTATGCTGGCCATATTCGTTCTCAGTCCTTTGCATTCATTTAGAATATAAGCGCGCCGCTGACTTGTTTCATATCATTAGCTGGAGGGAGGCGCATTGCGGCATGGACATCCGGCATAGGCAATCGCATGGAGCCGGCAGTACGACCGGCAGAATCTTGGCGGTCGCCCTTGCGCTGTATTGTTCGCGACCCCTGATCGCGCAGGAGGCTGCGCAGCGAGAGCAGGCCCCATCCCCGTCACCGACAGCGCCGGGGTTCGGCAGCAGCGGTTCAGCCGTCATTGCCCTTCTGCCTCCGGCCATAAACCAGAAACGCCTCACGGCGAAGGACAAGTTCCAGATTTATGTCCATCGAAGTTATGGTCCCCAGAATTTCATCTTCCCCGCCGTCGGAGCGGGTTTCATCATGGTGAGTCCTCCGAACGGTTACCCTCGCGAATGGAAAGACGGAGGGGGGGCCTTCGGGAGATGGTATGGGGAGCAACTCGCGGCGGGTTCAGCCCGGCGGACGGGCGAATTTCTGGCGGCGGTTGCCATGCATGAAGACACGCGCTACGTTCCTTCCGGCAGCAGGAACGTGGGGGGCCGAACCCTCCATGCCATCGGCTTTACCCTCGTCGATAAGACTGATTCGGGCCACAATACATTTGCATTTTCCAACTTCGCCGGAGCGGCGGCGGGCGCCTTCGTGGGAATGGGGATACTCCCGGCGGGCTACAACGACTCCAGGCATGCCGGGCAGCGCGCTTTGCGCGGACTGGCCAACGTGGCGGTCCGTAACATCATCACGGAATATCGCCCGGAGTGGGCGCCCGTCTTGAGAAAGATCCACGTTCCCAATGTTCTTCCCGAGTGGTGGACCCCGCGCCCCCATCACCCTTAGCAGGTGAAGCCCTGAGGCGGTCAGTTCATCCCAGCAGCATGGGCACTAAGCTCGCTCTTCCGAAGGGAAATACTTCCTTGTGTAGAGGAGGAAAGCCAGAAATGCACTGATCCCCACAATCATCATCACCCAAATACCTGTCAGAAACCCGGGGGACCGCTCGTATAACTGCAGCATTTGGTCCTCCATACCCATCTCCCGGTAAATTCGCAGCAGGTCTGTATGGCGGAGGTAGGTAACCAGCATAGAGGCCGTCCAAAAGCCTCCCATGAACATCGCAATTTTCCAGCCGAGGAGCCTTTGGTGGAAGATGGACCACGCCGTGTAGCCACTCAACACGGAAAATCCCAACAAGACGAGAACCGCCGGCGCGCCACGCAGAACGACGCCAAACAGGACGGCCACCCGCATGAATATGACCGCTATTACCGAAAGAGCACCCAAGGCCTGCCATGCGCCCAGGATCGCCAGCGGGATCGGGAGTGCCGCGGGGGGAGAAACGCCTTCCACGGGAGGCGCGGTGGGGGTCGATTTCTGAGCCAGGCACGTTGCCTTCACGCTCGGGCGGGAATAGAAAAACAGAAACAGTGCGGGCAGCAATACCATCAAGAAGGTCATGACGGCGATCATTACCGCCAGGATGGCGTGCTGATTCCCAGGCGGTACGGTGCGGGGCTGCTGGCGCAGGATGGCGGGTACCAAGAAGGCCATCCCCAGCGTTGTCAGTATTCCGATAACCAGCCAGAAACCACTGACCACCAACATGTAGATGCGGGCCCAATTCTTGCTCCGGATCGAGCCAATCCCACCGGTGATGAATATGGCAGCCAGGACCAGGTATTCGACGGTCACGAAGACCATGAGAACGTGTGGGGACATTGGATTAGGAGGCAAATTGGCGCCTGCGTGCCCGAGGAATAGAAATGCGGAAAACGCGAGCACGAGCAGGAACGCGCCGCCTATCAGAATCTCAAGGATCCCAAAGGCGATCAGCCAGCCACGTCGACTCTTGTAGGAAGGTTGAACTGCTACGGGTAAGGTTGAGTCCATAGCGCATTTTTCCGTT
>DATJVT010000077.1:0-16764 GCA_035501695.1 Terriglobia bacterium | reverse complement strand
ATGCCGCGGGGGTCGCCCAGGATTTCCACCGAGCGGATAAAGGCCTCGACAATCACGGGATCGAACTGGGTGCCACTGCACCGATACAGTTCCGCGATAGCCTCTTCCGTGGAGCGTCCGGGCTTGTATCTTTCGGAAATCATGGTGTCGAAGCTGTCGGCGACGGTGATGATGCGCGCGCCCAGAGGGATGTTGTCGCCCTTCAAACGGTCGGGGTAGCCCATTCCATCGATCATCTCATGGTGATGGAGCACCATGCCGCGGATGCGCTCGATGGCCTTCACCTTTACGGACTCGAGGATCTTCGCTCCCACCACGGCGTGGCTCTTCATCACGTCATACTCTTCCGGGGTGAAACGCGTTGCCTTCTTGAGAATCGCCTCCGGCACGCCGATCTTGCCGATATCGTGAAGGATGCCGCCCAGGCGGACCTCCTCAATGACCACCTCCGGCAGGTTCATTTGACGCGCGATCTGCGCGGCGATCCGCCCCACGGCTTGGGAGTGGCCTTGTGTGCGATGGTCTTTGGCATCGACGGCATTGGCCAGCATGGTCACTGCGTCCATCAATGAGGGAGTTTCGCCGTTGGCCTTCAACATGACCTCCTGGAAACGCTTCAAGTTGTGCTCGAATGCTTCCGGTCCGGTGGAGAACATGCGCTTCATGGTGACGCCCAGGTAAGCTTCCAACAACTGGGCGTCCCAGTCATGTTGCGCCGAGGGCACGATCAGCGACGCCACGCGCACACAATTGCCCTCCTGGTGCTTGGCCAGATACATGCCGGAATCGGCCACCCGGAGGATATCCTCCTGAGTCGGCCCGTGCACGGGGAAGGTCGCAATACCGAAGCTGGCAGTGATGCTGTGGGCACCCAGATAGGGGTCAGCTTGCAGGGTGGCGCGCAGCCGCTCGGCCAGGACTTGCGCCTGGTCCGTGCGCGTCTCGGGCATCATAATCGCAAACTCGTCGCCGCCGTAGCGTGCCACAACATTGGATTGCCGCACGCGATCGCGCAGCAGGTTGGCCACCGCCGTCAGGACCTTGTCGCCTTCCAGGTGTCCGTGGCGGTCGTTCACCTGCTTGAAACCATCGAGGTCGATCATGATCAGGGAGAACGAATGGGCGGATCGCGTAGAGCGGCGCCACTCGCGCTCCAACGCCTCCATGAAGTACCGGTGGGTCTTCAGGCCCGTCAGCCCGTCGGTGATGGCCTGTTCCTGTAATGCCTGGTAGGCGTGCGCATTGTGCAGGGCAATCGCCAGTTGGTCCGCCAGGGTCCGCAGCGTCAAGACGTCCTGCTGCGAGAAGGCAAAGGCCTGCCGGCTCTCCAGGCTCAGAACCCCCAGAAGATCCTCGCGGTATTTCAAAGGAAGGCTGAGGGCCGACCGGGTACTGGGATGAAGGGGAATATAACGGGGTTCCTTCAACACGGAGTTGGCCAGAATGTGCTCGCCGGATTCAGCGACCGCGCCTGCCAATCCTTCGCCCAGGCGGACGCGACGGCCCAGGAGTTCCGCCCCGTAGCCCGCTTCGGCCTCCACCATCAACTCCCTGTGTTCCCGGTCCAGCATCTCGATCCGTGCCAGGTCGTAGCCGAAGGCATTGCGAACCTGGCGGCAGATGTTGGGAAGCAGTTCGTGCAGATTCAGGACCAAACTGGCTTTGCGCCCCAGTTCATTCAACAGCGCCAGGTGGCTGGCGCGCCGTTGTTCCCGCTTGAAGAGGCGGGCATTCTCCACCGCGCTGGCCGCTTCCTGAGCCAATACCTGCACGAGTTCGAAGTGGGCCCGGGTGACGGCGTATTCGCGCTCCATATTGGCCAACGCCAGCACGCCCATGGAGCCGTCCGAGAAGTGGACCGGCACCCCGCACCAGGTTTTGACACGGGGATTCATGGGCGCCAAACCCAATTGCTGCGCGGTCCCTTGCACGTCAGCGTATACCAGCAAGGGCTTGCGGGTGAGTTGCACATGCTGCGCCAGGGAACTGGCGGGCCCGCCTTTGATGGTGCCTTGCGGGCCGGCATCCTCAAAAGGCACCGCCACCTCCAGTGGCCCTTCCGGCGTATCCTGCAAAGCCAACCCAAAGTTCGTCCCGCCCAGCAATCCGCGCAACTCCTGGCGGAGAATGCCGATTTGAGCTTCCAGGTCAAAGGTGGAGCGAAGCGCTTCGCCGACGCGATGCAGGATTCTCAACTCCTCATCGCGGCGGCCCGCCGCCCGGCTGAGAGACAAGTTCTCGATGGCCATACTCACCTGGTTGGCCATCGCCAGTCCCACCCGCAATTCCTGGCGCTCAAAGCTCCGCGCGCCGCGGAAACCCAGCATAAGAGTCCCGTAGGGCTTCTCCCGCACCTGCAGACCGAGAATGATCAGCGTGCGGAGCCCTTCTCTTCGCAGCACATCACGGAGTTCGTGGAAGACGGGATCGCGCTGCCACGCCGCCACCACCTCCGAGCGACGAAGGTCGGGAAATACCATCAAGGATCCCCAGCGTTCAATGCTGGACAGCAGGAAGGGGCACAGCGGATCGCGGCTGAGCCGATCACCCCCCGCCTCCGAAATTCCGCGAAGGCTCGAATTGAGGGTTCCCTCATTGCCCTCCGCATGCACCAGAAGACACCCCGCGTCCGCATTGAGCATCTCGAGTGCGCCTCGCATCGATTGGTCCACGATTTGCTGGGGATCACGGCATTCAGAGAGTTCTCTGCTGAAGAAGTGAAGGCTGGAAAACCAGAAGACGTCGGTATTCCGTCGAAGTCTCTGGTTTCGCCCGCGGAGGTAAGCGGCAAGGACTCCTGCTAGGATGACACCCACTGCTAGAACAGCAAGGAATAGCGCCAAACCGGGTTCGCTGATGTGGTTCCCCATCGCAGTCGCCCCAAGCGGAGTGATAGCGGTATTCCCCGCTTGCAGGGCTTCTCCTATGCATATTGTTTGCCATCCACTGGCGCGTTGGAGGGGCAAAGAGAGAATTCAAATCGTGCCAAGCCGACCGACTCGGCTCCCTCAGCCCAATCGGTCTGACCCTTCTCGATCGGCAGACTATACGCTATTCACAACTACACGTCAAATGTTGTTTGATTGCAATACTTTATGGTTTATAACTTCCTACATAGCGGTAATATACAATACCTCCGCGAGTGACCTATGGTCGCGTACACCGCGCACTCAACCGCCATGCAGACGGCCCGTCTCAAGGCCGACTATCGTCTCAAGTTCCTCTGAGAGGCGCCGATAAACAGAGTAGCACCAGAGCCTGCCAGCGCTGCGGTTTGACCCGTCCTGATGCGGCACTTAGCCCTTGGCGGCAAGCTCGATGACCCCTTCGCCCCGACGAACACTCTTGCCGCCAAGGCCCCCTCCGTCAGGACGTTTCCCCAGCGAATGCGATCAGTCAGGGACCGAATCGCAAGGTAATCTGTATACCCCGCAGTCGAACGGCCTTAGCCTAGCTACAACGGGCGTCAGCGAATACCTTTGAAATGGAAAGCCACGACCGTCAGGTCATCTTCCGGTTCCCGCCCGCTGTTGCGATCCGACCAACGCGACAGTTCTCCGAGCAACCCGTCGACAAACTGCCCGGCAGTGAGACTTTGGTTCTTTTCCAGGAAGAGCTTGAGCCGGTCCCCCCCGAATTGCTCATCGCAAGGGTCGGTCATTTCCAGGACCCCATCAGTGTAGAGGATGCCCCAGTCGCCATCCCTGAAAGGCAGTTCCACGGATGTATAGCTGGCTCCGGGAAAGAACCCCAGAAAGACACCGTTCTCCATGACGTCACGACTGATTCCAGCCGAGGCATCCCTGAGGAACATGGGGGGATGTCCCGCGCCGGCGTAGCAGATGGTCTTCTTCTCCACGTCGACCAAAGTGTAAGCCGCCGTCACATAATGACCCTGGAATTTTCCGCAAAGCGCCTGGTTCAAGCCCGTCAAGACCGCCACGGGATCCCGGGCCTGGGCGGATTGCGCGGCAAGCGCAATCTTGAGCATGGAGGAGATGAGCGCTGCAGGCATCCCATGGCCAGAAACGTCCGCCACCAGAATCCCGAGCCGTTTCTCATCCACCGCGATGAAATCGTAGAAGTCGCCCGCCACCTCAGTCATGGGAACGTAGCGGGCGGCAAAGTCCAAGCCTTCAATGCTGGGAGTCTCCTGCGGCAGGATGGATAATTGAATCTGCCGCGCCGTCTCCAGTTCGGCCTTGATGGTCCGCAGTTGCCGCGCCAATTGCTCGCGGATTCCTCGCAACACAAGATGGGTGTGCACCCTTGCCTTGACGATGGCCGGCGAGAAAGGCTTGTGAATATAGTCCACCGCGCCGACCTCGAACCCCCGCGTCTCGTCCGCCGTTTCCGTCTGGCCGGTCAGAAAGATCACCGGGATATCCCGCGTCTCTGCGTCGGCCTTCAGGCGGGTGCACACTTCGTACCCGTCCATTTCCGGCATGACAATGTCCAGCAGGATCAGGTCCGGCACGGGCGTCGTCTTTACCACTTCCAGAGCCTTGGGGCCGCTGGTTGCGACGCGTATCTTGTAAGCGTCCTTGAGGATGGAGTTCACGATCTGGATATTCGCCGGCGCGTCGTCCACCAGCAATACGACTTTCTTATCTTCCACGTTGGTCATGTCGTCTTTCCCCCGCTCGTTCCGAGTTCTCCGGCGATCTTGTCGAGCTTGGCGATTGCCCCCTCAAAATCAAACTCGCCGATGGCATTGCCGAGGGCATCCATCAGCGCCTTGTCGACGCGATGGCCCGCCGCGTCGCGCATACGATGGAAGGCTTCTTCCGCGTCGGCATCGCTGGCCTCCAGCAAAGCCCTCAGTCGCACGGCAGCAGCGGAAGCGGCACCCGGATCATATGGGGCAACTGCCGCGTCAGGCGGACTCGCCGCCGGGGTCTCCTCCAACGCCCGTCTTATGGCCTGCACTTGTGAACTGAGCACTGCGGAGAATTCTTCCAGGAGTGACGGCACAGAGGCATCTCCCTGTCGAATGGCCTTTTCCAGCTTTTCTGCCATCGCATGCACTTTGCTGATTCCGAGATTGCCGGCGACTCCCTTTACGGTATGAGCGAGGCGCTCGGCCAGTTTGCGGTCTCCACTTTCCAGCGAAGCGGAGATCTGAGCATTTGCATCTGCCTGCTTGGCGGCGAACTGCGTGAGCAGGTCGCGATAGAGCCGCTTGTTTCCTGCCACGCGCTTCACCCCGCCGGTCACATCGATGCCCTCAATTTCGGGAAGCGTCACTTCCTGAGCTGGGGAAGCCGGTTTTATTGCTGTTTCGCCAACCGCCGCCGGACGTGTTTTCACCCACCGCGCCAACGTCGCAAAGAGAGCGTCGGGGTCTATTGGTTTGCTGACGTGGTCGTTCATTCCCGCGTCCAGGCAACGTTGGCGTTCTTCCACCAGGGCATGTGCCGTCATGGCTACAATGGGCATAGCCTGAAAGCGCGGATCAGCCCGAAGGAGCTTCGTGGCTGTGAAGCCATCCATCTCCGGCATTTGCAGGTCCATCAAGACGATGTCGAATGGAGGGGGCTGTACACCTTCCTTCAGGATTCTCACCGCTTCCCCTCCGTGGTTGGCCACCGTCACCGTGGCTCCCGCACTCCCGAGCAACTCAACCGCCACCTGCTGGTTCATCTCATTGTCTTCCACCAGCAGGACGCGTATGCCGCGCGCATCGTGGGCGGCAGTTTGTTCCTTCCTGGGGTGCGCCCGGCTGCTCTCCAGGCCAGGCACCCCGAACAAATCCATCAGAGTGTCGTAGAGCATTGAGGGGCTGACCGGTTTCAGCAGATAGGCGTCAACTCCGATATCCTCCGCCTGGGATCGGATGTCCTCCCTCCCGAATGCCGTGACCATCACAATTCTGGGCACCTGTTTAAGACGGCCGCTGTGCTTGATAATGCGGCTGGCCTCCAAACCGTCCATCCCTGGCATGTGCCAGTCCATCAGGACCAACCGGTAGGGATCACGCGAATCGGCGGCGACCAACTCCCGGAGGGCGTCCGAGCCCGACGCAGCCGCCTTGGCGCGGAGTTCAAATCCCAGAAGCGCATCGGTAAGGATCTCGCGCGCCTGCGCATTGTCATCCACCACCAGAACCGGGATGCCGGCGAGATCCGGGGTGAACCGTTTGCGCTCCCCCTTGTCCGACCCAATGCCGAACCAGGCGATGAAGAGGAAGGTGCTGCCTGCGCCATACTGGCTTTCCACCCAGATGTTGCCGTCCATCATTTCTACCAAGCGCTTGGAGATGGAAAGCCCGAGGCCGGTCCCTCCGAATTTCCGCGTAGTCGAGGTGTCGGCCTGGCTGAATGCCTGAAAAAGGCGGGCCATCTGCTCCGGCGTCATCCCGATGCCAGTGTCACGGACTGCGAACTTCAGTTTCGCCCGGTCCGTCGTTCGTTCTTCGAGCGCGATCGACACCACCACCTCGCCGTGTTCGGTGAACTTTACGGCATTGTTGACGAGGTTGATCAGGATCTGACCCAGCCGGAGCGGGTCCCCAATCAGGTTGGGGGGAAGGTCGTTTTGCGCTGAGATGAGGAATTCCAGATTCTTGTCCTGCGCCTTCTGGCTGACGATGGAAGACAGGTTATCGAGCACGTCCTCGAGGCGGAAGTCGGCCTTCTCCATGTCCAGCCGGCCCGCCTCGATCTTGGAGAAATCCAGAATGTCATTGATGATGCCGAGCAGAGCGTGGGCGGCCGATTTGATCTTGGTAAGGTAGTCCTCCTGCTTGGGAGTCAACTGGGTCTTCAGCGCCAGGTGAGTCATGCCGATGATAGCGTTCATGGGCGTGCGGATCTCATGGCTCATGTTGGCGAGGAAATCGCTCTTGGCCTTGGTGGCCGCCTCGGCCGCTTCCTTGGCGGTCAACAACTCCGCCTCCAGTTCCTTGCGCTGAATCCCCAGGCTGATGCGCGAGGCAACCTGCTGTAGAGCCTTGAAATCCTCCGGAGAAAATGCCTGTCGCCCGAAGGTCACGAACACCCCAACCAGTCGATTCTGCGCCACCAGCGGGTATCCGGCGAAGGAATTGAGCCCTTGAGCCTTTGCCCATACCGGGTCGATATCCGGCTCGGTTTGGATGGAATTGAATTCCAGGGGCTGGCGCGACGCGGCAATTCGTCCCACCTTCCGCTCGCCTACCTTGACGCGCGCACGCGAACCACCGAGATGCGTGTACTGGCCGGCGCTGGCGCACAGCACGAGTGTGTCTTCCGCCGAATCTAACCTCCAGATGCGCGCAAAGGCCGTGCCCATCCTCCGCACCACCGCTTCAGCCGACATCTGCATCATGCGGTCGAAGTCCTCCGCTTGGAGCAGGGCATGGCCGATGTCCGCGGCCATCGTGTCATAGCTGGCCCGGCGCCGGGTGGCCTCCTCGGCCTGCTTCCGCAACGTCACATCCCTCACCACGCTGAGGATGGACCTCTCCGCAGCCGTCTGCAGTGGGGTAAGCATGATTTCTACGGGGAACTCGCTCCCATCCTTGCGCCTGCCATACAGGTCCAAGCTGGTGCTCATAGACCGCTGCTGCGCCCCTGCGACGTAACGGGCGCGGTGGGCAGGATGCGCGGAGTGAAAGCGCTCGGGCACAAGAATCTCGACCAATTGGCCTACCAATTCCTCCCTGCCATACCCAAACATCCTCTCGGTTTCGGCGTTGACGCGCTGGATTCTCCCCTCCGGATCAACGGTCAGCATCGCATCCGGAGAAGACTCGAAGATCGTGCGAATGCTCTGCTCCGACTCCCGCAAGGACTGTTCGGCCTGGGCGAGGCTCACCACCATGCTGTTAAAAGTCGTGGTTAAGTCCCCGAATTCATCGTGGGTAGTCACGGGCACGACCACGTCTTTCTCACCCGCACCGATCCTGCGCGCTCCTTCCATCAGCGCCTTGACGGGCCGTACAAAAGCCAGGGACAGGAGATAAGCGATCGCCACGGCGATCGCCAGAAGGGCAAGGCTCCACAGGACAAGCTGTTTTTGAAAGGTCCTAAGCGGGGAGGCCAGCTCCTCCATACTGATTTTGGTCTGTAAGATCCACTTCAAATCGCCCACCTGCAAAGGTGAACACCAACCCGCCGAGGGGATTCCAAGCGAGTCCGTGAATTGGCCCGTGTACTCCTTCCCCTGGAGCGCCGCGTCCACGCATGCATTTCTCACACTTTGTTGGAGTATCGTTGTCCCCAGGCGCAAAATGCGAGCTTGTTGGTCGGGTGCAATCCTGCCGCTTTTCTGCAGGGCCTGTGCGAATCGTTGGGGATCCTCCAGCAACAGACGCGAATTCGAGCGCATCAGGCGGTCCGGCCCGGCGAGAAAGCTTTCGCCCGTGCGACCCATCCCGCTGGCCTCCCAGTGCCGGTCGTTCGTCATAATGCGGTCAATTTGTTCGACCGACATCCGAAACACCAGGTCGCCTATGTGTTTCGACCCGTCATAGATCGGACTGGCGACAAAGGCTGCGGGGGCCCCTCCGGAAGGGAGATAATCCCTGAAATCTACAAGCCTCACATAATCACTGAAGGTCCCCGTCCGCGAGGATTGGAAGGCTCGGGAGAAATTCGTATCGCGAAAAACACCGGAAAGGCAATTCGAGCCAAAATCCACATCTTTCTGGAAGGTGTAAACCACGTCACCGGTTTCCGTGTCCACCAGATACATATCGGCATAGCCGAATTTTTGGACGTAACTGCCGAATAGCGGATGATAAAGGGCATGGACCTTGGTGTATTCGCTACCATCTTGTGTGGCAATCAACACTCCGCGCCGCCCCTTGGGGTTGGGGTTCTTCACAATGTAGAAATACTGAAGGTATTGGGCGGCCGGCGCCTTGGGGAGGTAGGTCTCGACCGGTAAAACATTGGGCAGGTCGTCGGCCAGCGAGGGCATGAAATCATGGCTATAAGAACTCGCAAGCCCCTCCTGCCACTCTGCCGGAATTCTCTTCGTATTGAGTGCGTGGAAAGAATGGTTAAAGGCCTTCATGGCCTCAATCATCATTAAGTCTTCGCTGAAAGTCTGCGCTTGCTTCTGTACATGGTCAAAGTAGGACCCAATTTGAACGGCTTTGGACGCTTGAATGGCCGCAAACTGGCTGAGAGTCTGCCTGCGGAGGACCGCCTTGCCCGTTGCGAATCCAAGATAGCCGATGATGGTAACCGAGCCGATCCCCACCAGAAGTAGCATGAGAAGAAGCTTGGACCTTATACTCAACCTACTGAAGAATCCCATAGATTAAGGATTTGCCGTCGAAGAGGGAAGTCCGACTGAGCCGCCTCCTCGCTCGATGGATAGACGAAGATTTCGGGGGTTGGCTGAATTCCCCTACCCGCCGGAAGTATATACCAGGAGGCCATGGGTGACCAAGGCCGGCCGCAGCAGGAGCATTCCCATTGTCGCAAGCCGCGAATGCGGTATAATTTATCGCGGGTTCCCAAGACAATTAACATGCGCGTCGCCATACGCTTCCTGGCCATTCTGACCCTTGCCGCGCTGCTCGCGCCCAGCGTCCGGTGGGCTTCTCTCCACGCGTCCGGGGACGAATGTGCGTGTCCCCCCGCTGCTTGTACGTGCGCCTTTCATCATCATGCTGCCGGACATGATGGAAGCTGCAGCATGGCTAATCGCGGGAAGTGCGGGATGAATTCCCACGACAGCCTCCTCAATTCACTTCTTGGCTCGCTCGTTTATGTTCCAATCGAACACCACTGGAACGGCCCAGCACCTTCTGGCAGATTTGGTCGCAAGCAACAAGAGGTAAGCCTACTGCCATCTCACCTGCGGATTCCTGAACAGCCTCCCCGCCTCGCGATCTGATTTATCCCCTCTAGATCCCAAGTTCGCGCGTCCCAATCCGTGGGTCAGCGTGTAGCACCGGGAGAGAAAAGTCGATTTCCGGTGATTCCTCGCCGGCTTGCGGGCGGCGCTATAACTACATTCATTTGCGAGGCACCCATGAGGCAAACATTTCTATTCGCTGTGTCATTGGCGTTTCTATTCCCATCGGCGGGGCTGACAACCGATTTGGGAAAAGTTCGAGGAGTTGTACACGACCCGCAGCATCGTCCTGTGGCAGGCGCGACAGTGACTTTGCACGCCCAATCCTCCCCTTGGTCGGCCTCCATCCAATCCGATTCCCAGGGTGAGTTCGATTTCGCCGAAGTTCCGGTGGGAGATTACACCATCGATGTGGAAGCCGCCGGATTCAGCCCACAGGAGCAATCCATTTCCGTCGTCAAGGGCAAGTCCCCCGTACTGCATTTCCCGCTGGAGATTGCCGCCTCAAGACAGGTCGTCGAGGTTTCGGACCGGGAAAGCAAACTCAAAGCTCAATCCTCCACGGTGCAAACCTTCGTCTCAACCCAGGATATTGCCCGAACCCCCGGCGCCGACCAGACCAACAGCCTGGCGATGATCACCAACTTCACCCCCGGGGCGTACATGGTCCACGACATGCTCCATATGCGCGACGGGCACCAGGTGACCTGGTTCTTTGATGGCATTCCGGTGGTCAATACGAGTATCGCCACCAATGTGGCGCCCCTGATCAATCCCAAGAACGTGGACACATTGGAGGTGCAGCGCGGGGGATATTCCAGTGAATATGGCGACCGGACCTATGGGGTCTTCAATGTGATTACCCCGTCAGGATTCGACCGAAATCGTCAGGGTGAACTTACCCTGTCGTACGGCAACTTCCATACCACGGACGACCAGTTGAGTTTCGCCAGCCACACGGAACGGTTCGCCTATTACGCCAGCGTGGATGCCAATCGCTCCGACCTGGGGCTGAGCAATCCCACCTCCGCGGTGATTCACGATCAGTCCAGCGGGCTAGGGGGTTTTGCGTCGCTGCTCTTCAATGCCGCCCCGCACGACCAGTTGCGCTGGATCGTCTCCCTGCGCAACGACCATTACGCCATCCCCAACGACCCGGATACCCAGGCAGAGGGCATGCGGGATCTCCAAATCGAACGCGATGGCCTTTTGGGTTTCCAGTGGGTGCATACCACCTCCGGCGGGATGATCTTGTCCGTCTCCCCCTATCTCCACTTCAACGAGGCCCACTACATCGGGGGGCCGGGGGATACGCCGCAGATTCTGGACGAGGATAGCCGGTCGACTTACATAGGGGTGCGCGCCATGCTCCAGGCGGTTAAGAAGCGCCACAACGTGCGCGTCGGCATTGAGAGCTGGGGGCAGCACAATAACACGTTGTTCAACCTGGCCGCCAACCCGGGAACGCAGGTCCTGTACCAGCAGGAACTGAACTGGGCGAACACGGAGTCCTTGTTCGTAGAGGATCAGTATCAGCCCACGTCCTGGCTGACTCTAGACGGTGGGATCCGGATGATTCATTATGGGGGACTCGTCAGTGAAAATGCCGCAACCCCGCGTTTGGGGGGTGGCATCCGGATTCCCCATCTCGATTGGACCCTGCACGGTTACTATGCCTACTACTATCAGCCGCCTCCGCTCGACAGCATCTCTGGCCCGCTGCTGGAATATGCCCTGGAGCAGGGCGTGAATTTCACTCCCCTCCCCGGAGAGTATGACATCCAATATGACTTCGGACTTACGGCGCCGGTGCGGGGATGGACCTTGGAAGCCGACACCTACCACACCAACGCCCGCAATTTCCTCGATCACGATTCGGTGGGCAACTCGGGAATCTATATTCCCCTGACCGACCTCGCGGCTCTCATCAGCGGCACCGAGATTACCTTGCGCTCGCCCGAGGTCTGGGGTCACGCGCAGTTACGCATTGCCTACGCCAACGCCATCGGAAAAGGGCTCGGCCCCATTACCGGCGGACTGATCGAGTACGCGCCCAGCAGTTACTTCTATCTCGATCACGACCAGCGCAATGGCTTCAGCACTGTGCTCTCTCTCAAGCTGCCGCGCCGCTTCTGGGCCACGCCAGTGGTGAATTTCGGCTCGGGATTTCTGAACGGTGACGGGCCGGCGCACCTGCCCCCACACACAACGGCCGACCTTGCCTTGGGCAAGACCTTCCGGGAAAACTGGTCCTTCTCGCTGAATGGAACCAATATTCTGAACAGCCGCTACATGCTGGATACCAGCAATACCTTCGGGGGGACGCACACGGTGAATCCCCGGCAAATCTACGGCGAGGTGCGATATCGGTTCAAATTCTAGCTCACTTCGCGCCCCAGTGAGGGCTTTGCCTGGGGTGTACAATGATTCTGTGACTTTCTTGCGTGGTCGCATCGTCCCAACAACCGGAGGCCCGCAATGCGCGTGCGACACTCCATCGGAATCTTCACAAGTCTGAGCATGATGATTGCCCTGGCGGCGTGCCAGCGGGAAAAACCCTTGCCGGAACAGCGGTTTGATATTCATGGCAAAGTAGTGGGGGTCGACAAGAACGCGGCCACGGTGACGTTGGCGCATGATGCCATTCCCGGCTACATGGCCGCCATGACCATGGATTATCCGGTCAAAGACAAATGGGCCTTCGATGTCCTGAAGCCAGGCCAAACTGTACGGGCCACCCTGGTAGTCGCCGCCGACCGCGCCTGGCTGGAAGGCATTGTTATTGCCGAGGAGGGCAAACCGGCGCCGAACTCACCCGTCACTCAGGAATCGTCGCGCGGCCCTCTGGGGCAGGAGGTGCCGGACTTCGCTCTCGTCAATCAGGATGGAAAGCGGATACATCTCCATCAATACCACGGCAAGACCCTGCTGTTGACCTTCATTTACTCCCGATGCCCGCTTCCCAATTATTGTCCGCTAATGAGCAAGAACTTTGCCCAAATCCTAGCGCAAGTACGGCGCGATCCCAAACTCTCCCCTTCCACCTATTTGCTGAGCATCAGCATCGATCCGGATTATGACAAGCCCGCGGTCCTGCGCGCCTATGGCACTGAATGCACCGGAGACCCCCATCCCTTCGATCAATGGGAGTTCGCCTCCGGCACACCGGAACAAGTCCGCAAAGTTGCCGAGTTCTTTGGCCTGAAATACTGGACGGAAAACGGACAGATCATACATGCGCTGGTTACGGCGCTGATCGGTCCGGACGGAAAAGTGGTGAAGATCTACGGGGGCAACGATTGGCAACCCGCCGAGGTGCTCGCGGATCTGAAGGCCCTCCCGCGCGGCTAATGCGGGGCCTGAGCAAGTCTGTCGAACAGAATTCCGGATTGGACGATACCTGCTGGGATGGCAAACGCTAACTAATACGCTACCCGGGAGTACTGCACTGTCGTAGCGTGGCCGAACCCTCGCTCCTCTACTTGACCTCGTTCTTTTCCACCACTCCACCTTTCATCACAAACTTTACATTCTCGAGAGTCTTCACATCGATAAGGGGATCCCCCTCAACCGCAATCAGGTCGGCGAAGTGCCCTTTGCTGAGCTCACCCACTTTGTCCGCCCACCCGAGCAACTCTGCCGCATTCACGGTTGCCGCCTGAATTGCGTCGATGGGCTTCATCCCCCACTCCACCAATTTGGCAAACTGCCGGGCGTTCTCGCCGTGCGGATACACGCCCGCATCGGTCCCAAAGGCCATCTTCGCGCCCGCCTGAAATGCCTTGCGAAAATTCTCCCGCTGCAACCGCCCCAGCGATTTCTCCTTCTCAATCGATTCGGGCAGCATTCCCACCTTTTCGCCCCTGGAGAGAATGTAGTCGTCGTTGTAGATATCGAACACCAGGAACGTGCCGCGCTGCTTGGCCAGAGCAATGCCTTCGTCATCGATCAAGCTGGAGTGCTCGATGGAATCAATCCCCGCGCGGATGGCGTCCTTGATCGACTGGGTGCCGTGCGCATGGGCGGCAACTTTGCGCCCCAACTTGTGCGCCTCCGCCGCTATCGCCTGCATCTCCTCCGGAGAGTACTGTGGCGCACCCGGCAGGTCACCCTTACTCAGCACGCCTCCCGAGGCGCAAATCTTGATTACATCCGCGCCATACCTGATGTTTTCCCGCACTTTCTCCCGCGCCGCCCAGGGCCCGTCGGCCACTCCTTCCGAGGTGTAGTGAAATTCATAGGCCAGCAGATTCTCGTCGCAATGCCCTCCTGTGATTCCCAGCGCCGGCCCCGACACCAGCATTCGTGGACCTTCCACATCTCCCGCATTGATGCCGTCGCGCACCGCCGCATCGCTGAAACCCTTCGCGCCAACATTGCGCACCGTGGTGAACCCGGCTCGCAAGGTCAACCGCGCGTTCTTCACGCCGGTCACAGTCGCGCGCGGCACGGACACGCCCAGTCCCTTGTACCCCGAATCAGTGGGATCGTACGTGAGGTGGGTATGCACATCGATCAGGCCGGGAAGACACGTCGCGCCGGATAGGTCAATCGGCTTCATATCCGCCGGAAGGATTGTGGAAGAGAACGGCGCCACCGACGTAATGATCCCCGAGCCATCGAACACCACCGCCTGGTCGCTCAACACCTGCCCCGCTCGCACGTCAATCAGCTTGCCGCAGCGCACCGCGCCGGGACCTGCCTGTGCCGCCGATACTGAAACCACTGCGATCAATGCCGCCATAACCAACCTGAGATGCGACTTCATAGAGATTGTTTCTCCAAAGGAAATTGGGAAATCCGCCCGGGGACAAGGGCCAATCCCCGGAGAGCGGAGCTGAGTGTAACATGGATGCAACGCCGGGGGCGCGCGGCTAGCGCGCCACGGGATCGTGGCGCATGAAATCGCCAGGGTTGAAATCGAAGGGGTTTTCTCCTTTGGGGCTCAGGAGCAAGGTAGCGATTCCTTCAAGATCGAGGCAACAAGCCCTCGACTTTCTTCGTGATGCCCGGGAAATATCAACAGGCCGCGCCGACTTGTTCACAGCTTTTCCCGCTTTTCCACAGTTTTCCGCCGCGCGACTGCCCCAAACCGCTTGTCGGAATCGGGTGTAGAATTGAGAATACAGCGATGCCGACTGCAACCGCCACGGAACGGCTAGTTCCACACAACCTGGAAGCGGAACGCGCCCTGCTGGGCTCGATTCTCATCGACAACGGAGCTCTCAACAACGCTCTCGAGCTCCTAGGTAAGGAGGATTTTTACTCGGAGGCCCATCGCCTCACCTTTGAGAAGATGATGGACATCTCCGAGAAGAATCGCACTATCGACCTGGTGACGCTCTCGGAGGAACTGGCCCGGGAGGGACTGCTGGAGAAGGCGGGCGGCGCCGCATACCTGTCCGCGCTTACCGACGGCGTCCCCATCGGCACCACGGCGGCGATGGGAGAGTATTGCCGGATCGTCAAAGAAAAATCCACCATCCGCCGCCTGATCAATGCGTCGAACAACGTCATCGCCCGCTGTATGGAAGGCGCCGACGACCCGGAGACGCTGATCGACCTGGCCCAGAGCCAAGTATTCGACATCGCCGAGCAGCGCGTGCAGTCGGGATTCGCCACCGTCCGCGAGATCGTCAAGACCAGTTTCGGAAAGATCGATGTCCTCTTCGACCGCGGCCAGCGCGTGACCGGCGTTGAGACAGGGCTGGAAGACCTCGACAACATGACTTCCGGCTTGCAGGCCGGCGAACTGATCGTGATCGCAGCGCGTCCCTCGCTGGGCAAGACGGCCCTCGCCTTAAACATTGCGGCCCACGCGGCCATCGAGAAGAAAAAGGTGGTGGGGATGTTCTCGCTCGAAATGAGCAAGGAATCCCTGGTGATCCGCCTGCTCTGCTCGGAAGCGCGTATTGACAGTCACAAGCTGCGCACCGGCTTCTCCAGCCGCGAGGATTGGCAGCGTATGACTCCCGCCCTGGGCCGGCTCTCGGAAGCGCCGCTTTACATTGAGGACACCCCGGCCTTGAGCATCATGCAGATTCGCGCCAAGGCCCGGCGGCTGAAGGCCGAAAAAGGACTCGACCTCATGATTGTCGACTATCTCCAGTTGATTTCTGCCCATCAGCGCTTTGAGAACCGCACCCAGGAAGTCAGTTACGTCTCGCGCAGCCTCAAGAGTATTGCCAAGGAATTGAAGGTTCCCGTCCTGGCCCTCTCGCAGTTAAGCCGCGCGCCCGAACAGCGGCCCGGACAAAGGCCCCAGCTTTCGGATTTAAGAGAAAGCGGCAGCATCGAGCAGGATGCCGATGTCGTCATTTTCATCTTCCGCGAGAAGCGCGCCGCCGAGGGGCAGGAGGGTGAGGAAGAGTTTGTCCAGGCCGGGACCGAAACTCACCTGATCGTCGGAAAGCAGCGGAACGGACCCACCGGTGATGTGCCTGTGGTTTTCTTAAAGCCCTTTGCCAAGTTTGAAAACAAGGTTCATGAGGGCGGCGAGTCCTACCAGTGAATCTTCCTGCTGACAAGCTGCTTCGCCCGACTTGGGCGGAAATCTCCCTGTCCAGACTGCGCCGCAATTTCGTACGGATTCGGAGCCTGGCGGGGGCGCGCAAGGTCATGGCGGTGATCAAGGCCGATGCCTACGGCCATGGCGCCGTGCCGGTGGCAGTGTGCCTGGCCGGCTGCGGAGTCGATTGGTTCGGTGTGGCCACGGTGGAGGAGGCGCTGGAATTGCGTGCCGCCGGTATCCACCAGCCCATCCTCTTATTGGGCGGGCTCTACATGAGCGATCCCTCCCACCTGATCGAGTACGATTTAACCCCTTCCATTTCCTCCACCATGCGGCTCGATACCTACGCAGAGTGCGCCCGCCGCTATGGCCGTCCCATTGAGTTTCACCTGAAAGTCGATACCGGCTTGGGACGCCTGGGTTTGCCGCTGGACCGGGTGGCGGGGTTCGTGGACCATTAC
>DATJVT010000076.1:0-18314 GCA_035501695.1 Terriglobia bacterium | reverse complement strand
GCGGGCTCACGCTTTCCACGTTCGTCACGCTCCTGGTGATGCCGGCGTTGTATTCCCTCCTGGAACGGCGCTATACGTAGCGCGAGGCGCCATGCCCGCTGTGGCCCGCCAAACCGGCCCTCGCGCGCTGTCCCCAGCCGGACCTTTTGTCATGCCGACCCGCGATCCGAAAATAGCGTTTCCTACCGGTAGGAAATTTGCGGCCTGATTTGTAAAATCTTTTCCTACCGGTAGGAAAAACCGCAAGAATTCACTTGACAAGGTACCTGGGCTCTGTACTAGCCTGGAGAGGTGTAGGTGAGGTCGGGGCAATGAGGCTTGGTGGAGGCATGCGGGAACCGACTATGTTTATGAAAGATAAATGGGTTATTGACGAAAACCGGCAGATATTCGGTTTTCTGATATGGCTAAGTAATTCAAACAAAGCAGCTTACACGTACGATGGCAAAAACAAAGTCCGCAAAAAAGATGTTAAAAATGAAGGATGAACCGACTATATCTATGAAAACACAGGGTCGAGCGACAAAGTGTCATGCATGAAATGAGTTTTTCACGAGGATTTTGAGGCAAAATGGGCCACTTTCAACCGATAATTCGGTTCCCCGTACACGTCATGCCTCCTGCCTCGCCGCGCTGCATGCTTGACCGGCCTCGTCACATGAGCATCCTGCCCATGCCGGAGACACGGCCAGAGCCTGCCCTGAGCGAAGCGAAGGGATGGCCGTGGCACGTCTGCTTGCGACTCGGCCGCGCTGCGCTGCCATGCCCTACAACGGTTGGGGGATTCCCGACTTTGCGGTGAAAGCTCCCAGCAGATCAGTTGGAAATCTTATCCTCTCTATAAAAACATTTCATTTAACGGCGGAGGCCCGTGTCGGGGATAATCCAGATGGTTTCGACCGTCCAGCCCATCCTGCGATATAATAGTTGGAACCCACACTGACAAGTGCAAGGCCGGGGCTGACCTTCAAATTGGCAAATGACGAATCGGGCAGTCGTGTCAGGACAGTATTAGTATGAACTACGAACATACCAGTGGGGAACTTCCCAAGGCGCAAGGCCTTTATGATCCGCGCTTCGAACGCGACGCGTGCGGAATTGGCTTTGTCGCCAACATTTCGGGCGAAAAATCTCACGACATCATCCTGAAGGGGATCGAAATCCTGATCAACCTGACACACCGGGGCGCCTGCGGGTGCGATCCGCAGACGGGCGACGGCGCCGGCGTCTTGATCCAGATTCCCCATGCCTTCTTTGAAGCCGAGTGTTCCCGCCTGGGGTTCCCGCTCCCCTCTCCCGGCGAATATGGCGTCGGGATGGTCTTCCTGCCGGTGGAACCCCACGAGCGCATGTCGTGCGAAGCCATTGTGGAAGAGATCGTGCGCGACGAAGGCCTGACGGTGCTGGGTTGGCGCGACACGCCCGTGAATGCCAACACCATCGGGCGCCTGGCGCGCAGCACGCAGCCCTACATCGAGCAGGTATTTGTCAAGCGCGCCTACGGCATGGACCAGGATGCGCTGGAGCGCAAGCTCTACGTCATCCGCAAGCGCGCCGAGAAGGAAGTGGACCGGACGGATCTGCACGAGAAGGGCTTCTTTTACATCCCTTCATTTTCCTCACGCACCATCGTTTACAAGGGTCTGCTGCTGGCTCCCCAGATTGCCAATTTCTACCCGGAGCTGTCCAATTACGAAGTGCGGAGCGGTCTTTGTCTGGTTCACCAGCGCTTCTCCACCAACACATTTCCCACCTGGCACCTGGCGCACCCCTACCGTTACGTCTGCCACAACGGCGAGATCAACACGCTCCGTGGCAATGTGAACTGGATGCAGGCGCGCACGTCGGTGCTGGCCTCCCCGCTCTTCGGTGACGACATCAAGAAACTCGAACCGATCATCGCGCCGGGTGGCAGCGACTCCGCCAACCTGGACAACGCCGTCGAACTACTGCTTCTGGCGGGCCGCAGCCTTCCCCACGTCATGGAGATGCTCATCCCGCAGGCGTGGGTGAATGACCCCGTCATGCCGGACGACGTCAAGGCGTTTTACGAGTATCACGCCTCCCTGATGGAGGCCTGGGATGGCCCGGCGGCGGTGGCTTTTACGGACGGTCGCATGATCGGCGCCAAACTGGACCGCAACGGATTGCGCCCCGGCCGCTTCGTCGTCACCAACCGCGGCCTGGTGATCATGGCCTCGGAGGCAGGTGTGCTGCCCATCGATCCGGAGGAGGTCCGCTTCAAGGGCCGCCTGGAACCCGGCCGCATGCTGCTGGTGGATACTGAGAAAGGGCGCATCATCCCCGACGAAGAGATCAAGAAGCAGTTGGCGGCGCGCCAGCCCTACGCCAAATGGCTGAAGGAAAACCAGGTCACGCTGAAGCAGTTGCCGGATCCCCAACGCGTCCAGCCCACCGACCACGAAACCATCCTGATGCGGCAGCGCGCTTTCGGGTACACGGATGAGGACCTGCGGACCATCATGATCCCCATGGCCACCAACGCCGAAGAACCGGTGGGATCCATGGGAGTCGACACTCCCCTGGCCTGTCTTTCCGACAAGCCGCAGCTGCTCTTCAACTATTTCAAGCAGATGTTCGCACAGGTCACCAACCCCGCCATCGATCCCATTCGGGAAGACCTGGTGATGTCGCTCTACGATTACATCGGGCGCGAGGGGAACATCCTGGATGAAACGCCGCAACTCTGCCACACGCTGAAGAAGCGGCATCCGATTGTGACCAACTGGAACCTGGAAAAACTCCGCCGCGTGAGCTGGGGAGACTTCCTGGCCACCACGCTACCCATGCTTTTTCGCACCGACGGGCGCGAAAACCGTCTGCAGGATGCGATTGCCAGCCTCTGCCGCCGCGCCTCCCTCGCCATCAAGTCGGGATACACGCTGCTAATTCTCTCCGACCGTGGCGTGGACGAGGAATATGCTCCCATTCCCTCACTCCTGGCCCTTTCCGCCGTCCACAATCACCTGGTCCGCGAGAGAACACGCAACCAGGTGGCCCTGATTGTGGAGACCGGCGAGCCGCGCGAAGTGATGCACTTCGCCTTGCTGGTGGGCTATGGGGCCAGCGCCATCAATCCCTATCTCGCCCTCGAAACGCTGGAAGACCTGCACGCCCGGGGATATTTCCCCCCCGCCTACACCTTCCAGAAAGCTCTGAAGAATTACATTAAGGCAGTGGACAAGGGTCTGCTAAAAGTCCTTTCCAAGATGGGGATCTCGACCCTCCAGAGTTACTGCGGCGCGCAGATTTTCGAGGCCGTGGGATTGAACAAAGCGCTGGTGGAGCGCTACTTCACGGGGACGCCGTCCCGCATAGAGGGCGTGAGCCAGGAAGTCCTGATGCGCGAAGCCCGGATGCGGCACAAGTTTGCCATGCAGCCGCCGGGGGAGTCCGACACCGAATTGGAAATCGGCGGCAACTACCAGTATCGCGAGCGCGGCGAACGCCACATCCTGAACCCGCTCACCATCAGCAAGCTTCAGCACGCGGTGAGGCAGTCGAGCTACCCGACCTATCAGGAATACGCCCGCATTGTCAACGAGCAGAACCGGAATCTCTACACGCTGCGCGGCCTTCTGGACTTTCACCCCGCCGGGCCGCCCGTGCCCATCGACGAAGTGGAACCGGCGGCGCAGATCGTGAAGCGTTTTGCCACCGGCGCCATGTCCTACGGGTCGATCAGCAAGGAAGCGCACGAAACGCTGGCCATCGCCATGAACCGCATCGGCGGGCGCTCCAACACCGGCGAAGGCGGGGAAGACGAAGAGCGCTTCAAGCCGGACTCCAACGGCAACTGGCGGCGCAGCGCCATCAAGCAGGTGGCCTCGGCCCGCTTCGGTGTCACCACCAATTACCTCATCAACGCCGACGACCTCCAGATCAAGATCTCGCAAGGCGCCAAGCCCGGCGAGGGCGGCCAACTGCCGGGGCACAAAGTGGATGAGGTCATCGCCCGCGTCCGGCACTCCATTCCCGGGGTGCAGTTGATCTCGCCTCCGCCGCACCACGATATCTACTCCATTGAGGACCTGGCGCAGCTTATCTACGACCTCAAGAATGTGAATCCGCAGGCGCGCATTTCCGTCAAGCTGGTGGCCGAATCGGGCGTGGGGACGGTGGCGGCGGGCGTGGCCAAGGCGCATGCCGACGTCATTCTGATCAGCGGATACGATGGCGGAACCGGCGCTTCGCCCATCTCCTCGATTCGCCACGCCGGCGTTCCCTGGGAGTTGGGCCTTTCGGAGACGCAGCAGACGCTGGTCATGAACGACCTCCGCAGCCGCGTGCGCCTTCAGGTAGACGGCAAGCTCCAGACCGGCCGCGACATCGCCATCGCTGCCATGCTGGGGGCGGAGGAGTTCGGATTTGCCACCATGCCGCTCATTTCCTTGGGCTGCATCATGATGCGCAAGTGCCACTTGAACACCTGCCCGGTGGGTGTGGCGACGCAGGACCCGGTGCTGCGCAAGAAGTTCCAGGGCCAGCCCGAGCACGTGATCAATTTCCTGTTCTATGTTGCCGAGGACCTGCGGCAGATCATGGCGCAACTGGGATTCCGGACCATCGATGAAATGGTGGGCCGCGTGGATTGCCTGCGGCAACGCCACGACGTTGACCACTGGAAAGCCCGCGGCCTGGATCTTTCCGCCGTCATCCACAACCCGCACGTACCGTCGCGCGTGGGACGCCATTGCACCATCAAACAGGACCACGGCATCGAAAAGGCTCTCGACTGCCAGTTGATTGAACACTCCCGGGATGCCCTCGAGCGGGGCAAGCCGGTGTCCATCAGCCTGCCCATCCGCAACACGCACCGCACTGTGGGAGCGATGCTCAGCGGCCAGATTGCGCGCCGCTATGGCGAAGCAGGGTTGCCCGATGACACGATTCGCTTCCAGTTCACGGGTTCGGCGGGACAGAGTTTCGGCGCCTTCCTGGCCAAGGGCGTCACGCTGACGCTGGAAGGCGAGGCCAATGATTACGTGGGTAAGGGGATTTCAGGCGGCAGGCTGATCGTTTATCCGCCGCGCAACTCCTCCTTCCAGCCGGAAGAGAACATCCTGGTGGGCAACGTGGTGCTCTACGGCGCCACCAGCGGTGAGGTATTTTTCAATGGCATGGCGGGCGAGCGCTTTGCGGTGCGGAATTCCGGCGCTACCGCCGTGGTGGAATCGGTGGGCGACCACGGCTGTGAGTACATGACCAAGGGAATCGTGGTGGTGCTGGGCAAGACCGGCCGCAATTTTGCCGCCGGCATGACCGGGGGGGTCGCCTACGTGCTCGATGAGACAGGCGAGTTTGTGCGCGTGCGCTGCAACCACGCCAGCGTGGATCTCGATCCCGTCACTGAACCCGAGGATATCGAACTCATACACAGCTTGACCACCCGCCATGCGGAACTGACGGAGAGCCCGCGCGCCAAGTGGATCCTCGACAACTGGGAGGGCATGCTACCCAAGTTCATCAAGGTCTTCCCGCACGAATACAAACGCGTGCTCGGCATCAAACGCACGCCGGTCAGCCTGGAATCCGGAATCCGGAATCCGCAACCGGCGACCTCTTCGCAGGAGGTGGCGCGTGGGTAAAGTCACCGGCTTCATGGAAGCCACGCGCGAAACCCCGGTCCGCCGTCCCGTGGATGAGCGGGTAAATGACTACCGCGAGGTCTACCAGGATTTCCCCGAGTCGAAGTTGCGCGCGCAGGCGGCGCGCTGCATGGATTGCGGCGTTCCCTTCTGCCACACCGGCTGCCCGCTCACCAATATCATTCCCGACTGGAACGACCTGGTCTATCGGGACCGGTGGAAGGAAGCGATCCGCATTCTGCACGCGACCAACAATTTCCCCGAGTTCACCGGCCGCGTCTGCCCCGCTCCCTGCGAGGCCGCGTGCGTGTTGGGCATCAACGAACCGCCCGTCACCATCAAGAACATCGAGAAGACCATCATCGAGCACGCCTTCAAGGAAGGCTGGATCCACCCGGAACCACCTCCCAATCGCACGGGCAAACGTGTGGCTGTGGTCGGATCGGGGCCCTCGGGGCTTGCCGCCGCGCAGCAACTGAATCGCGCCGGACATTCGGTGACCCTCTTCGAGAAAGCCGACCGCATGGGCGGTTTGCTGCGCTACGGCATTCCCGACTTCAAGCTGGAAAAGCAGGTGCTCGACCGGCGGCTGGACCAGATGCTACAGGAAGGCGTGGTCTTCCAAACTGGCGCCCATGTTGGGAAAAACGTTCCCGTGGAAGACCTGCGCCGCGATCTCGATGCCCTGCTGCTGACGGGCGGCGCGGAAAGCCCTCGAGATCTTCCCGTACCGGGGCGGGAATTGAAGGGAATTCACTTCGCCATGGAGTATCTGCCCCAGCAGAATCGCCGTATCGCCGGCGACGTGCTGGACACGCAGATTCTGGCCACCGGCAAACGCGTGGTGATTATCGGCGGCGGCGATACGGGGGCCGATTGCCTGGGCACCGCGCACCGGCAGAAGGCCGCTTCCATCCATCAGTTCGAAATCATGCCGCAGCCTCCCGCCGAACGCTCGCCGCTGACGCCCTGGCCGCTCTGGCCGCTCATGTTGCGCACGGAGAGCGCCCATGAGGAAGGCGGCATTCGCGATTGGGCCGTGGCCACCACGCATTTCACCGGCGATGCGAACGGCAACTTGAAACAGTTGCACGCCATCCGCGTTGGTTCGCCCCCCAAGTTCGAGGCCATCCCCGGAACCGAGTTCACCATTGACGTGGACCTTGTGCTGATCGCCATGGGTTTTCTCGGGCCGGTCAAAAACGGCATGATCGAAGCCCTGGGTGTGAAGCTCGATGCGCGGAGCAACGTGGAGACCGACGCGAACTACATGACTTCCCTTCCCGGAGTTTTCGCCGCCGGCGACATGCGCCGGGGGCAATCCCTGGTGGTCTGGGCCATCGCCGAAGGCCGCAAAGCCGCGCGCGGCGTGGATAAGTTTCTCATGGGCGAGACTCACTTGCAGTAGGTCGTAAGGGTAGAAGAGGATTGGGAATTACTCCAGAAATCCCCGGTTCATGCAAGCCTGCCACCCTGTTTGGAAAACGAGCATGCTGTTGCGCTCACCGGGTTCCGCCAAATGCATGCACATGCATGTCGTGGTGCAATCCTTCTATGCGAACTACCATTGAACTCAAGCCTGAGCACCGAAGCCGCCTGCTGGCGATAGCAGCCCAGCGCGGCGAAAAGGGGTTCTCCAGCCTGATCAACGAAGCGGTCGATTCTTATCTTAGCGAGGAGGCTGAGCGGGTGCGAAAGCGGGAACGAGCCCTTCAGCTACGTGGGGTCTTGACGCAGAAGGAAGCGGCGGAATTACGCAAAAGGGCGGCTGCCTTGCGCGCGAGCTGGCGATGATCATCGCGGACAAGGATGTGCTCATTGACTATTTGGAAAGGCGCGCCCCCGGAGCGGAGGCGGTCTTTCGGGCGCTCGGTCGGGGTCAATTGCAGACAACGACCCTCAACTGTTTCGAATTGCTCGCCGGCGTTCGAAGCCCCAGGAGACAACCGAGTGTGCTTGCATTCCTGGACAGTATTCCTGTTCTGCCGCTCGATTTCGACGCTGCACGGCGAGCCGCCGAACTTAACCGGGAGCTGGAACGCTCTGGAATCAGCATCGGCATGGGAGACAACCTGATCGCTGGAATCGTATTGGCGCGGGGTGGAAGCCTGCTTACGCGCAACCGCCGGCACTTTGAGCGCGTTCCCGGACTCCCTCTGGCGGACCTCCAGCCTTAAGGGGTTGGCAATGCTTACACCACAACAAATCACCCAATACCATGATGAAGGGTACACGGTCGTGCGGGAGTTTCTTGGCCGCTCCGCCGTGGACGCCCTGCTCGCCGACATCGTGGCGCTGACACGAGAGTCCACCGTCGCGCATCATGATTCCACCCGTCTCGAAATGGAGCCGAACCAGAACGCCGAAGGAAGAAAGGTGCGGCGGATTTACGAGCCTTGTACTTACTATCCGCGCTTCCGCTCGCTCTCCGAATCCAAGAACCTGCTGGACGCCGTCGCGCAGTTAATCGGGCCCAACCTGATCCTTCATCTCAGCAAAGTCAACATGAAGCCGGCCGTGCTGGGCTCCGTGGTGGATTGGCACCAGGACCTCACTTACTATCCCCTCACTAACACCGATTCGGTCACCGCCCTCTTTTACCTGGAGGATGCGGACGGATCCAACGGATGCTTGCAGGTAATTCCCCGTTCTCATCATCGGGTTCTGGACCATACCCTGGATGGGGTTTTCCAAGGCCGCGTCACGGAGACCGTTGATACCTCCCAGGCTATATACCTGGAAGCCCGGGCTGGCAGCCTGGTTCTGATGCACTGTTTGACGCCACACTCCTCAGCTCCCAACCTGTCTTCAAAGCCCCGTACGACGCTGATCCTTTCCTACCATGCGGCCGACGCTTTCCCGATACACTTGAGGGGGCGCACAGAGGCCCAGGAGACCCATGCACGTCTGGTGCGGGGGCAGGAAGTCTCCGAAGCACGGTTCGGATTGAAATCGTTTCCCATTCCGCGCTTTCCCGGCGATACAAGGTCGCTCTATGAGCTTCAGGAATTGTCGCGGAAGGGCATGGCGGGGCGGCCTGAGGATAACCCTCCTGTCCGTTCTTGACGACGTGCCACAAATTGTGCCACGATAATTATATGCCAAGTATCAATATCCGTCAGCTTCGCGACACTCCCCGGCTCAAGGCGTGGCTGCGCGCTGGCAAGACCGTGGAACTCCGCGACCGCAACCGCTTGATTGGCCGCATTGTGCCTGCGGCTGCCCACAACGTGACACGCCAGTGGCCCGACTTCGCCGCCATGCGGCGGGAAATCACTGGCGACCGCATCCTTCCCGGCGCCGACTTGTTGATTGAGGAGCGGCGGAAGGCGCGCTATTGAACACTTACACAGACACGAGCCTGCTGGTTTCACTCTATCTCACCGACGTGCATACTGCAGAGGCCGAACGCCGGCTGGCATCGCGGCCGGCCACGTGGTTAACGCCCTTGCATGTAGCCGAGTGGACCCATGCCGTGGAGCAGCACGTATTTCGGGGGGCTATTTCACGAAAAGAGGGTGACCTCTGCCACTTACGATTTCGGGAGCACCGTGAGAATGGTGTTTGGGCGGAAGTAGCCTTGCCCGAAACCGCCTTCGAGTTGTGCGCCCAGTTGGGGCGGCGTCACGGCTCCCAATTGGGCCAGCGGACTCTGGATACTTTGCATGTGGCCGTGGCGCTCGAATTGAAGGCCGACCTCTTCTGGACGTTTGATGTACGCCAAGCGAGGTTAGCGCGGGCCGCCGGTTTGAAAACAGAGTGACCCCTTGTTATCCCTCTTTCAATTCCACCTGCATCGTCAGGTTCATCAGGGGGGTAACCTCGCCGAAGACGGCAAGCATGGATTCCACCAGGTCCACGCCGTTGGAGGCGCGGACCTCCTCTTCCGTCATGGGGTAGAAGAGCTGGAACCCCGCCCAATGATTTCCGGGGGCGGCGTCCAGCATGCGGCGCAGCTGGGTGACTCCGGGGAGATCATCGCGCGAGAATTGGGAAGGTTCCGTTTCCCAACTGCCGGCAAAGAGGCTGAAGCCCTCGCGCCGGATCAGGCGCCGCAGTTCCTTTTCCACGGGGCTGCCGGGCCGCAGCCCTTTCACCAGCCGGTGCCAGTCCCAGTCGGGGCGCAGTTCGCATTCGCGGGCCGAGAGGGGAGCTTTCAAGTAGCCCCGCTCCACCTGCAGCCCGCACTTGAAGAGTTTCTCCCCCGTCTCTACGGAAATGAAGAACTTGGAGCAGCCGAAGCTGACGCGGGAGGAGACGGGTTTGGCCTCGCGGTCGGCGCGCGGCAGGAAGGCGATCCATTGCCAAAAGACGCCACGCCCCCAGCGCTCGGTCACGAAGCCCTGCCGGTAGCGGGCTTCGAGGGCAAGTTTCAGGATACGCGTAATTCGTTCATTTTCTTCAAGATTACCAACATGAATGCCACGGCGGAAGTCCAGGAACTCCGGTTTGAAAGCGATTGCCGTGATAGGCAGGGGAAAGTGCGTTGTGGAGTTTTTCCTCATACCGGCTCCTCCCAGGGGGGACCAATCGGCAAGATTGTATCAATAGGCGCCAAACAGCGCAGCAACTGGATCGAGCCAGCCCGGAGAGGTCTCGGCCAACGGCAGGGGGACGAAGGTAGAAGCACGCGCGGTGTGAAAACCAACTCGCAAATGTGGGAGAAGGCGCAACCATCCCCGGCGGCTGCGCCCCTTTCCCACCATCGCGTTCCCGCTCCCGGCTTTATTGCGGCATCGGAGGCGGAGTGAAAAGCGTGTGGTAAAGCCAGAATCCCATAATCACCAGCAGCATAAGCAGCGAAATCGTCCCCAGAGCACGAATCGGGATGGTCAGCTTGCTTGTCTTCTTCTCGATGATGGTTTGGGTCTGAATGGCCTTATCTTCCTTGGCATCATCTGTCAAGGGAATCCAGTCTGCTTCGTTCTTGGTGAGGCTCCGGCGGTAAAGGAGCAAAATGAAAAAAACGACCGTGATCGCTACCCAGGCCCAACCCAAGGCAGAAAGAGCATCCATGGCATTCCTCCAAAAAAACTCAGACACAGTGTCGCTGAGCGAAAGCTGGTCCTCATCCCACGGCGGAAGCAAATGATGTTCCAATTGAGTCTATCGAAAGGAATTTAGAGACAAATCAGGCTGGAAGTTTGGTGCGGGCTTGGTGCGGGCTTTATGTCCTCCGAGGGTCACTGGACCCAACGCCAGGTTTGGTGCCGAGACAGGCACCCCGGCCGCCAAAGATTGCGCCAAATGCCAGAGGCGTGCCGCCTCCCGGCCCGATTCTAATGGACGCCGTCATCCCGATGATCGAGCTTTACCTCGGTAGCTGTGGGCGCGGGGGCATTCACTGCCGCGGTGGCAGTAGCAGGAGTAGGAGCAGCAGCCTGCTCCGTAGTCCGGTATTTGGGCTCGCTTACGTAACCGCGGATTGAATCCTTATCAATATGATTTATGACCACTTCCACCGGGAGAGGGTAGCCATCCGGGTAGAAGCTAATCGACTCGTACAAGTTGACATGTTTACGGGAGATTTCGCGGTCATCCACGAGCATTTGCAGGTCGCAATACTCGTGCTTAGAGTCGGCTTTGCGCAGGGAGATGCTAAGCGGCCCCGTGTGGTGGTAGTTTTTTGATTTCTCGAAGCTGAACTCGTAGTAGTTCCGCTCCCCCTTCTTTTGTAGTGCCAACAGCTCCGCGTGGTTACGGGCAATATCACCGCCCAATTCGGTTTTAGCCGATTGGAGATTGCCTTCCATGTCGGACTTAGTTTGCAGCAAGTTAGCCTGGGTTTCGGCAATCTGCTTCTGGTCCTCAGCCAATTGCTTTTGTTGGTTGCCGAGTTCCTGTTGCATTTGGTTCCAGCGCGGGTCTTCCGCAGGGGCCCGCCGAGCAGGCGCGGAGTGAGTGGCGTGCCGAGGAGCTACCTGGGCTGGTTGAGTCATCTGCTCATTCTTTAGGGCTTCCGCCTGGGCACGTGCGGCCTCCTCCTGCGCCTGGGCGGCGCTCAGGGCATTGACTCGGGCCGTTAGCGAATCTTCGGTGCTTTTCGCTTGGGTCAGAGATGCTTGCAACTCCGCCCGTTCCGAGGCTAACTGCCTGGCAGCATCGTGCTGTAACCACCCATAGCCTGCTGCGATCCCTGCCAGCAGTACAAACCCAACCAGGGCAATCTTCAGCCCGACTGATGATGACTCCTGGAGTTCTTCCGCCTCTAAAGTCTCAGGATGTGAGGTGGAATCGTAAGACTCGCTTGGTTGCGTTTGATCGTTGTTCATTTCCCCCCCTTGATGGCGTCTGGCCTGACCCTCTGGCCGCCCCTCAAACTACTCAATGCAGGGTGGCGTTGGCGCATCTCCTGCGATCAGGCAAGCATCTGACCTCTGAGTGACGCGCAAACTAACCCCCCACCCAGCATCGCAGATCGGGGGCCATTCAACCAACAACCTAAGCCCTTCCGTGTTAAGGGGTTAGGCGAAGCGAGATGCCATGAAGAAGCAATTCCGGAGACAAAATCTACAGGGAGGAGAAATTTTTTCAGGGATCGAACGAAATGCAATTTGAACCTAGGCATTGCCGCGCGAGGGTACCGTTACGTGTGCTAAAATTGACATCGGCTCGAGACCAAGGCCCGCGGGAAGCCCATCCTGCGAGCGAATATCAAGGCCCCTGGTACGCCCAGTCCTCAGAGATGTCCGCGTTCCTACCGTGGGGATATGAATTATGGGATCTCGCCAAATCGTGTTGATTTTTTCACTACTGACCCTCGGCCAGTTGCTCATTTCTTGCTCGAAGAAGCTCGTCGGTGGGCCTAATCTGAAGGCGAGCCCGATCGGAACCCCCTTCAAGATAAAGGTTCCGCTGGGGCTGCCGCCTGTACAGATTCCGGCCGATAACCCTCCGACTGCGGAGACAGTGGCTCTGGGTCGCAGATTGTTCTATGATCCAGTCCTTTCCGTCGACAACACCGTTTCATGCGCTACTTGCCACAACCCGGGTGACGGCTTCGGCGATGGACAGCGGGTTTCCAGCGGAGTGCGCCAACAGAAAGGCACTCGCAACGCCGCGACAGTGTTCAACGCGGCTTATTACTCCGAACAGTTTTGGGATGGCCGGGCCCCCAGTCTGGAAAAGCAGGTAGAAGGACCTGTAACCAATCCCGTGGAAATGGGCAATACCCTGGAGGGAGTGGAGCGTAAGCTGAATGCCATCGCTTCTTACCGCGCGGATTTCAAGCGGGCCTTTGGCAGCGACGTCATTACCTACGACATGGTGGAGAAATGCATCGCCTCGTTTGAGCGCACCGTGGTCAGCGGCAACTCTCCCTTCGACCGCTATCGGTATGGTGGCGACAACACCGCGCTGAGCGCCTCCGCCCGCCGCGGCTTTGAGGTGTTCCGTGAACCCAAGAAGGGGAATTGCGCGGTCTGCCACATCGTCGGGGACACCTACGCCTTGTTTACAGATAACAAATTCCACAACCTGGGCGTGGGGGTGAAATTGGGAATTGACGGCGAAGCGGAACTGGCGGATCTGGGACGGTTCACGGTAACGAAGGTAGAGTCGGACAAGGGCGCCTTCAAGACTCCCTCGCTACGCAACATCACGATGACTCCTCCTTATATGCACGATGGGAGTCACAAGAACCTGAAGGAAGTTATCGATTTCTATGTCGGCGGCGGCAATTCCAACCCTTACCGCGACAAGGAGATTCATCCCTTGAATTTCCTCACCGGACAGGAACGCGCCGACCTCCAAGAATTCCTGAAGTCGTTGACGGGGGAAATTCCACCCGACCTCGGCCCTCCTTCCTCGCTCCAAGCCTTTAACCTCGAATTGCTTCCCGACATCGGAGGGCAGCATATTACCGTGGACTCCCATTGAGGAGGAACAGACGTGTCAGTGAAAATGGCAACTTGTAAGGTCTGCGGCTGGCGCGGAATGATCATTCGGCATAAGCCAGATCAATGCGCCCGCTATTTGCAAATTAAGACAATGTATCAAACCGGGATGACGAGCCGCGAAATCGGACGAGAGTTGGGCACCTCTTTTGAAAACGTGCTCCACGCTCTCCGGGCCATGCGGGTAAAAGTCCGCCCCCCCGGGGGTCTGAACAACCCCACCGGTATTAATGGGCGTATAGCGCGCCCCCTCTAATTATTCGGCGAAAGCCCGAAGTGAAGGCGTCGGCTGAAATCCGGTGATGGCCTCCCTTGAAAAACCGGACGGCTCGCACCAATATCAATTCCCTGGACTGCCGATGAATTGCCTGGCTACGGAGGGGCGGCTGAGCACCATCAAAGAGAGTACCCCCAGCGCCGTGCCGTAAGGGAACTCCAGGCAACCGATGGCCGCAATTACCATACAGTATGTGCGGCACTTGCGCTGCTTGATGCACCGCGCCGCCCAGTAACGGGCAATCGCCACGCCCGAGGCAAGCAGGAAGATGACCATCCCAACGCCCGCAAATATCCAGCCTACAAAAGCAGGCGGAGGCGCACCGGTTTTAACAGAGACCGGCGCGTGCGCAAGGGCATAGCCCATAACGATGCCCATTAAGACGTAGAACAACCCAAATATACAAAACAGAGCTGCGAAGCCGGCCGAAATCATGTAACCCAACGACAACAGCCTCAGATGTTCTTCGTCTATTATGGATTGGCGATCAGGTTCGTCAGGCATCGGCATCCTCCTTAGATAAGGTTTAACCGTTACTCTTAACATCTAAGCCAGAGGCAGTGATCCGCGAAACGCGGATCTCGAGTCAGGCGTCGATACTCGCCCCGCCCACGGGCGCCCGCCTACTGCTTCCCTAATTCATCCGACTTATGGTAATTGGGATACGGTGGATGTTGCGGCGGCGGAGACGGCGGATTCTTTCGAAGCAGGTCCATCGTCACCTGGACCGCCTTTTCCAATTGCGGATCGTGTCCTTCGCGCACCGCCTTCGGGTCGTATTCCACCTCCACGTCTGGCGGTACACCGTGGTTTTCCACGTCCCAGGTGCCGTTAGGGTTGTAGAAGGCCAAGTTCGGGGTGCCCGTAAAGCCGCCGTCCATCAGGTCACCCGGATTGGTGTAATGGCCCACGAGGCCGCCCCAAGTCCGCTTGCCGACCAGTGGGCCGATGCCCGTTTTGCGAAACATCCAAGGCATGGCGTCTCCACCCGAGCCCGCCATTTCGTTAATGATCATCACTTTCGGCCCAAAGATCGCTTCGATGGGGGTGGTGATGTCGGTGCCCTCGCGCATCGACCAGTAACTCAAGAGCGGCCGGCGCAAATAATCGATGACGTAGTCGGCGATATCGCCTCCACCGTTATAGCGTTCATCGATGATGGCGGCTTCCTTGCCGACCTGGGCAAAATAGTAGCGGTTAAAGTTGGTGTAACCGCCGGCATACGTATCAGGCAAATAGACGTAGGCCACCTTGCCGCCGGTCAGTTCGTCCACGCGGCGGCGATTGTCTTCGATCCAAGCGTAGTTGCGCAAGGCGCCTTCATCGTCGACGGGAACCACCGTGACCTCTCGCGCCCCGGTGCCGTCCGGGTTCGGACCCACCTTGAGGACCACTTGCTTGCCGGCGGTCTCCTCAAAGAAGCTGTAAACTTCGCTGCTGGCTGGCACATTGCGACCGTTGACGGCCAGCAGGTACTCTCCGGCCTTTACGTTTACACCCGGTTGAGTGAGCGGGGCCTGAAGCTTGGGGTTCCAGTTTTCGCCGTTGTAAACCCGCGCGAAGCGGTAGCGTCCGTTTTCTATGTTGTAGTCAGCGCCCAAAAGGCCGGTTTTGACTTTCGGCGACTGGGGAACGTCGCCCCCGCCCACGAACATGTGCCCGATGGTAATCTCGCCCAGCATCTCCTCGAACAGATAGTTCAAATCGGCGCGCCCGGAAATGCCGTCAAGATAAGGCTCATACTTCTTTTTGATCGCCTCCAGATTGAGCCCGTGCAAGGCCGGGTCGTAGAGGAAATCGCGTTCATCGCGCCACACCTGGTAGTACATGTGTTTCCACTCGGCGCGCGGGTCCACGTAAACCTCCATTTGGTCCAACTTCAAAGGACCACCTTCGCCGGGCTTCGGGGGGCCATCAGAAGGCTTCTCGGCCGGGCCAATCGTCCACTTATCCTTCTGCGCGTAGAGCATTTTTTCGCCGTTGAAAGACACATTAAAGAACGTTACTCCCTCGAGGATTTTCTCGGTTTTGCGAGTCTTCAAATCGAACTTATGAATGGTGGCAGAGGGACCACCTTCATCAAACTCAATCGGATCGACCGGAGGCCCTTCGGCGAGAAAGAGCACGCCCGACTTTCCGCCAACGAGCCCACCGTAGTTTTGCGCGGGGATAGGCAGAGCCAGAATGCGCTGACTTATGTTTTCGAGATCGATCCCAACCGTGACGGGCTTTTCCTCTTTGGCCTTCTCCTTATCCTTGTCTTTATCGTTGTCGGCCTGTTTATCTTTGTTGGTCTTTTCCGTCTCTATAGCCTTCTCTTCATCGCTCTCCGGCGCCAGCGGGGAAGGCAGGTCCTTCTTCAGAACTATTACATAGACATTGCGTGTGACGGGATGCTGAAGGCTGGTCATGTCCAGCCAGCCGGTACTCAGGGCGGTGTTGGTGCTGGCGGTGAAGTAGAGGTACTTGCCTTCTTTGTCAAAGGCCGCATAGAGTGCGTCGCTCATGCCGTCGGTTAGCTGATATGTTTTGCCCTGCTCCAGCGAGTAGGCAAAGACAGCGCGCAAGTGGTTGCGGAGTTGCTTCGTATATGTCAGCCAGCGGCTGTCAGGCGACCAGGCGGGGTTAAGGGTGTTGAACGGGCCCGCGTAAGTGTCCGTATCCACACGGACGGGAGTCTTCTTTTCGAGGTCAACGTACCACACGTTCAGCCGCTTATCGGTGTAGGCAATCTTTTTTGAGTCTGGGGACCAAGTCAGCGAGTAATAGAAGGTGGGGGGGTGGCTCAAATCGATCTTGCGTACTTCGCCCATGCCGTTTTGGTCGCGAATATGCAGCGCATACTCGCCCGACTCGTCGGCGAGGTAGGCAATGGATTTTCCATCGGGTGACCAGGCGGGATCGCGCTCCACGACGTCGGTGGTGCGGGTCAGGTTACGGATATCACCCTTTTCGGCGGGCACAGTCACGATTTCGCCACGCACTGCGAAGACCGCCCGCGCGCCGGTAGGAGAAATATCCGCACTCTGGATGCGGCGGGGCTCGATTTTCTGGAAGTGTGGCCGCACCTCAGGAAGGTCAGCGGCCACCCGGACGTCGAGAGTGTGGTCGTGGTGCGATTTCAGGTCAAACAAATGCAAGGAGCCAAATTGTTCGTACACAATGGCGCCCGGTCCGGCGGAGGCTGACTTCAGGTCCAGCCCGTCGTTCTTTAGCACCTGCTTGACCTCGCGCGATTTGGTATCGTAGACGAAGAGAGTTACCGGGCCCTGGCGATCCGACAGGAAGTAAATGGTATCGCCCACCCACATGGGGTTGAAGTCGTTCGAGTTGTCGCGCGGGATTTTCGCCTCGATGCTGGAGTCAGCGAGGTTCGCGATCCAAATCGGCTTCGTCTGTCCCCCGCGATAGCGCTTCCAAGCGCGCTGCCATTGGATGTTCGGCACGTAGGCAAGGCGCGAGGCATCAGGAGAAAATGCTCCTTCTGCCGCCCGGGCCAGCGGGACTGGGGTGGGGAATCCACCCTCCACCGGAACTGTGAAAAGTTGTACTACGCCCCCGGCAAAAGCCGCGCGGTCGGAATGAAAAAGCACCTGCTTGCCGTCGGGCGTCCAGCCGACCACTACGTCGGCAGCGGGATGATAGGTCAGGCGGCGCGGTATGCCGCCTGTGGCCGGTACCACGTAGACGTCAGGGTTGCCGTCGTATTCTCCCGTGAAGGCAACCAGCGCCCCGTCGGGCGAGAAGAGGGGATTTCGCTCATGCCCGCCTGTCGTCAATCGTCTGGCATCGCCGCCCTCGCGACTGGCTATCCATAGACTTCCGGCGTAACTGAACACGATATGCGTCCGGCTGACGGACGGATTCCGCAGGATCAGAGGCTTCCCGGCCTCCGCGAGACAAAGATTGATAGCCCCCAGCAGACAAGCAATCGTCAGACAGAACTCTCTCATCGACCGTCCCTTTCGTAGCAAGATGGCATGGACTTCCATGTCGCAGATCCTCACCAAGGCGCTGGATTCCCGAAAGACCATAGGTACAGATACCACGGCGTGCGCGCCGGATCCCTCCGCGGATCGCGGGGCTGTTGTAGAATCATAACTCTGATGCTTAATGATTTCCGCCAACTTTTGCGCCAGAATCGCAACTACCGCTATACCTGGATCGGTCAGGTCGTCAGCGAGATTGGCGACCACTTCAACAACATCGCGGTCTTCAGCCTGGCAATGGAGACCACCCGTTCCGGCCTGGTGGTAAGCGGCATCATGTTGTCGCGAGCGGTCCCGGCAGTAATGGCGGGACCCTTGGCCGGAGTGGTTCTTGACCGCTTTGACCGCAAGCGTATCATGCTGGCCAGCGACCTGGTGCGCGCCGTGGTGGCGCTAGCATTTGTGCTGACGGTCCGGCCTCATCATACTTCGCAGACCTCGCTGCTTTACGGACTGAGCGCGCTGCTGATGTTCGCCTCCCCTTTCTTCACCAGCGGGCGCACCTCGATTCTGCCCGCCATCACCAGCCGGGAGGAGCTGCACA
>DATJVT010000075.1:0-8332 GCA_035501695.1 Terriglobia bacterium | reverse complement strand
TCGCCATCCTCGCCCTCAATCTGCGGGTCACGCGCTTCTGGTGCCGGGCTCTCTGCCCTCTGGGCGCGCTGTTGGGAATTGCTTCACGCTGGTCGATTCTGGGTCTCGAAAAACATCCCGGCCAATGCGACGACTGCAATCACTGCCTGCTGGATTGCCAGGGAGGGGACGATCCCCATCCCCACGCCAAGTGGCGCAAGGCCGAATGCCATCTCTGTTTCAATTGCGTGGCAGAATGTCCCGTAGGGCCGGGCTTTAGCCCGGCACGTGCCGCCCTAAAGGACGGCACTACATCCAGCGGGGGAAACGGACTCCGCTTTAAGTTCTTCCCCAGCACACCCACTACCATCGAAGCCCCCAGTCTCCAGCGCCGTCGCGCCCTGGCGGGAGTCGCGGCGGGGGCATCGCTATTGCCGATTCTGCGCAGCAGTCCGGCCTTCGCGGCGGACAAGGATCCCCGTCTGATTCGGCCGCCCGGGGCACTCGACGAAAATAGCTTTCTGGCGCGATGCATTCGCTGCGGCGCTTGCATGAAGGTGTGCCCCAACAACGCCCTGCAGCCTGCCCTGTGGGAAGCCGGGGTGGAAGGCTTGTGGACACCCGTGCTGGCGCCGCGCATCGGTTATTGCGAAGCCAGTTGCACCCTGTGCGGCCAGGTGTGCCCCACCGGAGCCATCTGGCAGATCACGCAGGCGGAAAAAGCCTGGTTGCCGGCGAGTGCCGCCAGGAATGTCAAACCCATTCGTCTGGGCACGGCATTCTACGACCGTGGCCGCTGCCTGCCCTGGGCGATGGCGACGGAATGTATCGTGTGCGAGGAATGGTGCCCCACATCTCCCAAAGCCATCTACCTCCATCCCGCCGAGGTACCGGATGCTATCGGGAATATAAAGCAAGTTCGCCAGCCTTACGTGGATCCCGACCGTTGCGTAGGGTGTGGCGCCTGCGAATTCGCCTGCCCGGTCAAAGGCCAGCCCGCCATCCAAATCGCCAGCATCGGTGAGAGCCGGTCCAGGACCAACCAGATCCTACTGAACCGGGATGCTGCGGGAATATCGGAGAGCAACGCCAGGCAATGACAGAACGAAACTCGAAAATCGAAACTCGGAGCTCATCGCGAATTTCGAGTATCGATTATCGAGCGCCCGCCCTCATTCTCGTCCTCGCCGCCATGACCATGGCGTGCGGATCTAAGGAGGCGGTCAATTCCTTTCCGGCGAGTAATTCAGTCCCGGGCTGGGAGAAATCTGCCGAAACCCGCACTTATGCCGCCGCCGATCTGTGGAAGTACATCGACGGAGACGCCGACAAGTACGTCCAGGCCGGCGTGGTAAAGGTGCTCACCTGCGATTATCGATACCAGCCGAATTCCGACGCCGTGGTCGATGTCTTCGTAATGGGCGATGTCGCCGGCGCCCGCAAGGTCTTCGCTTCCGAATCTTCCGCCGGAAGCCAGCCCGTCACCGTCGGCGACGCGGGCCGCTATGCCAAGGGCAGCCTGACGTTTCGCCAAGGACCGTACTTCGTCCGCCTGGTCGCTTACGAAGATTCCCCGAAGATGGAGGCCGCCCTAACCGCACTGGCCCGCGCCATCAGCGCCAGGATGCGTGCAAATACCGCGGCCGGCAAATAACACTCCTGGCGGACCTTCAGCGCAAGAAGGGACCTCACCACAGAGGGCACAGCGCGGCGGAGCCGCAACCAAACGAAATCGTATTTCGCTCTCGTTATTTACCGGACCTACAACAAATTTGCGCAAGCTGCAACGATTTTGACTGTTAGTAGTACAGAGCAAACAGAGGAGAACATCCTGCGTGGCGGGGTCAATTCTTTATCCCCGCCAGCAGATCAGCTTGAGATCAGTCATCTCTTCCACGGCGAAATGCGGTCCCTCGCGGCCGATGCCGCTCTTCTTCACGCCGCCGTAGGGCATATGATCGGCGCGGTAGGCGGGGACATCATTCACAATAACGCCTCCCACGCGCAACTGACGCGCCGCTTGAAATGCCTTGCCCAATTCGCGCGTGCAAATGCCGGCCTGCAGGCCGTACTCACTGGCATTCACGGCATCAATGGCGTCTTGCAGCGCCTTATAGGAATGTAGGACAACAACCGGCCCGAAGACCTCACGGCAGCAGACTTCCATTTCCGGGGGGACACGGCCCAGGATGGTTGGTTCCACCGTGGCATTCTGCCTTTTCCCTCCGGTGAGCAACTGTGCTCCATGCGAGCACGCACGCTCGATCCATTCTTCCACGCGCTTCGCCTCCTCCAGAGTAATCAGGGAGGAAACGTCGGTGTTGTCGTCGAGGGGATGCCCGATTTTAAGCTTTTGGGTTGCCGCGACGAACCGGTCCGTGAAAGCCTTCTCAATCGCCTCGTGGACGTAGATGTTCTGCACCGAGATGCAAACCTGCCCGGAATGCGCAAAGCTCCCGGTCACGCAGCGTGGGATCATCGTGTCCAGGTCGCAATCGGGCTCCAATATGACGGAGGAGTTCGCGCCCAATTCCAACGTGGCGCGCCGCAGGCCGACCTGCGCTCGAATCTGCTCCCCCACCGGAACGCTGCCGGTAAAGGTGATCATGGCCACGCGGGGGTCCAATATCAGGGCCGGCCCGAGCACGGCTCCGGAACCAGTCACGACATTGTATGCACCCGTGGGTGCGCCGGCTTCCTGGATCAGGCGCGCAAGGCGCAGGGCGCTGAGCGGTGTGTTTCCGGAAGGCTTGTGAACAACGCTGTTGCCCGCCGCCAAAGCGGGACCGATCTTGTGCAGGCCGAGGTTCAAGGGGAAATTGAAGGGGGTGATGGCACCGATAACTCCCAGAGGCTCCCGCACCGTCATGCCCCAGCGCCCTTTACCGATGGGCGCCGCTTCCATGGGAATCACCTCGCCGCGCAGGTTGCGGGCGGCGTCGGCGGAGGCAATCAGGGTTTGCTGGCTGCGGTCCACCTCCAAGCGCGACTCGCGAATGGGTTTCCCAGTTTCATAACAGACAAGGAGGGCAAACTCCGCCGCGTCGCGTTCCAGCAAACGCCGCATGCGCTCGAGGAGTTCGGCTCGTTCATACTGGGGGAGCCCGGCCATCGCGGCCGCTCCCGCCTGGGCCGCCGAAACGGCTCGCTCCGCCGCCGCGGAATCGGCGTCATAGACCTCTCCCACCGGCGTGCCGTCGTAGGGGAGCCGGATGGTGCGTAGCGCGGCTGAGCGCACCCACTCCCCCCCTATAAACATGGGGAATTCCTTCCTTTCTATTACCGAAGCGGCCATATGGTGGACTCCTTTCTCCTCCAACCCTGAGCCTTCTGCCTAAAACGATGTATATCCCCCGGCCAAGGCAGCGTCAAGGCGTAAGCGGCTTCGGCGATGGCGGAAGCACTATTGCCTGTGCGGCCAATCGAGTGTAGATTGCCGGGCGTTGCAATTTCGGGAGGAGAAAGCCACCCCCATGAAGCGACGAGAATTCCTGCAAACCACATTGCTTCCGGCCGCGGCCCATTCGGTTGAACCCTGGCTGCATGGCATCCCGGTGGAAGGCGTCACGGTAGATTCGGGAACGCTAAAGGCAACGCTCAGCTCAGAGGGGTTTCCGGTGCGCCTCGAGTCCGGCCCGCCAGGTGCCAGGCGCGTCTGGATGGAGAGTCCGGCCTGCGTGAGCGTGCGCAACGAAGTCAATCAAGTCAGTGCCCAACCCGTTGCCGGCGCGATTCCATCTCTGGATCTGAAATGTGCATCACAATGGTCGGCGAGCCCACACGGACTGGTCTGGGACCTCGGGTTCGATGGCGCCGCCGACCGCGTGGGCCACGAGGTCACTATCAATCTGCCCGTGCTTACGCCGGGGCTGAAAATCTTCACGCCCTCCAACGATGGCGAAACCGAAGTGAGCGGGCGCGCGACCTACCGCCCCGTCCCCTACGCCACCATGGGTTGGACTACTGGAGCGGCGTATGTTCTGCCGCTCGTCACTGTCCTGGATCCGCAAATTGACCAGGCTCTCACCGTGGCGCTTCCCCCCCATGTCAATATCCCGCACCTCCAGGTGGAGTGGATCGCCGGGCGGACGCTGCGCCTCACGCTCGGGCATCGCGCCATGGGCGGAGGAAAAACCTCGCCGTTGCGGCTGCTGTTTTACGCCCACCCGGCCGACTACCGCTGCGCGCTGAAGGCTTATAGCGACGAGTTTCCGGCATACTTCGAACCCTACCTTCCCCGCGGCCCGGCCGAAGGTACGTTCTGGTATCACCACATCCAGGATCATCCCGATTACGCGGAAATGGCACGCCAGCACGTTCGCTACATGTGGTCGAGCTTCTGGTTCACCTACCTCGGCAACTACATGCCGGAAGGCCCCGAGTGGGCGCCCTACACCTACGGCCAGTGGTGGAAACTCGGCCAGATGATGAGCGATGCGAAGATCAAGGCCTTCATCGCTGAAATGAAGGAGCACGGAATCGGCATTTACGGCTACTTCAATGTCACGGAGTTCGGCGGCAAGGGCGGCGCCGCGGATGACAGCACCGAGGTCCCCGACCAGTTGCTGAAAACCTGGTTTGCCGGGGCGGTGGTGAAGGACGCGCAGGGGCGCGCGGTCCCGTCCTGGGAGGGGTCGAGCGACATTAACCCTCGCTTGGACGGCTCTTTCTGGCCCTGGCTGAAGGCGCAATGCGAGCGCTATTTCTCGAGGCTGCCGGAACTCGCGGGATTGATCATTGACCGCCTCGACTGGGCCAGCCGTTTTGATTTCGGCCACGACGACGGATTCAGCATGGTGGGCGAGCAGCCCGTGGAGAATATGGCGCTGCCCGTGGCGGCGGCGGTGCAAGAAGTTTGCCGCATGGCGCACGCTGCCAACCGGCGAGTCTTCGCGAATCAGTTCTGGCGGGTTGAGGTGCTGCGGGACGTGGACGGCTATTGCCATGAATGCGATTACGTCCCCGCCCTTGCCTACCTGGCTCCCTTCCGTCCGCTCTCCGCCTGGCACGAACGCGTTAATTACAATGGCGACCTCCTGGAATTCGAGAAACAAATGAAGCTGCGCCTGCGCACCGCCTGCTTCCCGCAGATGATCGCGCACGAATTCCCCATCTCGCAGCAGAAGCCCAATCGCCACGCCGCCGACTTTCTGGAAGTGTACGCCCCGCTCTTTGAACCGCTCCTCGGCAAACGGCAGGTGCTGCTGCCCCACTGCGTCGCCGTGACCGGCGAGAATGATGTAAACCTGTTCCTGAATGGCGCCGGCGAATACGTGGCGCCCATCACCTCGCGAACGCGGCATCGCTCGCGTGGCTCGCAGGAGCGCGGAGAGATTACGGTAACGTTGCGGACCCCCGACGCCGGGGAACTTCACTCCGCCAGGGTCTATTCGGCGGATGGGCCGGCATACGATGCGGGGATTTCATCATCCCACGGACGAGCGACAATCCGCGCGGCCACGCACGGGACGGCGTCCGTTGTGGTGGCCCGGAAGCAGCTTTGATTCAGTCATCGGGTTGCGCTTCGCAGTCAGCGCCGGTATTGTTCGTCGCTGACGTGTTCCATCCAATCAACCGTCTTGCCGCTCTTCTTTTCCTGGATGGCAATGTGCGTCATGGCGGTGGCCGGTGTCGCTCCATGCCAGTGCTTCTCGCCGGGGGAGAACCAGACCACATCGCCGGGCCGGATTTCTTCAATGGGTCCACCCTCGCGTTGAGCCCAGCCGCACCCCGCCATGACGATGAGAGTCTGGCCGAGCGGATGGGTATGCCACGCCGTGCGTGCGCCCGGCTCAAAAGTCACACTGGCGACTTGGACCAGCGCGGGATCGGGCGCCTGAATCAAAGGATCGATCCGGACAGTGCCGGTGAACCACTCGGCTGGTCCCTTTGCGGAGGGTTGTGAACCGACTCTCTTGATTTCCATCGTCTGAACTCCTTCCACCGAACTATATCATCCTCATCGATTGCTTTGCCGGTCCTGCCGGGCCGGACTGCTCCTTCATCCTCCCGGGCGCTAAAATCAGCTTGGTCGCAGGTCAAGTCCAATCGATAATTTTATGCTAACTAACTTGTTTTCATCAATATCGTGGGATGAAATCGATATCATGCTTGTTTTCAATAAGATCGTGGCAAAATCAGGAGGCTGAATTTTCCGGCATTTGTTTTCTATAACATCGTGGGACTAACCTTCATTTTACGGGGCCCCCCTTTTTTTAGCTCTCCCAAATGGAGTTTTTGTTTTCAATGACTTGGGAAAAAGTCAAACCCCCGAGATTTGCGCCAAGTATATTTTTTATCATCAACATCGTGGCAGGAAGACTATCGCCGGTATTTTGACGCGAGCGCCAACTTGCCCAATCCCGCTGCGCCTCCCAAGTGGCTCCCCCTGAAGGCGTTAGACCAAGGGCAGGTGGGGGCGTACCTCGATATCCGAAGGGAATGAAGCTCATAGTCCCGCCTGCGCGGCGGTCGCTGCGGGTTGCATCACCATGGAGTTGGCCACGCGGGGACCTTGTAATAGTCTACACGTATAAGCGTGATGACCGGGCGCCGCGAAGTCAAGCGGAATCGCACCTTTTTCGGCCCGAATCGGCCAAAATGCCTGAAACTATTTTCTGAATTTCCTACCGGCAGGAAACGGGTTTTTGGAAATGGCGCTCTGGAGTGCGGCAGCTCGCTGCCGCTTTTTGCGGCCGGAAGCTCGCTTCCGGCCCTCGTGGCATGGCGATCTTGGCCATGCAGGAGTGCGGGCGCAGGCGCCCACCGCAGGACCTTGCCATGGCCGTTCGGCCATTGCTCCTTCACGGGCAAGATGCCCGTGCCACAAAACTGCCGCCGGCAAGCGGGCGGAGAGCAAAGCGGTAGCAAGCTAGCCCAGTCCAAGGCAAGTAGCGCGAGTAGCGTGCCTTCCAGCGCCACTGCGTGGATCCGGCTTGTCTTGCGCCGTTGTGATTGGGAACAATGGCGCTCCTCCCGGTGTGTGGTATAGTCCGTGCCCTCTGACCCAAGGAGGGTGGCATGAAGGGACGGACAGGGTCGCTAATTCGTGTCTTGATTCTGTTTTCCATTATCATGTTTTCCTTACATCGTCCGCCTGATGACCGCCGGGGTCGAGGGGCGGTGGTTTACGCTGCCGGAGCGGGGCAAGCCGTCACTCCGCCCCTCCCGGAGAAGCAGGAAGTCTTGGCGCTGCTGGAAAAAGCGAATTCCTGGCAGTTGGCTCATCCGGAGATGAAGCCTGGCGACCGGGACTGGCAGCGCGCCACATGGTACACAGGGGTCATGGCGGCGTGGAAAGCGACTGGGAATGCGGCCTGGCTCAACCAGGCGCTGGCCTGGGGCCGTCGGCACGCGTGGCAGGTAGGCACGGAGCCGGACGGCGCCAATCGCCTCTTCTGTGTTGAGACCTGGGCGGAGCTGTACCTCGCCCGGCACGATCCCGCCATGATCGAGCCCGCCATCCGGTGGCTGGCCACCCCCGACCCTCTCACCCCGGCCGGGTCCAGTCAATGGTACCTCGACCACTATGGCGATAATCCGGGAGCTGTGTATGTGGACTCGCTCTACGGCGCGGCGGCGCTCGCCATGCTCAGCAAGGCCACGGGCGACGCCAAGTATCTCGACATCATGAACGCCTTCTTTGACGACGTCACCGGGCAGTTGCTCGATCAGGACGACGGTTTGTACTATCGCGACCGGCGCTTTATTGGCCAGAGGACAACGAATGGGAAGAAGATTCTCTGGTCGCGGGGAAATGGCTGGGCGTTCGCCGGAATCGCGCGCGTTCTGGAGTATCTTCCCCCGAATCATCCCAGCCGGGAGAGCTACCTGGAAGTCTTTCGACGGCAGGCGGCGGAACTGGTGAAGCGCCAGGGGGCCGATGGCCTGTGGCGGGTCAACCTCGACGACCCCGGCCAGTTTCCCAACCCGGAGACCAGCGGCACTGGGTTCTTCTGTTTCGGCCTGGCCTGGGGAATCAATCAAGGAGTGCTCGATCGCCGCGCATACCTCCCCGCGGCCGAGAAGGCGTGGGCGGGCCTGACAGCTTCACTGAGCCCGGAAGGGGCGGTCCAGTGGGGCCAGCAGGTGGACGGCCAGCCGCACGCCGTCGCCCGCGACAGCACTCACGAGTTTGTCACCGGAACCTTCCTTCTGGCCGGAAGCGAGATGTATAAGCTGGCGCGGTGACGCCGTGTCATCCTTATGTGACGGGGGTCATTTGCAGGTTCTGACCCGTCCGGTACACCGCCCGAGGCGTTGCGTCCAACCACGCGGAAAGGTTCCTTTTGCGCCTGCCCGCGGAGGGGGATGCGCCAAATGAAGAGCCGCAGAAGAGGGGAGGAGGGGGTCA
>DATJVT010000074.1:0-4835 GCA_035501695.1 Terriglobia bacterium | reverse complement strand
GAGGCTTACCATCAAGTCGATGTACCGGCTCACGTCGCGTTTCGCCGTGATGTCATAAGACCCGGCCCGCTTGACGCCATACCGAATAAATGCCTTCAGCTTTGGTTCCGGCGTGGCGGCGCAAAACTCAGAAAAGAACTTCTTTAGATGAGGCAACATCAACTCCTCGAAACTCTTCATAGCCTCTTCGGAGAAAACTTCCACTTGCGCGGATCGTATAGTCAGCATGGCTCATTCACTGTGGCGTCGCGATTTGTTGCGGGCTGTCGGGCGAGGCCGCGGCCGCCGCTTCTTCCGGCCTTTCCGCCGGCTTGAGATGCCAGATGTTGGAGTACATTCCCGATTCGCGACGGACGAACTCCAACATGTCTTCCGGTTTCTCGGCTTCGGCCGCGAAGCGCCAGATGGGGCCGAAAAAATAGTTGATCTCTTCCGGCGTGCAGGTGGGCAGGTAGACGCGCAGCACGCGTGGGTCGTAAAAGCGAAAGTACGCCTGCGTGCCCTCCGGCATATTCACCATCAGGAAGTGGCGCAGGTGGTAGCGAACTTCCTGAAAGGACGAGTTGCAGGTCAAATAGATGCCCCAGTTCTTACCCCAGCCTTTGGTAACCAGCTTTTCAAGCTGCTTCGACCAGGGAGGCAAGCTGATCAGGTACGGAGCAAAGAGGGTAAGCGTCGCTTTTGACCAACCCTCGAAGAGCGACTCATATTGGGCGCCGCCCTCCAGCATTCCGGCAGCGGGCGGTTGGAAAGTGGGGGTGGTCGCGCCGGGATTCTGCGCTTGCCAGGCCGTACGGGCCTCCTCCTTACCCTCCGCCAGAATCTTGTAAATATCCGGCGAGCGGGCGCCATCGAGGATGGCATAGAGCGGCTGGAAATCCGAACGCAGTACTCCCAGCAATCGCTCTTGCAGCGTGAGTTCAGGCGCCGCCGGCGCGTTGGAAGTTGGTTCCGGTGGTGGAGGCGCAGGTTCAGGCGCAGGCGGCGCAACCTCGATGGGCGAGAGAGGAAAAGGCACACTTAGCTGCGTTGGATTCAAGAAGGGTAGCGCAGCAGCCTGGGGGGCAGGGGGTGGCGGCGCAAAAACCTGCTCTGTCTCCAGGTGAACCCTGAATTTCATCTCCCCCGCGGAGATTTCGTCACCTTCCTTCAGGACGGCGGCTTTCACCCGTTGGCCGTTTACCCAGGTGCCATTGCTGCTCTTCAGGTCCACCAGCCGAGCCGACTCTCCGTCGCACTTGATCGCGAAGTGCAGGCGCGAGATAAGGGAGTCCTGCGGGAAAGCAAACTCGGCCGGGCTCTTCCTCCCGAAGCGGACGGGATCGCCTGGCTCAATCACGATTTCCCTTCCGGTTTCGGACCCGGATCGGATTGTCAGCACCAACCGCATGGGATCTAAGCCTCAAGCCATGGCCCATTCGTATCATCAGCTTGATTCGCTCGAAAACGCGGGCATTGCTCTCTATTCGCCATGCCCTCATCAATGACCGGGGTCTGCGGCAGCCACAGAGCCGATCAATACCCGTGCCTGGCGCGTCTGGGCACTCTCAATCATCGCTACATCGACGCGGGAATCCGTCAGAAGCACGGAGGGGCTGCTCGCCAGTTCTCCCTTCTGTTTTTCTTCGAATGTTTCTTCCAGCAGAGGTACGAGCAGAGAGGAGCCAAGCGCCAGCACTGTTCCGGCCCTGGTGGTCGCGAGAATGGCCAGGTTACTCTCGTGAGCCGCCGCATCGAACTCAAAGACCACGCTGCCCGGGAGCACTTCCTTGGGCACCCCACCGGGCGCGAAATCTTTCCCCAGTTTGACGTACATGAGCTTGCCGGGTTGGAGAAGTTTGCCGCGCACCGGGCCAGGGACAGTGACCTTGTAGAATAGTATGAAATCGTCCCCATGCTTCAAGATCAGCGCGTCGCTACAATCACAGAGTTTTGCGTGCTTCTGGTAGCGGCCGTCAGGCTCTTGCAGAAAGAGCACGGCACTTTTTTCATCGCAAATCGCAGTCACGACCCGAAGGCGATCGTCTTCGCTGCCTTTGACGAACCGCGGCCGCGTGAAGCTCTCGAAAGGGGAATCGCCAGCGAATGCAGCGTCGGCCCGTTTAGCAGTTCGGAGGACAAGAGCGTAAGTAGCTCCCAGAGCCTTCTCATAGACAACCGGGTAAGGTGGCGAAGGTGCGGGAGCGGCGTCCCACGAGGGCGGGGGGGGAAGCATCTGCGAGATTACCCAGAGGGGCGAAGAAGGTTGCGCGCCACTCATCGTCCCGATGGAGGATATGGAGGTTTCGTAGCCGCGGCGGGGGCCAGACGATGCGCGGGTCATGGAATATAGCAGGGCGACGCCCTTTTCCCCAGGGACGAGCTGAACCCTGCTGATGGCCGAGGCGTCTTCTAACGGCACCGCGGAGAGTGGAATCTGAATTGTCGCGTTCGGCATGGGCTTTGCCACCCTATAGTCTGAAGCAAGTACTCCTAACCACCAAGGTAACACCAGGATGACCCAGGCAGATCGAACTCCCCGTTTCATGTTCATGCTCAAAGCTTGGCATTCGTAAGCATGTCCCAGAACTCCAGCAATTTCACCCCGCTGTTCAGAGACTTGTCAAACCCTGTCTTATTTGACGGGTCGTGGAACACGCCATCGATGGCCGCGGCTTCCCAGGCAAGTTGCGTCGTGACCGTGCTGGACCCGTAGGAAGGGTCGAAATAGGTGCTATTGAACAAGACAATAAAGTGATTGAAGAACGCCGGGGGCGGGTTGGGGTTGTTCTGTCCCGGGATTCCCGGCTGTTTCACGCACTCCGTACCCATCGCGTGCGTGAAGGCCGTGGCCGAGGAAGCTGGAGGATGGCGAAATTGCCAGTTCTTGACGAGAAAACCGGTCGTGCTACTCGAATACTCCGGGAGGGTCCGGACGATCATGACTTTGTGCGCTCCCGTGATTCCGTGCACCTTGCACATATCAATGAGAAACTCAGCCCAGGAGCCGCATTGGCCACTGCCGTCGGCCGCTGCCAGAAGCAGGGCAGTGCTGGTACACGTGGTCGTGTTCGGATTCCAATAGGTCAGGACGTGGCCATCACGTTTACGGTTCAAGCTTCTGCCTTGGAAAGGAGTGAAAAAGTGCGGAACGGCCGTGTTGGCGTCCGTGTCGCCACTGGCGGCGCGGCAGGAGATGTCCAGCAATGTCCAGTAGGCGGGGGTCCCCGCCGGGTCACCGAGAGTGACATAAAGCGTATTGCCGCTGCTCCCTCCCCCAGCCCAACCTGCGCCCGCAGGATTGAACTCCCACGTGATATTGGCGGGATCAAAGCAACCGATCTGGTTAGGAAGGGGCACGTTGCTCGTCAGGGTTGGAGTGGTGACCTCATTGTCTCCGGGCGCCACATTCACGGATCCGGTCCACTGGAGGGTGGCGGCACCCAGGGTGGCAGTTCCCCTTACCTGTACCGCCTCGGCCCCCGAAGGTTGGGTCGTCACCCTGAATTTGGCCGTCAACTGGGGGCTCGCATTTCGAGTGTAGCAAAGAGGACTTTGCTGCGCCCTGGCTTCCACCCATTCGGGGGTCGGAAAGTTGCCCAAGGTGTCCTGCTCGACCACGTGGTTTCCAGCAAATGCGACCTCTTTGATGAGCAGAGCAGCGTGAACGAGCTGCAACTGGACCGTACCCGAATTCGTCGCCGACGAAACCACGGTCGCCGATCCCGAACCCGCCATGTACCCAGCCTTGGAGCCAGTGATGCTGTAATCACCCGGAGGGATTCCAGGAAACGCCGCTGTGCCATCGGCGCCGGTGGTGGTGGTCTGCGCCAGCGGGCCGGTGATTTGAACCGTTGCCCCCTCAATCGCCGAACCATTTGTCGCATCCGTGACCGCGACGATAAGGTCACCGGGGGCGACGGCGGGGACAGGGGCCGGGGGATTCGCGGGCGGGTATACCGGGCCAGTCGCGGCAGGACCTGCCGCGTGAGATAGGGCCTCTCAACCCGGGCAGGGTCGAATGAAGGCCGCGCCATTCTGCGCGGCCGAAATGAGCGATTGAATGACGATGCCGTCCGGGGCCACGGCAAATGGCCCGGGGTTCCAGGTGTCCGTCCGGCTGGCGCCTGCCCCGATGCTCGCAGCTCCGGTTTCGGAAGGTCCGCTGCCCGGGCTGGAGCTTCCCCCGCCGCCCCCACCCCCGCCCCCCGCCGGCGTAACCACGACGGCATTGGGCGAACCCATCCCGGCCTCGCCGATTTCGACCATCGGGAACCCCAGGACAATCACCCCCCCATGGACAGTCGGGTCACCCATGCGCGCGGCCATCATGAAGTTGATCAACACCGTGGGGGAGCCCATCATGATCATGTCGGGGGGGCCAACGCACGTCACCATGTCCGTCATGCGCGCTGCGGGCAGAAACCCGATCAGCACATTAGGCGCGCCCGGCGCCACGATGGGTCCGCCCACATGCGGCACCAGAGCCGTGAACATGGGGCAAACGTGCATGTCGGTTAGTCGCGCTGCGGGAGGCATAGAGACAGTTCTCGGTTTTCAGTTTTCAGTTAACAGTTATCAGTAATCAGCGCTGTCCGTAGCTGACAACTTACGGCTGACTACTGACAACTTCTTACATTTTCGTCCCCTTGCTGCCGTCGTCGGCCTTGTCGGGAGCGGTCGGCGCCGTGGGCGCATCAGGTGCAGCGGGCGAAGACGGGCTCGATCCGCTCTGCGGGGACGCAGGACTGGCCGGAGTGGGTGAGCCGCCGCTATTGATCATCACCATGGTCCCCATGATGGCAATTCCCGCGGGAGTGATCGAAATAAACCCTCCCGGGCCCACAATGGAAACA
>DATJVT010000073.1:0-5778 GCA_035501695.1 Terriglobia bacterium | reverse complement strand
CGAGCCACTGTTGCAATTCCACGGTCAACTTCGACTGGACACTGCCCGGCCGCGCGCCCGGCTTCAAACGGCCGATGGCATACAGCCAATGCAGGCCGGGTTGATTCAGGAGTGAGTTCGTACGTTCCAGGGCCGGCTCCGTTGCAAGAGGCAGCCAGAAGTCCGGAGGGTCGGCCCGCAGCCGGTCGCCGATGAACCCCCGCGGCGCGATCCCCACCACCGTATAGGGGATTTGGTTCAAGGTGAAGCTCGCCCCGACTACGGAGGGGTCAAGCCCGAAGTGCTGCTGCCAGGCACGATAGCTCATCACTGCCACGGGAGCAGCATCAGGCTGATCATCCGGCGTTGTGATGACCCGCCCTTCCAGCGCGCCCACGCCGAACATCGTAAAGTAATTGCCCGAAATGAACTCGCCCAAGAAAGGCTGGGCCGGCCCGGTGGCGCCCGCTCGACGCACGCTCAGGTTATCGAGGGATCCCTGGAAGGCGGCCAGCTCGCGGAATTCCGGCGTGTTCTCGCGGAACTGCTTGTACAGGGGGTTCGAGTAAATGGCCCAATTGTCTTGAAGCCCGCCCAGCACGCAGCAATTGTTAGCATTGCCGACGCGGTAGAGCTCCTGCGGGTTTGCCACCGGAAGGTTTTTGAGCAGGATGGCGTGAATGAGAGTGAAGATCGCAGTGTTGGCGCCGATCCCCAAAGCCAGCGTTATCACGCATACCACCGTAAACCCCGGGGCCTGCCGAAGCCTCCGTAGTCCGTAACGAAGATCGTGCACCAGCATGGACATGGGTCCGCCCTCCAGCCAGTAATACGTGTCCCAACCGGCTTTTGTTTCAATTAGACGGCGCAAGTGGCCATTGGTTAGTGTGGCTTGCGGACCCACGCCCCTGCAAGCGGAACGAAGGCCACCACGCAGTTCGCCTCCGTGCCCTCGGTGTGGATGCGGGCCGCTTCCGCTTTGGGGTTGGTCATGGGTTACCGGCCAGCTTGACGGGCGCTCCTTCGCCTGCCGCGCGGTTATCTCCTATTCACTTGTCGCAAAAGTGGAATCGCCCCTGCTGCGATGATAGGGTGAGTTTGCCAAACCACAAGATTGGTGTCAACGTCATTTTGACCGATTCCACACACGGATGGAGCAAGCGTCGCAGACGCGGCCCTTATGAACAACCTGACCAGCTTTGCGGCAGTCAATCTTTGGTTTTACCCACCCGGAGCGCTTCGTCCTCTCCCCCCCTGTGATGGTCGGTTCCCAGTCTATGGAGTCTTTGCCGAAGTTCGCAAACGGACCATGGCGCAATGCCGCTCGAGCGGCACGCTCAACACCATTCTATTATCGGCCCGGACCAAGCTCAGTGGCTTGGCCACGGCGCTTCCCGGATGAAAGACCTCTGCGGCGACGACCGCGGGGCCCAGGCCGCGCAGGGTCACCGTGACCTCAGGGTGATCTCCTCCGAATACGACCGGTACGACATAGCCCTCCGGGACCTGAAACAGGTTTGCCTTCGCTGCAGCACCCCCGACCTCTACGGCATGCGGTGAAAGCACCCATTTCTTGCCGCGCATCAGATCGAGCAACGGGCCATAGTCGCAATATTGCTTTTCCACCCACTCACCCGGTCGCACCGAATGATCGTTGCCCGGGTAAGGCGCCATCGGATAGAAACCGAGATAGAGGTGTCTCTGAAGGTAGGCATCGGGGTCGGGCTTCAGATCGTTTTCCGAGGGAGTCCAGGCGACGGCGGGGCGCCGCACGGTCAGGAAGGCATTGTCGTTCATCGCCGGGCCGCTATAGTCGAACTCGTCGAAGATGCCGTCCGCGTCGCGCAGAAGATCGATGCGGCGCACGTGATCATTGCAGTAAACGACCTTGCCCGCGCCGTGCATGATGGCCGTGAGGCGGGGGAACAGGCCCTTCCAGGACGTCACCAGCGAGCGGGTGGGATGGCCGGCAGACCAGCTCACGCCGTCATCGCGTTCCTCGTTGTACATCCGGACCCAGTCCATACGGTCGATGCAGATGCCGGACGACTGGGGAAGCTTCTCAACGTGGCGGCGCGCCTGCTCGACGAGAAAGTCGGCGTAGGCCGGTTCGCCACAGTCGAGCACGATGCCGTCGCCCCAGGTGTAGTACGGGCCGCCAGGTTGAGTTTTCCCCGAGCCGTCGAGCTTTTTCAACTCTTGCGCGGAAATCCAAGTGGGTACCCGCAAAATGGCATCCTTCAACTTCGCGTAGACAAAATCGTTGGCGTCGCGCCAAAGGTCCTGATCGAGAGGGAAGCGCCGGGCCGGTGCAGGGTCGTGGATCTCGGCGCCGAATTCCGAGACGTTGAAATAGTTCAATACGTAAAAGCCCTGCGCGCGCATGCGGCGCGAATACTCTGCCATCTGGGGTATGCTCGTGCGCCCATTCGGGGCCTTATCGGCATCGGGATCAACCCCCAGCGGGACGTCGGAGAAACGGTTCCACACCCGCTGGTCGTCGACGGGGGGGAGGAACATGCCGGGATATGGGAAATCATAGCTCGCCTTCCAATTGACCCGGAAGGCCATCCGCCGCATCTTTTCGACATCCAGATCCCCTTCGTAGAGCGAGTACGCACCCGCTCCTGCAATTTCGTCCGCCAGGGAGTTGGTGACATTGAAGTAGTCTGGGTATGCACTCGTCATCCAGCGCAGCCCGCCGCGCCAATCCGCTTCATGTGCGATCAGGTCCATATCGAACTTCAGGGGCCGCGCGGCCGAAAGCCGGTGGTAAAGACGGGAAAATGCGAGGTCGCCTGCGGCGGTGGTCTCCATGCCAAGGTCCAGGATATTGTCGCGCGGTGAAAGCACCACGCTGAAGCCCAGGTCGAGCTCAGGCTCCAGGAAGGTCGCCAGCGGGACCGAGAACAAGTCGCCGCGAAGAGGCATGAAGCCAGGCAGCGGGTCGATGTAAAACGGTGGAGCTCCATACCAGAGCTTCAAGTCGCGCACTGGCATGGCCACCAGAGGATCCCGCCAGCCCTTGTCTTGCTGCACGGGGTCGGACCACGTTGTCCAGAATTTCACCGCCGAGGAGCTTGGATACCTGAGACGGGTCTCGATGGGCGTTGTCCAGGGCTCCGTGCCCGGCGAGAGTTCCAGTTCCCAACGCACGCTGGTAGGGGTAGGCAGGAACCGTTCGGTGACCATCACCCTGTGCTGGCCGGATGTCTCGACCCACTCACGCCGGAACTCGACCCCGCCACCGGCCAGAGCCTTTCTCGCTACGGGACCCTGGACCGTACACCCCTGCAACACGGTCCGGCCACTCACCATCCGCGTCACCCCGCGGCCTCCCAGTTGAATACGGGTGACCTCGCCCTGATCGGACACTAACACGGAGAGCGATCTGGATCGCACTGCCGTCTCGCCGCTTTGTGGCGTCGCATATACGAGCGACGTCATCAACAAACAACCGATCACAACGGAACTAAACCTATAGCTGCGCAATGTAAGCATCGGACTCTCTCCTCATCCGGCGGTAGATCGGCTTGAATAATTGCGCCAGATGGTAGCACAAAGTCCCCTCTGCCGGGCGTTGGGCGGAAAACCATGGCGGAAAACCAACTCCGCCCCCTGTGGCGCGGGTTCGCAGTCCGCTGGGCCCGCACGAGACTGCTGGAACTGCTCAGACAGTGGCTGCCACCTTCAACGCTTGGTACTTGCGGATCGGCCCGTCCGCCCGTTCAAGCTCACCTTTGATTGAAGCTAAATTCCTCTGCCGTTTACCTTCCACGTTGTGCCGCACTGGATCACCGAGCGGGTGACGCCCGGCTCGGGAGTCAGGTCGAGACGGCAAGCTACCGATAAGGGCTGGTTGAGTGACTGTCACCGGTCGCGGAAATCGGGGCGCCAGCTCGCGGCGGTGTATACTGGATGGGTGGTTGCTTAGTGCCGGGCTCTGAAAAGTTATATCCATCCAGGAGGAAATATGAGCGTTCTCAACTCCTCGGGCCGCGGCCTTGATTTCCCCGCCCTCCGCCCTGCTGCGCTCACCTGCCTGGTACTCATCACGCTCGCATGGGGCAGCCCGGCCTTTTGCGGCGAGATTCACGCCGCCGTTCTGGAAGGCAATGTGGCGAAGGTCCAGGCGCTGCTCAAGGACCAGCCTGACCTGGTTTCCAGCAAGGACAGCGCCGGGGAAACGCCGCTGCACTATGCGGCGGGCAAAGGCCTTGAAGACGTGGCGCAGGCGCTCCTGGACCAGAAGGCCAATGTCAATGCCCAGGATGACGACGGCAGGACGCCGCTCCACATGGCGGCGCAAGAGGACCACGGGGAGGTGCTGCAGTTGCTGCTGGCCAAGGGGGCGGAGGTCAATGCCAGGGACAAGAAGGGTTGGACGCCGTTGCACTTTGCCGCGGCCCGGGGCAACAAGGCGGCGGCAGATATGCTCCTGGCCGACGCGGCAGACGTCAATGCCCCGGACGCCTCCGGCGACACGCCGTTGCACCTGGCCGCGTTCGCGGGACACGCGGATGTGGTGGAATCCCTGCTGGCTGCCGAAGCACGGGTGAATGCCCAGGATGATGGAGGATGGACGCCCTTGCAGGGAGCGGCGCAGCGGGGCCACAAGGTGGTGGTGGAGTTGCTGCTGGCACACAAGGCCAAAGTCAATGCCAAGGACAACGCGGGCCAGACGGCCTTGTACTTCGCGGTGCGGTACAGCCACAACGATGTCGCAACACTGCTGCGCCAGCACGGCGGGCGCGAGTGAACGGATTCAAAACTGCATCCTCGACCGTATAAACTGACGGGTGAAAGCGGGAGGTGCTGCTCCCGCACTCCAAATGGGCGCTACAGTTCTTCCACGGTAACCTGCGGGATCAATTCCTGCACGGCGGCCAGGTCCGCAACCTTGCTGCCTTCCAAGGCCACAGTAGCGGCGCTGGCGGCCACGGCCGTGCAATAGGCCTGGCGAAAGGGCATGCCCCGGACGGCGGCGTAGGCCATGGCCGTCACCGATGTTGAAACCTGGCGTCGCTTGGAGGCGCGCACCCCGCAGGCAGCTCAGGAGGAGCTCACCGCCGTTTGAAGGCGCGGTGGGACTGTCAAAGGGATTGAAATCCGGTCACCCTCGTGTTGCCTTACGAAAACAGGTTTACCGTAGCGCCGCACTTTAGGGCGGCACGTGCCGGTGCGCGCAACTGGGGAGCAGAACATATGAACGTACAAGAACAAATCAAGAAGTATATTACCAGCCAACCAGAGCCCAAACGCAGTGACATGCGAGAATTGCATCGGCTCACACTTCAAGTGTCACCAGAATGCAAATTATGGTTCTTCGATGGTAAAGACAGCAAAAATCATACTGTTTCCAACCCTACGATAGGATATGGATTTCACACAATAAAATATGCCAATGGAAGAAGTCGAGAGTTATTTCAAATTGGTGTGAGCGGAAACAAAACCGGAATCTCTGTCTATATTCTTGGTCTCAAAGATAAGAAGTACTTGGCCAAAACGTATGGAAAAAAACTAGGCAAGGCGAGCGTGACCGGATATTGCATTCGGTTTAAAGTTCTAAAGGATATAAACATCGATACGCTTGAAGCGGCAATACGATATGGGCTTGCAGCTCAGGATGAGAAAGGCAAGCTGACGAAATAATTCCACTGTTAAAGGCAAGGCGGGTGGCGCACCCTTTCTTCTTCTGCGTATTTTCCGTTTGAAGCATTTATCCCGCTGCGCGGCATGATAACACCGTTGATGTTAACGGTGCGGTATCGGTTTTCCCGGGGTTGGGGTTTTCCGAGG
>DATJVT010000072.1:0-4303 GCA_035501695.1 Terriglobia bacterium | reverse complement strand
GAAGCTGTCGTAACTATCCTGCAATTTCACCCAGTTCTGGAGGGCACCCACCAGGTTGCCCAAATGGAGTTTGCCCGTGGGCCGCATGCCGCTCAAAATGCGCGGGCGTGGAGGAGTCTGGAGATTCGTCATTCGCCTTGGGTCATCCTTCAGAGGTTCTGCCGGACCGGGAAAGGCCGGAACACTCACGTCATACCGCAATTCCGCTAATCAGGCATCGTAACATAGCTGGACTGGAATCTGGAATCGGCGTTTACGCCACACGGCCCCCGTGAGATACTGGCACACTCCTTAGGCATGTTGGGGGACAAGGGGACGAAAGTGGAGGACAGGCAATTCTGATGGGCGACGTAAACTCTGCGGCTCAAACCAATTCATCCCCGGCACAGCCGCGTTTGCGCCGGGTGCTCACGCTGTGGGATCTGATTTTCTACGGCATCGTGCTGATCCAGCCGATCGCTCCCGTTCCCCTTTTCGGGGTCGTGCAGGAACGCTCGCACGGCCACATCGTGGATACGATTCTGATCGCCATGTTTGCCATGATGATCACGGCGTTCAGTTACGGGCGCATGGCGGCCCTCTACCCCTCGGCGGGGTCGGCCTACACCTATGTGGGACGTGGTTTGAATCTCCACCTGGGATTCCTGGTGGGCTGGGCGATGTTTCTCGATTATCTGCTGCAACCCCTGATCAACGCTGTCTGGGTGGCGGAGACGATTCACGGATGGGTACACGGCATTCCGGCTTACGCCCTTATGGCGGCGTTTATTGGGGCCATCACCTTCATGAACCTCCGCGGCATTCGAGCCAGTGCCCTGGCCAACAAATTGCTCCTCGCCCTGATGTCCGTCGTCATCGTGGCCTTTGTGGTCTTCGCTGTCCGGCACCTCTTCCACTTGGATGGTTGGGGCGGGATCTTCTCCACCCTACCCTTTTACGACCCCAAAACGTTTGACTTCCGGGTCATCCGGGGCGCCGTGCCCCTCGCCGCGCTTACCTACATTGGGTTTGACGGTGTGACCACGCTGGCCGAGGACGTGCAAAATCCCAAGCGCAACGTGCTTCTGGCCACCGTTCTGGTCTGCCTCTTCACCGGCATTTTTGGGGGGCTCGAGGTTTACTTAGGGCAGCGCGTATGGCCGGGCTACCATTTTGACAATATCACCGGCGCTTTCATGGACGTCTGCATGCGCGTGGGAGGGCAGTGGCTTTTCCTCGGCATGACCGCAGTGACCGTCCTCGCGGCATTAGGTAGCGCACTCACGGGAGGGTTGGGAGCGGCACGCTTGCTCTTCGGCATGGGACGCGACAACGTTCTTCCGCGCCGGGTCTTTGGCCACCTGGACCCGAAGCGCAACACCCCCAACTACAACATCTGGATCATCGCCGTCCTCGCCTTCGGAGGCGGGGTTGTTCTTTCCCTCAACGGCCATGGCTACGAGAACGCGGCGGAATTGCTGAACTTCGGCGCCTTCATTGCTTTTATGGGTGTCAATTTCTCAACCTTCTGGCAATTCGCCATCCATCGGGCTACCGGCCGGCGAATCAACCTTCTGGGTGACATTCTCCTTCCGCTCTTCGGTTTCGTTTTTTGCGGCTGGATCTGGCTCAATCTGAATATCATTGCCAAGGTTGTGGGCGGGATCTGGTTTGTTATCGGAATCATTTACCTTGGCTATAAGACGCGGTGGTTCCGGGAGAAACCGGTCATGATTGACTTCACGGAATCCTGAGTGCGGCCAACGATGTTGCCTCGGGCATTAGTCAGTCAAACGACTGGCACGTGCCGGCCTCAAGGCCAGCGCTATAATTGTCTTACTGGATGAGGGGGGTAGCCCCATGCCATGGATCCATGTGATCGAACCGGCGAACGCCACCGGCGAGTTGAAGGAGGAATACGACGCTGCCGTCGAGCGCGCCGGGAAGGTCTTCAACATCCTCAAGGTGCAGAGCCTCAATCCCGGGGCGCTGCGGGCCTCCATGCATATGTATGGCGCCACGATGTTTGGCCCTTCGGACCTCTCGCGGGCCGATCGGGAGATGCTGGCCACGGTCGTCTCCTGGGCCAACCACTGTTTCTATTGAATTGAAGCTCACGGAGAGGATCTCCGTGCCGAGTCGGACGACCAGAAACTTGCGGAGCACGTCAAACACAACTACAACCGCGCCAAGCTCACGCCACGCCAGAAGGCGTTGTGCCGATTTGCCGAGATGGTAACCCGCGCGCCCGGCGCAGTGAGCCAGCGTCACGTGGAGGCATTAAAGGAGCAGGGCTTGAGCGACCGCGACATTCTTGATGCCGTCCAGGTCATCGCATATTTCAATTACATCAACCGCATTGCCGAGGCGCTGGGAGTCGAACCGGAGCCTGAAATGCAGCAGGCATATGAGAAATGGCAAGCGGGATCCGGGCAAGACTGACCTGCCTCACGCGCCTTCCGCACCCAAGGAAAGGCCCATGTCGGCCGCCACCTTCTGAATGTAGTGCCGCCCTTCGTCGTACTCGTCCGCCGTCTTCAAGTGCTCGAGCATGAGGGGAGCGTCCACCGGGAGCCCTGACAGCCCGCGCAGATATGCCCGGTAATCTATCTGTCCGCGCCCGGGAATGACTTCGCGCAGAGAAACTTGCACATAGGGCTCCCAAGCCAGATCTTTAGCGTGGCACGATACAATCCAGGGGCCCAGCTTGCGGAAGCATTCGTCGATGACGGCCCCGTTGTTGTACATGCGCTCCGGGCAGTTCATCACGTTGCAAACGTCCAGATGCACCGCGAATGCCGGACGATCCACACTCTTGATCAACCTCAGGTAATCATCCGGCCCGGTGGGGAAACTGAAGGGCATCATTTCAATGGTGAACTTAGTGCGGGTGGGTTTAACGGCATCGATGACGTGCCGGCAATTCTCCACCGTGGCGTCAATAAATTCATCGGTGATGTTCTTGGGGTCAGGGCCGTCCCAGAGCTGAGGGTTATAAGAGCCGGCAATATCCACACAGCAGCGCGCCCCCAAGAGTTCAGCCAGAGCCAGGCGCTCCTGCACGTAGGCAAGGTTCTGCCGGCGCCTTTCCGGTTCCGGATCGAGCATGTTCCGCCATGCACCCACCTCCGCCAGAGCCACATCGCGCGCAGCGAATTCCTTGATGATCGCTTTAATCCGGTCGGAATCATTTACCCCCACTTGAGGAGCGTAAGCGGCACGGTACCCCAGGCGGCGATGCTCCTGGGCAAGCTCGGCGGGATCGTCCGATTTGAGAAAGATAGGTCCACCCAAGCGCAGGGGGCGGACCGGTGAAGTTGCAACCTTCCCCCAGGCACCGGGATTGGCAACGGCCAAAGCGGCCGCGGTTCCGGTTCTGCCGAGAAATTCACGTCGGGTTAAATAATTGGGCACCATGGCCTCCTGAACGAAACGCAAATTAGGGTGACGCGGAGTTCTGGTCGAACTGATTTGATGATAATATGTGGGCATGGACATGTACACGTACCCCATCACGGTAGAACGCGAAGGCCGGAAATACTGGGCTTACAGTGAAGACTTTCCGGGAGTGTATGGGCTCGGGAATTCCATCGAGGAGGCAAAGGTCAGCATCCTCGAATCGATGCGGCTGTACATTGAGCAGTGCCGGACGACGCATCGCCCGATTCCTCGCGCCCGCAGCGTCTACATGGAAACTGTTTCTCTCGCGGTCTAGGGTCGAGACTTACGGCTTCCCTTTTTTCTTGCTTCCAAAGAAGTCCTCTTCTGAAAAGCCCGCGTCCTTCAAATGCGCAAGAATAATCCGCGGGGCACGTCGCCCGAATGAACCGGCACGCTCAGCATGGGCCGAACCGCGTGAGTGAGTATCCGGTGGGAGCCTCTCTGTCGTATCTCCTGGTAGCCCTGCTTGTGCAGGAAGCGGAGCAATTCCTTCGCCTTTGGCATACCCGACACCTGCCTCGCAGCTTTGTCCTTCCTCACCAAGCTTTGCTTCGTGCCCGGCTCGCGCACCTTCCAGTATCATTTTCGATTCCACGGGGCATCGACGCAAGGTGTACGCCAGCCCGGCGATTGTTGCCGGATACTTCAGGGCAGAATTTGATTCGACACTTCGAGTTCCAGCTTGTCCAAGTCATCCGGCAATGGCGCGTACCCTAGGCCCGGAAGGAGGCTTTGACCGTCGGTAAGCATCCAGTGCAGGAAACCTTGCAAGGCTTGCCTTCTCCGATCGTCGGGCATATGAGTTGGGACGAGGAGGAACGTGAAGGCCGCGATTGGGTAAGCATCCTCGTTTGAAGAACCTATGGTGCAACGTTGCATATCT
>DATJVT010000071.1:0-20165 GCA_035501695.1 Terriglobia bacterium | reverse complement strand
GGTCAAATACTCGCGTGCCAGGCGGCTGAATTTGCGCATGCCCAGGACCGAGAGCAGGCCGGGATAGTCTTCGAAAAGGCAGTCGAGCAGGCGAAACCAATACTGACGGTTATAGAGCTCCAATCGCTCCAATGAGCTTAGCCGGTCATTCGGCTTGATGACGCGGGTGACCACTTGCTGGGAGGGACTGCCGTCAAACCAACGCGGGTTCATTCGGCGGGTGGGCGTCAAGGGACGCATCACAGCGGTTGCCACGAGGCGCTGCAAGGCGCGCAACTCCGCGACCGTCTGGTGTTTACCTGGAGGCGACTTTCGGCGGAGTGACATATTGGTTGGCTTTCAGCGCCTCCCGGTGAACCTCGTCGAATGTAGGAATCCGGTCGTCCCATTCCAGAAGTGTAGCGGTTGGCCCAATGCGCTCGATCGCGCGCTCATAGAGCTTCCAAACCGGATCAATAACGGGATGATCATGTGTATCGAGGATGTATTTGTGATAACGGGAGTGTCCTGCGATGTGGATTTGTGCGACGCGATCCGCTGGGACGTAGTTCACATAATCCAGCGGGTTGAAGTTGTGATTGAAGGCCGATACGTAAATGTTATTTACGTCCAAGAGTATCCCGCAATCCGCGCTTTCCACCACCTCGGTCAGAAACTCCCATTCTGTCATTTCCGAGACGTGAAACTCAGCATAACTGCTGACATTCTCCACCGCGATCGGCACCTCCAGGAAGTCGCGCGCTTCACGAATCTTCCGCGCCGTGACTCTGGCCGCAGCGAAGGTATAGGGCATGGGTAACAGGTCGTGGGTGTAGCGTCCATCCACGCTACCCCAGCACAGATGATCAGAAATCCAGGGGGTTTTGGTGCGCTTAATCAACCGTTTCAGTTTCTTGAGGTGCTCGCGGTTGAGCGGCTCGGCCGAGCCGAAATACATGGAGACGCCATGTTGGACGACCCGATATTGCTCCAGGATCTTGTCCAGCATAGCCAATGGCCTGCCGCCGTCACACATGAAATTCTCGGAAATGATTTCGAACCAGTTTACTACTGGCTTACGCTCAAAAATGTGTCGGTAGTGCGGGATACGGAGCCCGATGCCGACCCCATAGTCGGTGTAAGCGTTAAAACGATTGGCTGGCACAGAATCCCAGGCGAACCGGAGCAAGGGCGATCGGCCCTTTGCCCCGGTCGCACTCAGCGGAGTCGGCTCAGGCTGACTTGCACCCGCCTTGCCCTTTGCATTCATTCTGCCCCTTGCAGGCGTGGGTGGCCGTCTTGCAGCCTCCCTGTCCCTTGCAAGCGTTTTTCCCGGCACAATCGTGCTTGGCAGCGGAGCCGGTCGACTCCATACCGGCCTTTGAGCTGGCACAGCCGGTAATGCCCAGAGTTGCGCCGGCAATGAGCCCTGCGAGTGCGGCCGTGGCTAATCTGGATCCGTTGGGGTGCTTTTTGTTTCTCATTGTGTTCCTTTCTCTTTTGGTTTTGATGGCTGAAGCGGAATTTGGTTGAGTTGGACATACGGTGAGGGCAAGCGTGTGAGCCGTGAGAAATCGAGGTCTGGAGCCCCAAATGGATGGGGGGGCAAAAAGTCGTTGATAGCGTAACTCGTGATGCGGATATGGTTCGTGTCGTCGGGGCACCGATAGACGTTGGTCAAGCCAGGTCTCCGGCAGCGTGTCCTGGTTGTCGCCTTCGTAGAGGGCGCACCCGAAGCCAAGTTGTTTGAGTTCCGAGAGGCAAGCGGTCGCTCGCGCCCGCGCTTTGGCTTTGCTGAGGGCGGGAAGCAACATGCCGGCCAATATCGCGATAATCGCGATAACCACCAACAATTCGATCAGCGTGAATGCACGCCGGTATTTCATTTGATTGAGTTCTGTCGGGACACTCCAAGTGTTCCGACGCAAAAGGGAAAAACGGAATCCCACCAGAGTTTTGGGCTGGCGGAAGGAGGTCAGAGCGAAAGCCTCTGACCGGATTCGAGGACGACTAGGCCACGCGCGGCGGGGGCGTAGGCGGGGCCTGCACGAAGGACTTGAGGAATATCGCCCGTGCCTCTACTGCGGAGAAGGACGCGGGCGGGGAAAAGAGGATGGCAACAGCTTGGTTCAGCCCATCGAACTTCTTGAGGGAGAGAACCGTTTCGGATTTTTTCTCTGATTTCTTGCCTTCGGCGACGGCTTTACAGAGCGCGCACGGATGCTTGCCGTCGAAGGTGCGCTGGACGGCCTCGGAGATGGTTAAGAACTGTAAATTGCCCACGAGCATGGTGGTCCAGGCGACGGACTGAAGCAGCGACCAATGCAGGCCCACAGAGCAGGCCAGCGCGACGGTCACTAGAAGTCTTGGTAGGCGCCGGAACACTAGGGGGAATGTAAGTCGGGTTTAAGTTTGGTCAAATCGTTTATTGCGGCGCGGTGGACAATATAGGGTTGGTTAGCGGCAGCAAAAGGTGGAACCCTCATGGGATGGGCGGAGCACTGCGGGAAGGACATTTTGATCCGTGTTAGTCCGTGTTAGGTGCCGAAGTTGCTCGGGCGGAGGGTTTCGGTATGATGAGTCCGCGATGACTGGTATCGATTGTATCGCGGCGCTGAAGGCGCTGGGCGAATTGAATCGGCTGCGAATTGTACGCTTGTTGCTTAGGGAGCGGCTTGGCGTGAACGCCATTTCGCAGCGGCTTGGGATGTCGCAATATAATGTTTCGAAGCATCTACGCATTCTCAGGGAGGCGGGGTTGGTCGAGATGGAAAAGCAGGGCCAGCAGCGGTTGTATTCGGTCGTTCCGGGTCTCAAGAGCCAGTTGGCCGCGAATAAGAACGTGCTGGATTTGGGTTGTTGCACGTTCCGATTCGATAAGCTGCCGAAATAGCATTCCATGCGGAGGAAGAGCGGGCTTGCGTTTGGGGCAGTGAATATGCACTATTGCGCATATATTATTGGCACGCATGAAAGCACTCGAACGGGCAACTAAGGCGCGGGCCCTCAGAGGTAAGGCCCGCTACATCATGATCGGCGGGTTCCTGGGCGCTGGGAAGACAACGGCAGTGGGAAAGCTGGCCAGGTGGCTTGCTGAACAGGGCTTACGAGTCGGGCTCATCACCAATGACCAAGGCCGGAACTTGGTGGACACGACTATGTTGCGGTCCCAGGGATTTGCGACTGAGGAGATCCCGGGCGGGTGTTTCTGCTGCCGGTTCAACTCGCTGGTGGATGCAGCGCAGAAGCTGACGGACCAGAGCCGCCCGGAGGTGTTCATTGCCGAGCCGGTGGGGAGCTGTACGGACCTGGTGGCGACGGTGACGTATCCGCTAAGGCGGCTGTATGGCGAGAATTTCACGGTGGCGCCGGTGAGCGTGCTGGTGGATCCGATTCGGGCCCTGCGGGTGTTCGGGCTCGAAAAGGGCGGGCACTTCTCGGAGAAGGTGGTCTATATCTACAACAAGCAGCTTGAGGAGGCGGACCTCATAGTCATCAGCAAGTGCGATTCGCTGGATGCCGCGCGACTGGAGGCCCTGCGAGCTGCTATCGCGGCGAGGTTCCCACGGAAGGAGATTCTGGCGGTCTCGGCCCGCGAGGGCACGAACCTGGAGGAATGGTTTCGGAAGATCACCAGCGAGGTGCAGGTCGGCGGGCGAGCGATGGAGGTGGATTACGCGGTTTATGCCGACGGCGAGGCGTTGTTGGGCTGGCTAAACTGCACGGTGCAGCTTGCTGCGAAAAAGGCCTTCGACGGGGACGCGTTCCTGAGCAAACTGGCGGCGGAGGTCCAGAAGCGGCTGCGGGTGGCCAAGGCCGAGGTGGCGCATTTGAAAATGACGCTGAGCCCGGACGTGGCGTTAGGCGAAATTGGTGTGGTCAACCTGGTGCGGAATGACTTTGTGCCGGAGCTTTCGATGCGGTTGGAGGAGCCGGTCGAGAGCGGGCAATTGATAATCAACCTCCGGGCGGAAGCGGCGCCAGATGTGCTGGGCACGGCGGTGCGCGAGGGATTGGAGGCGACGGGGGGCAAGTTTGCAGGGCTGAGCGCGACGCTCGATCACCTGGAGCATTTCCGGCCGGGGAAGCCCACGCCGACGCATCGGTTCAAAAGGGCGGCGGCATGAAACTGCCAGCGTGGGTCACAGGGGAGTTTTTCGGCACGTTTCTGCTCGTGTTTTTCGGATGCGGCAGCGTGTGCGCCGCGGTGACAACTGGAGCGCAGGTGGGAGTATTTCAGGTGGCCATTGTTTGGGGGCTGGGCATCGCGACGGCAATTTATCTCACCGGAGCGCTGAGCGGGGCGCATCTGAATCCGGCGGTAACGGTGGGCCTGGCGGTGTGGTCGGGTTTTCCGAGGCGGAGGGTTTTGCCGTATGCCGTGGCGCAGCTCTGCGGGGCGTTTGTGGCGTCGGCGGTGCTGTACTTCGTGTTCGGCGATGCGCTGCGGGAGTTTGAGCGCGCGAACGGGATTGTTCGCGGCCAGGCGGGGAGCGAGGCGAGCGCGATGGTGTTCGGGGAGTATTTTCCGAATCCGGGAGGGAAGCCCCTGACGCCAGAGGCGCGGCAGAGGATGTCGGCCGGAGCGGCGTTCGGGACGGAGGTTATTGCAACGGCGGTGCTGGTGCTGGTGATTTGCTGCTGCACGGATGAGCGAAACAAGGCGCGTCCGCGAGAGCTAACGGCGGCCACGATCGGGCTAACGGTTACGCTGCTGATTTCGTTGGTGGGGCCGCTGACGATGGCGAGTTTCAATCCAGCGCGGGATCTGGGACCGCGATTGTTTTCGGCCCTGGCCGGCTGGGGAGTTGTGCCGTTCCAGGTCAACGGCTCGGGTTGGTGGTCGGTTTATATCGTGGCGCCGGTGCTGGGCGGGTTAATCGGCAGCGGGATTTACGCGGGCTGTTTCAGGCAGGCATACGCGACGACCGAGTAAGCGTCGGGCACATTTGGCCTGCCCAACCGGCTAGAGGCATGGCGACATCTGTGGCGCGGGCTCCGCGAGGACCTGTGGGATTCGGACCCGGCAGGCCGAGGTAGGACGGTTCACTGCGGAGGCAACCGCGAGCCTCCGAGGGCAGTTGTTCCTCGGCGCTGGGCTCGGATTGATTTAGAGAGGTGATCAGACTTGAACTCGCTTGCGAGCTTCGTCGGCCAAGGCGGTGCTGAGGTAGCGTTCGCCGGTGCTACAGCCGATGGTGACGATGAGCTTGCCTTCGTTTTCGGGGCGGTTCGCGACTTGCAGGGCCGCCCAAACGTTGGCGCCAGTAGAGATACCGGCGAGGATGCCCTCCTCCAGTGCCAGCCGGCGCGCGGTGGCGAGGGCATCTTCGTTGCTGACGGCGACGACGTCGTCCACGATTTGGAGGTTGAGATTTTGGGGCACAAAGCCTGCACCGGTGCCTTGGATCTTGTGCGGGCCGGGCTTGAGAGGGTCGCCGTTGCGTGTCTGGGTGATCACTGGTGAGTCCTTGGGCTCGACGGCAATGGAGCGAAAGGATTTCTTACGGCTCTTGATAACTTCGCTGACTCCGGTGATGGTGCCGCCGGTGCCGACTGCGGAGACGAGGATGTCGGCCTTGCCATCGGTGTCATGCCAGATTTCCTCGGCGGTGGTCTGACGGTGGACCTCGGGATTGGCGGGGTTGTTGAACTGCTGAGGAATCCAGGAGTTTGGTGTTTCCTTGTTCAGTTCCTCGGCTCTACGGATGGCGCCCTTCATGCCTTCGGCGGCGGGCGTGAGCACGAGCTGCGCTCCGAGGAGAGCGAGGAGGGTGCGGCGCTCGAGGCTCATGCTTTCGGGCATGGTGAGGATGAGCTTGTAGCCTTTGGCAGCGGCAACAAAGGCCAGAGCGATTCCGGTATTACCGGAGGTCGGCTCGATGATGGTGGTGCCGGGCTTGAGGAGGCCGTCACGCTCGGCGGCGGCAATCATAGCGTAGCCGATGCGATCTTTGACGCTGCCGAGCGGGTTAAAGAACTCGGCCTTTAGCGCGATGGTAGCGAGCGCGCCATTGGTAACGCGGTTGAGTTTAACGAGAGGGGTGCGGCCCACGGTGCTGATGATGTCGGTGTGAATTGGCATAATGGTTTTTCGATTTGTGGTTTCTTCGAGCGGCCAGCGGCAGGGTTACGGGGCGGCAGTGACCTGGTAGCGCCGCCAATTGTTGTCGTCGATGGAACGCCAGGTGAGATTGGTTTTGGTGCTTTGGGCGTGGCAATCGCCAAAGACGACATTGGCGCTGCCATTGGGGTGGCGCCCAAGCATTCTGGCCTGGGAGCTGACATCGAAGGCCCAGGGCTGCGGGTACATGCCGCCGCGGGAGGGGGTATTGTCGGAACGACCGGCATCGGCCAGCAGGATGAATTCAGTGGGTTTGGGGAGTGTGCTTGCGCTGACGGTTTCGTTGAAGCCGAAGTCAAGATGAGCGGCGAACCAAGCCTGTTGCGAGGCGCCAGGGAGGTTCGCCTCGTTGTGGTTATTGCCGTAGTCGGTATTGAACCACGCGCCGGGTTGGGGATCTGGCCACTTTAGTCCGTCAGGGCATTTGAAGACATTGGTACCGGGGATGTAGGGTTGAAGTTGCTGGCGGTACGAATAGGGTGCGCGTGCCTCGGCGGTATCGGGCGTACCGGCGGGGGCGGTGCGCTCAGTCACGTAGGCAAGAAATCGGTCGTTGTTATCGCCTAGAAACCCCTGGTACGCGAGGCCAATTTGGCGAACGTTGTTCAAGCAACTGGCTTTTTTCCCAGCTTCCTTTGCGCGGGCGAGGGTGGGGAGGAGCATGCTGGCGAGGATCGCGATAATGGCGATGACGACAAGCAGCTCGATGAGCGTGAATGCGTCTGGGGCTCCCTGCGCCCAGGTGGCGTGGGGGCCATTCTTGTTCTTTGTGTTCTGTGAGTTCATGTGTTTGTTGTGTTTGTTTCTGTTGAGTTGTTTTTTTTAATGCGGTTTCGCGGTTAGGCCCTGAGCGGCGGCTACAGGTTCGCGGCGTGGGCGATGAAAGCGCGGTATTCGTCGAGGATGGTGCGTAGGGCGACCACGAGGGCGGCTTCCTGGAGGTATTGTGGCGCCGCGTGGGGAGTCTCGAGGATGACTTCGAATGGGCGGGGCCGGGTTGCGGGCGGGGCACGGAGGACGCCCTCGAAGCTGTCGCGGATGATGCCGTCACGCGCGCGGAAGCCGTCGATAACGGCGTTGTTGTTCAGCGGCAGGAACTCGCTGGCGGCAGCCAGGGCGGGCTGGAGAAGGTGGCGGGTGATGAGAGCGCCATGGGCGTAGCCATAAAGCCCGTGACTGGTGTCGTCGGTGTGGAGCGAGAGGATACCGTGGAAGGCGTGGGCGGTGAGTTCGGACTCGAGCAGGCGGACTTCAGGCTGGCGGGAGCTCCGCCAGAATTCGCGGTTGAGATCCTTTCCGTTGCGATTATGGCGGGTATTGTCCGCGTAACCAGTCGGATTGCAGATCGGGTAAAGGAAGAGGCAGTAGCCGCGGGCGATTTGGGGATTGTCTTCGAGAAGCTGGACGAAGCGCAACAGTGCGAAAGCAGAGGCGGGTTCATCGCCGTGTAGGCCCGCGAAGATGCCGATGCGGATGGGTTCCGCGCCACCGGCGGGGCCCAGGAACAGGTAGCGTGGCAGGTCGTGGGTCTGGCCCGCCAACTCGAACCGGCCCGACGGGCAGGCGATGAGGCTGGAGGACCGGCTGGCAATTGCGGCCAAGGGCGCGGTAATGGTGTCGAGCGGGCGATGCGCTGAGCGCGGGGCGCCCTGGCGTGAGGTCGAGGTTTGATGCGTAGTGGTCATGATGCGTGGAGGCTGAGAATCAGGCATTGGTGATCGTGGCACGGGGCGCCGGCTGGCGGGCTTGGGTGGCCGTTATGGCGCGGTTGTCGAGGCGCACGCGCTCGGTTTTTTCGATTTGGGTGACTTGCGCGTCATGCACGACGATTTGCACGACGCCGTAGCGCAGCGAACCGACGTGCTGGCGAACTAACTGAAGCCAGCAGGGTTCGCCGGTTGCGTCCGTGGGGAGCAAGATGGGGCTTGGCTTACGCATAAGGGAGGCCGGCACGTCGGTTGCGTGCTGCGCTGCAACGCTGGTTAACGGGCGCGGGCTACGCCTTTCCGTGCCGAGCTTTGGGCTGGGGGGCTGGTCCGGTGCTGGAAGCCGGAGGTGCGTGTGGCCACAGAGGGAGTGGTTGGGGGCGCCTCGAGGGCACTTTCGGCCGAGGTATCGGGCAGGCCCGTTGTGTCGCCGGTCACGCGGCGGTGGGCCTCGGCTTCGGCCTGGACCCAGAATTCCAGGTCTCGCCCGTGCGGCCGTCCAGCGTTTTCCCAAAGGCGGTAGGCGCGATTAGCAACTTCATTTTGCTGTGTTCTTTCTGTGCTCATAACTTGATGGTTCGATTCTCTATTTGCGTGGGTGTTTGGTGATGCGCCTTCGTGCTGCCGAAGGCGAAAGCCTACGATTTGGTGCCGGGTGGATCATTGCTGCGACGCCTGCAACGCCTGCTCGATGTCGGCCTTGATGTCCTCCGCGTCCTCCAACCCGACGGAAAGCCGGACGTAGTCCGGCGTGACGCCGGTGGCCTGCTGCTCTTCGGGGGTGAGTTGCTGGTGCGTGGTGGAGGCGGGGTGGATCACAAGGGTCTTGGCGTCGCCGATGTTCGCCAGGTGCGAGAGCAGTTTGACGGAGTTGATGAACTTGCGTCCCGCCTCTAGTCCGCCTCTGATGCCGAAGCCGACAATGCCGCCGAAGCCTTTGGTGAGATACTTTGCGGCCAGCTTATGGTTCGAGTCGTCCGGGAGGCCAGGATAGGCAACCCAGGTCACCAGGCGGTGCTGTTTGAGGAAGCGAGCTACTTCGAGGGCGTTTGCCGAATGCTGGCGCTGGCGCAGCGGCAGAGTCTCCAACCCCTGGAGGAACAGGAAGGCGTTGAAGGGACTGAGCGCTGCGCCGATGTCGCGCAGGAGCTGGACACGGACCTTGATGATGAAGGCCACATTGCCCAGGCCGGGAAAGTTCCCGAAGACGTCCCAATACTTCAGGCCGTGGTAGCTCGGGTCCGGCTCGGTGAATTCGGGGAACTTTCCGTTGTTCCACTTGAATTTGCCGGAGTCCACGATCACGCCGCCGATGGAGGTGCCGTGGCCGCCGATGTATTTGGTGGCCGAGTTGACGACGATGTCCACCCCGTGGTCAATGGGCCGGACGAGGCCAACACCGATGGTGTTGTCCACGACCAGTGGGAGGCCGGCGTCGTGAGCGATCTTGGCGAGGGCGTCGAAATCGGGCACGTCGAGCTTGGGGTTGCCGATGGTCTCGGCATAGATGGCGCGGGTTTTCGGGGTGATGGCTTTGCGAAAAGCTTCGGGGCTGCGGGAGTCCACGAACTTTACGGAGCGCCCCAGCTTGGGCAGGGTGTAGTGGAAGAGTTGGTAGGTGCCGCCATAGAGATTGTTGGCGGAGACGATTTCGTCGCCGACCTGGGTGATGGCGAGCAGAGCGAAGGTGGTGGCGGCCTGCCCGGATGAGACCGCCAGCGCGCCGGTGCCGCCTTCGATCGCAGCGATGCGCTGCTCGAAGACATCGGTGGTAGGGTTCATGATCCGGGTGTAGATGTTGCCAAACTCCTTCAGGGCAAAGAGATTCGCGGCATGGTCGGAGCTCTTGAAGACGTAGGAGGTCGTCTGGTAGATGGGGACCGCACGGGCGCCGGTGGTTGGATCCGGAGCCTGGCCGGCGTGGAGGGCCAGCGTGCTGATGTTTTTCGGTGAGGCACTCATACGCTTTGTTGAACGATGATTCGTTTGGAGTGGATGAAGTCAGAATTCGTATTTGGTGGTGATGCCCCAGGTTCCGTTAGCCTGATGGTTAAGGACCTGGCCGAAGTGGCCGTAGCCGAGGGCAACGGTCCAATGCCTGTTGATGATGTAGGCCGCGTCAATGGTCCACCAATCGCTGGACTTTCCGACGAGGGTTTCGCCGTTGACAGCGATCGGCGTGTAATTGTTCGGCATCTGCCGGTATTCAGCCGCGAGGATGAGGTTGTCGGTGATGAAGACACCGATGTTGCCTTCGAAAAGGAAGCTGTAGTCTTCGGTGAAGCCCGCCAGGCCGGTCCAGACGCCTTTGGTCGCGCGACCGCCCAACTCGAGCAAGACCGGACGGGGCAGAAAAGTGAACAGCTTGGAAGCGTAGAGGGTAAAGTCCACGCCGCTGTTGTCCCTGATGCCGACGCTGGTGAGCGTGCCGTGGAGGTCGTGGTCAATGTTGTTGATGGTGTCGTTGTATTTGTAATGGGCGCCGAAGGTGAGCGCGGGAATCCACTTCTGGTCGAACTCATTTTCCTTCAGGAGTTGCAGGCGGGCGTTGGCGTTGTACAGGGAGACGGACTGGTCGCTGACGTTGAGGCCTGTCTGGTGGAGGATGTCCTGGGGGAGGTCGCCGAGGTTGAAGTTCTCGTAGGCGAAGCCGAGTTCGAGCCGCTTCCAGGGAGTCTCGGTGGCGGTGAGTGAGTAAAGTTCGCGGCCGTAACCCAAATCAACGAAAGAGAAACCGGCCGCCGGGCGTCCGACGGGTTCGCCGTCGCGTGGCGGGTTGACCAGGTAGGCGGATAGCGTGGAGAAAATGCCGCCGCTGCCTTCGATCTGGTGCAATGGGAGGGGCGGCGGTTTTTCGGCCTTGGCCGGAGCCGCGTTGGTTGCCTCGTCCGCAGTGGACGCGAGGGGTGCAGCGGCCAGGATGACCGCCGCGAGGGGGCCAAGGAGGCGAGGCACTGGATGTTGGTGGGCAGGTAAGCCTTTTGCGATTAGGTTCACGGTTTCGTGGTCAGGATTCTTGAGGCTGCTTCCGGGTGTCCGGTTATGGCGGCCTGCGGGGAAGTGTGTTGTTGCGCCTCCGGTGAACCGGTCGGCAAAAGGGGTGTGGGGGTTTTGGTTGCGGGCGGCGGGGTTCTGCGCAGCGGGCTGGCTTGCGAGGTGGGCGGATTCGGTTCGCGGCGCGTAATAGCGACTTATTGAGTAGTCATTCAAAGCAACAAAAAAGGCGATCGGAGCCACTGTGACTTGTGGCTGACCCGTTGGTGCGCTGGGCGCTGGTTGTGCCGCTGAATTGTGCATGTAATATCTACTATTTTGGTCGTATATTACAAGTTAATGGGGAGTCGTCAACAGACTTTTTGAAGTTTTTTTGTGTGGTGCTTTGTGGGTTGGTCAGATTCCTTCTCCGCCGGTGAAGCTGGGAGTGAAGACTTCGGGCCTAGCGACGGGCAATCCCTGAGCAACGTCGGCCAGGGTGGCGTGGTCGAGCAGGCCGGCGACGTAGTTACGGACATTCAAGAAGATGCGGCGGAAGCGGCAGACTGGTTCCTGTGAGCAGCGCTTGTAACCGTTTACAGAGACGCAGGCGATGGGGGCCAGGATGCCGTCGAAATGGCGCACGACCTCGCCCATGGTGATTTTGTCCGGGGCCTTGGCGAGAACGTAGCCGCCACGCAAGCCGGGCGCGCTGTCCACCCAGCCACGCTTTTTCATGGCGAGGAGGATTTGTTCGAGAAACTTCTTGGGGACGTCGTTGCGGCGGGAGAGTTCCCGGATGGGGATGGGTCCTCTACCGAAATGCTCGACTAGGGTGAAGATAGCGCGCAGTGCGTAGTCAGTTTTCTTCGAAACTCGCATGGAGAAAGACTACAATATTGATCGATATTGTTCAACAAGGTTGGTGCGGGACAGATTTGGTTGTGCGTGTGGGCGAGGGGAGGCGCTGCCATGTAGCCAGAGCACGGTCGCTTTGGGAGCGGAAGTTCACTCCCATGGCCAAACGGAACGTATCCGGTTGATGACTGCGATTGGAGTGGCCGCGCTCGGGCTTATGCCGCCCGGTGGCAATTACCAGGGTTTCTTTCCGAGAAAGGCGAAAAAGTGGATCAGGCCAAGCAGGACGACGTCGGTTGGGCCGACGGGCAGGTTGCGGTCGTAGGAGATCCAGAAGCCAAGGAACAAGGCAATGCCGCCGAGCAGCGACGCGGTGATGGTGAAGTGCCGCATGGTGCGCGCGAATTGGTGGGAGGTGAGCGCCGGGAGCAGTAGGAAGCCGAAGGCGATTAACGGGCCGACGCTCAATACGGCCATGGAGACGGTGAGGCCAATGAGGAGGTAAAGCAGCATGTCCCATAATACGATTTTCTTGCCGAGGGTTGCGGCCATGGCGCGGTCGAACGACACGAACAGGATTTCCTTGTGGAAGAGGCCGGGGGGGCAACCTAGGGAGTGAACCACCGGTTTGCCGGTGTCTGGTTGGTGTAGAACTGACCCAGGGGTTTGTTGCCGGCGTGGCCGTCCATGAAACCGAGATCGCACCGGGCTGTGTGCCTGGCGAAGGGTCGGGCGTCCTTGTCGTCGTTGATGTCGCCGGCGGGCGCGACCATTTTGAGGGTGTCGGGGCGTGGTGTGAGCAGGTCGTCGGCTGTGCCGAGGTCTCCCATCATCACGGTGTCAGTGGGAGTTTTGAAGGACGAAAGCTTGTTCGGTGGTGGCGGATTGTCGTCGGTGAGGTCCACGAAAGCGAGTTCGTTAAGGCCGTAGGAATTGGTCTTGCCTTGGAGGTCGGTTGGGCAGAGGTGGATGCGTATGGACTTGAGGTATGGGTCGAGCATTGATGGCCAGTTGGTGATGTTGCCGCCGGCGTCCTGGTAGGCGACGGGAGGGAGCATTTGGTCGTGGTCGTCGACGTACATGAATACGGCGAGTGCCTGTTGGTGTTCGCTATTGATGCAGAAGGTTTGGCGGCCCTTTTCTTTTGCTTTGGCCAATGCCGGTAGGAGGAGCGCGGCCAAGATGGCAATAATGGCAATAACGACCAGTAGCTCGATGAGCGTGAATGCCCTCTGCTGCTTCATGCAATCGGGTGCATCTTTATGAGGGTAGCTTGTGGATACCAAAAGTCAAAGTGCTGGGGGAGTGGAGTGCAGATCTCCTGGGGGTGGAGCGTGGCGGTGTTTTATGGTCAGCAAGCTGCCGGCAATAAATAGCAAGCCACCGGCAGCATTTCCTAGTGATTGGCTTTCCCCCCCATGAAAAAGTCGAATCATCAACTGATCGAGGGTGTGAACCGTGAACTGTTGAGCCCGGCTGTCACATGGTATTACGACTTGACTATGTCGTAATACTAGTCAAGGGCGGAGATTTCGCCAAAGTGTGGCGATGGCCAGAGCCGCGCGGTTTTCAGGAGGGGAGGTCCTTTCCAGTGGAAGTAACAGTAAGCTTGCCGTGCTTGACGCCTTTGGCGGCAATCAGTTCGTCGGCAATCCTCTTCACCAACGGCGCCTTGCCGCGAACAACGAGAACCTCCAGGCAGTTGTGGTGGTCGAGGTGGACGTGGAGGGTGGAGATGATGATGTGGTAGTGGTCGTGCTGGATGTCGGTGAGCGCGGCCTGGACGTGCTGCTTGTGATGATCGTAGAGCAGCGTAATGGTTCCGGCGATTTCGCGGTTGCCGAGATTCTGGTGGTGCTCGACCAGGCCGGCGCGGATCAGGTCGGCGACGGCAAGGGAGCGGTTGTCGTAACCTTTCTCGCGCGTCATCTGGTCGAGTTGGGCGGCCAGGGCTGGCGGAACCGAAACAGTGAAACGGACAACGCCAGCAGTTTTAGCATCTTTCATAGGGGAGAAGCTAACAGAGGGGTTCTGAGGGCCAAACCAGAATTTTCTCAGGTGCGGCCAAGCTGCTGGGACGCCCGTCGGTGACAATGGCGGGGGGGTGCTATTTCCCCGCAATTCCGAGGCAGTCCAACGGGGATGGAAAGTCGACGGAAAGTCCCCGGCACGCCCGAGATAGGCGGCTTAGGCGAGAGTAGCTTGGAGAAGAAAGAGGCCGGGTCGGTCCACGAGAGAGAGCTGGCGCAAGCGATGCGGCTCCAAGAGGCCGGGCCAGGCGTCGGCTGACGGGAGCAGGTCGTGGGAGACCGGGCCGTCCACTCTTTGATGAAAACTGTTCAACTCGGCGCTGCCAGCCAGGTGCAAGATGATGAGCCGTCCGCAGGCTTTGAGGGAGGCGGCGAGGTGGCGCAGAGCGGCAGGTTTGTCACGGAAATGCGGGAAGGCGTTGAAGCAGAGAACGCGGTCGAACTGAGAGGCTGGCACTGGTTCGGTGCAGATGTCGAGGAGGAGGAACTCGACAGGGAGGCCGCGGCGGCGAGCTTCGGCAAGCATGCCAGGGGAGAAGTCCACGGCAACGACCCGGCCGGGAGCGACGGTATTGGCGAGCCAGCCGCTGAGTTGGCCGGTACCGCAGCCGACTTCCAGCAAGTCGTGGCCGGGGAGGATACTGAGGCTGCCGTTGAGCTCGGCCAGACGGCGCAGGGTCTCGGCGGGGCGGGAGCACTCGGCATCCCAGCGGGGAGCGAGCTGGTCGAAAAAGGCGACGCGCGGGTCGGCGGCTTCGATGGGACGATTTGCAATCATACTATTTTGTTGTTGCGTAATACTGCTAATCGACGTATTACGCAAGACCATGAACGTAACATTACTTCAACTGAGACGTCAAACACTCCTCAGCATCGCGATTGGCGCGGGTCTGGCGACAACCTCGCTGCAAGCTGAAACCATCACCAACCTCGAGGCGGTCGACACCAACGGAGTCAGCACCTGGAACGGAAGTCTGCCCTTCACCATAACAGGCGTCTTGTTATGTGATCCTTCGGAGATGCTGGATTCGACTCCGAACTTCCTGCCTTGGGACAATGGCGCCAATGCTTTCAACCTCGGAGGTGAATGGCAGGTTTTTGTGCAGACCGTATTGCCGGGAGATCGTGGCGGAGTCGAGTGTTGGATGGGTCAGAACTACGGGAACCTGCCCTGGGAACCGCATGACGGTAGTGACAGCTACAGCGATGTCGCCTGGGCCGCCGAGGTTCAGCGGGTTAGCCATGACCCAACTACAGGCTCTGTGTTGCGCAAAGGTGATCTGGTGGTGGTCACTGCCAGGGCCTCGCTCTTTTATGGCGGCATGCAGAATATCAACGAGGAACACAGCACCGACCCCACCAACGATTTCACGATCTCCCTGGTTGTGCCGGGCTTCGGCCTTCCGGCGCCCGAGGCAATTTCCCTGTCATCAGTGATGAGCACGAATCTTGGTGCAAATGGGCATTACGACATTTTCGACGCCACCCGGGCAACCGGTGGAGAACATTACCAGGGGATGCGCGTGCGCATCAATGGCCTGACCCTGGTTACAACTAACGGCTGGACCACCAACTCCGATTGGAGTGCGCGTTTTTGCACCGCAACGGATGGCGAAGGGCGGCAGATTCCGCTGATCCATCCCCTTTATGACCTGGGTGCAGCTCCGACCAATCGTTTTGACGCAACCGGGGTATTCCTTCAGGAGAGCGGCTCCGGCACTGATGGCACCTTTGGTTACGAACTCTTCGTCCAGGAAGTGACGCCCTCATCGGAGCCAATGCTCAACATTGCCCTGAAACCGGTGATCACTTGGCCATCGTCGCTCTCAAACTACCAGCTGCAATCACGGGACTCGCTGTCCACCACAAACTGGACGGCGGTTACGAACGTCCCGGTGCTGGTAAACGGTCAAAACACGGTCATTATCGAACCGGCGCAAGCGCAGAACTTCTACCGACTGCAACGAATCCAATAGCGTGAAGCAGCTCCGGATATGCCGACCGCGACCGATGGTAGCTGGCGCCGGCTTTCAACCAGCCCAGCCCCATGCCAGCGTTAGGTTATGGATACGCGTCACACCGTGTTTGGGTTGCGTAATACGCAAAGGCGGTGTTATGGTTGTGAGCAAGGGTAATACTGAATGAATGATGGTGGTCCCGTTTCACCGGCGGGAACCCTTACGATGCGACTCGATCTTCCAGCGACTGGTTATGCGGGTGGTCCTTTGCGCGCTTTGCGCAACGCCGGCAGCACGCCTCGTTGCGGTCCAGGCGAAGGCGCCTCGGGTGCGTTTACGCTTATCGAATTGCTGGTTGTGATCACTATCATCACCTTGCTGGCGGCGATGCTCCTTCCAACCTTTGCCCGCGCCAAGGAAAAAGCCAAAGTGGTAAAAGTGCACGTTGAGCTGCAGGGAGTCGGACTGGCTTTGGAAATGTATTCAGAAGACAACCAGGGACGGTTGCCGCCAGTGCGAGTCAACTGCAACAGCGACCTGATGACGCACTGGTGTGAATTTCCAGTTGAACTGGTTCAACAACGGTATCTGGGCGCGGACAATCGACCCGGCATGGCCGCACACATGGAGGATGTCTTCAATCCGGAGCATACCTACAAATATGCCGCCCCCGGTCCTCAACTCCTAAACGGTGCCCCGGCGGGCAATTACCAGCTTTGGGTGCCGAGTGATTTTCCCAACTGTTCCAGCACAAATGGCCAGTACTATTCATCCCCAAAGGATTCGCCAGTTCGCTGGGTCATCTGGAGCTTGGGGCCACGCCCCAACGACCCTCGCAGCCAGGATAACTACGCTCCCATTGGCAGCTGGAGCTGGTATCGTCGTACTGGGGAGGGTGGTGTCCTGGCACGCTTTGCCGGACGCGAAGGCACGCAGTTTAAAACTCCTTGAGCCGGTAACGGCATGGGCAGCCCTACGACAGGAGATGATTATTTGCGGGAGTTGATTCAAAACTCCTACGAAACCGATTTCGCGGCCCTGGTAATCGCCTTTGAAACGCAGACCCGATTCGTTTGGAGGAACAGCCCCAATGTCGCTCAGCGCTTGCGTGCCCTCATGAGCGCGGGCGGAAAGCCCATGGCAATTCTGGGGGCGAATGTTGTCGGCAACGCGGTGGTTTACTCGGTCCAGCCATTTGCCCAATACGCCGAAGACACAGCCATCCGCCGATACCTGGAGGTTGTCGGCGACCAGGCGATGGAGACTTTCAAGCGCCGTTGGGAGGTGTCTCGCAACTGATTCACGCATAATGCAAGCCAAGTTTCTGACTCGAACCTGGGGTGCCGTCCACCCAACCGTGACGGTTTTGTTTCTGAGCGCCTTATACGTGGGGGTTGGCCCGGCAAGGGCAACGGGGGGGACGCTCAGAATTGCCAGCGCGACTTCATACTTGGAGAGCGCCGTTTGCGATCTGCTTGGCGGAGAGGCGCGCGTTTTGCGTCTGGCCGAGCCGGGTACCTGTCCGGGACATTTTGATATTCGTCCGAGCCAAGCGGCTGAGTTGCGCCGCTGTGACGTTCTCATTCGCTTTGACTTCCAAAGTTCATTGGATGCCGTCCTTGAGGGAGGCTCGGATCAGCCGAAGATTCTCGCAATAACCGTTCACGGCGGGTTATGCTGCACGGACAGCTATCTGAATGTGTGCCGTCAGGTTGCTGAGGGCCTGGTTGCGGAACATTGGCTCTCCCCCTCCGAAGCCAAAACACGGTTGGCAGAAATCGAGGTCAGGCTAACCTCGCTGGCGCAATCCGCCACGAACCAAATTGCCCAAGTGGGCCTTCGCGGGCGGCCGGTTCTTGCCAGCAGCCACCAAAAGGACTTCTGTGAGTGGCTGGGACTTAAGGTTGTGGGCACATTCCGCGCTTCCGACACTATCGGCGTCAGGGAAATTGACGATGCCGTGAAGGGAGGAGAGTCAGCCGGCACGCGCCTGATCATCGGAAACGTGCCCGAGGGCCGTCGTGCCGCCGATGCGCTTGGAGAACGACTAAGCGCAAAAGTGATAATGTTTGATAACTTCCCGACATTGAGGAATGGGAAGATCGCATTCGATGATATGATGAGAGAAAATGTGAAGGCGCTGATCAAGGCTGCAAGGCCATGACTGCGCCGGCGGTTGAAATCGCCAATCTCTCCGTTGTAGCGCGTGGCTTGACTGTGCTCGCTATCGAGCACTTAAAGGTAGCTGAGGGCGAATTTGTTGCGGTGATGGGTCCCAACGGAGCCGGTAAAAGCACATTGTTGCGAGTGTGCATGGGTATGCAGCGTCGCGTTCGAGGAAATGTTGCAGTCCTGAATGAGAGCCTTGACCGGATGAACGCCCTGGACCTGACCCGCTTGCGCCGCTCCGTAGGGTATGTTCCGCAACTGCTTCCATCTCGCTCTGAACTGCCGCTCACTGTTCGCGAGGTGGTGAGCATTGGTCGCACGGGAATTGCGGGTTTGTTCCGTCCGTTGGGCAGGCGCGACTGGCATCTCATCGATGAATGGCTGGACCGCCTGGGGCTTAGCCGGCTCTCCGAGCGACCATTTCATGAAATCTCGGGTGGAGAACAACGCAAAACAGTAATCGCCCGGGCCATGGTTCAGGAACCCCGTTTGCTGCTGCTGGATGAGCCCACCGCGAACCTGGATCTCGGCTGGCGCGAACGTATCGTGGAGACCTTGGATGCCATATACCAGCGCACCCGCTTGAGTGTGATATTGGTCTGCCACGAACTCGAAGCCCTGCCCCCTTGCTGCAAACGAGTCGTCTTGCTGGACCGAGGAAACGTTCTGGCCGAGGGCACGCCTGAGAAAGTGCTCGATGAGGAACTTGTATGCCGCCTGTACGGACCGAACCTCGCCGTCTTTCATCGAGGCGGTCGCCACGCGATTTTTCCAGGAAGGAGCGAACGCTGATGGATCTGGTGTTCTGGGCGCCGGTTATGGCAGGTGGGCTTATTGCCGGGGCCTCGAGCGGCCTGTTGGGAGTGTTCATCGTCGGCATGCGCATTCCGTTCCTCGCCGTCTGTGTCGCCCACGCCGCGTTGGCAGGCTCGGTCTTCGGTTCGTTGCTGGGTTTGCAGGGACAGGCGTTGCTGCTCCCCGCACTCGGCGCTGCGGTTTTGAGCGCTCTACTTTTGGGGCTTTTGAGCCCCCAGAAGACCCACATGGATGACAATGTGCTGCTGGGGGTTCTCTTTTCGGCCACAATGGGGGTTGCCTTCCTCGGGATTGGTCTGCACGGAATTTTGGGACGAAGCGACAACGACGTCAGGAGCCTCCTTTGGGGCAATCTCAATTTCTGCCGTTGGCGTGATGTGAGACTGATGCTCGCAGTTCTTGTCGTCTTGCTGACCTTTGTCTTGGCGTTCTTCAAGGAAATGCGCGCAATCCTCTTTTCCCGGCAGGAAGCTGCGGCGGTCGGCATCCCGGCGACTCCGATTTGGACCGCCTTCCTGGTTCTGGCGGCTCTAACGCTGACGGTTAACTTCCAAACGGTCGGTGGACTGATGATTTACAGTCTGATTGCCAACCCAGCAGCTGCAGCCTTCCAACTCGTGAAAGGCTTCCGAAACGCAATCTATGCGGCGATGTTGCTGGGCGCAACGAGCGGGCTGGGCGGTTTTCTTATTTCCTCCGCCACGGATTTGCCCAGTGGAGCAATTATTGTGCTGTTTTCCTCGGCCCTGGTTGGGTTGGCAGCGCTGGTCCGAGCAATGTCGTCCGCCTTTCGCGGAGGAGGAACCCAACAAGGCGTTTCGTAGCGGTTATGGTTCATCTGGTGTCTTGTGCGGCGCCCTCGCAGCCAAGGCGAGCTAATCGGGGCTGGCGCAGCGACGGTGGCGGTCCTCCTGAGCTTTCTTGCCCGGCGCAGGTCTGACGGGATAGAATTCTGTGCATGATTCACCGTAATACGTTTCGAGTCGTTCTCTGCGCGCTCGGCGTGATTGTGTCAGGGAGGCTGCTGGGCGCCGAATACTACGTTGCGGCTGCCGGGGACGATACGGCTTCGGGGACCTCGCCGGGAACGGCTTGGCGATCGGTGGATAGGGTCAACGCCGCGTCCTTCAAGCCGGGCGACTGCATTGCTTTTAAGGGTGGTCAGAGATTCCGCGGAAATCTTCGGTTGGGACCGGGAAGTGCTGGGCAAACCAACGCTCCTGTGGTCATCACCTCGTTTGGAAGCGGTCGAGCCATTTTGCTGGCGGGTCACAACACCGCCATTACCCTCGAAAGCGTAGGTTTTGTCACAATCAGTAATTTAGCCGTGCTCGGGGACGGGCCGACGAACAATACAGGCTACGGGATTCTGTGCGACAATCGGTTGGATGAATTCCGACGGCTGGAGAACCTGCACATTGAGAATGTGGAGGCCAGCGGTTTCGGCGTCTTCGGCATTTTGATCAGCGGAAAGCAGGCCGGTTATGCTCATGTGCGGGTGCTCGGCTGCGATCTTCACGACAACCTCCGTGGGGGCATGGAGATCGCCGGC